>DATBSZ010000242.1:0-15264 GCA_036559525.1 Burkholderiales bacterium
CGGATGCGGCGCCGGCGGCGAGCATGACCACGACGGCGGTTGCGGCGAATCGGCGGATCATTTCGGGTCTCCTCCCGTTGAGACGCGATACACGCGCCGATTCTGCCACACGACGCCCGCGCGAAGGCGCGCCAGGTTCCCCAGGCGTCGCGCCGTTGATTCGAAACGAATCCCTCGGTCGAGCGGCTTCGCCGAACCGGTGACCGTCTTTTCGATAGCCGCCGCAAACCCTTAGTCGCGCGCCACGGCCTTTTTCCCTCGGCCCCGTCATCGAACGCACGCCTCGTGCGTTCAATATGTCATGCGCGTCAAGGGCTGGGGGAATGGTACGGAAGCTCTGGCGCATCTGTGAACTATAAGTTACAATTACCGTGGAGCTTCAGTTCTATCAGACCGCCGAGCGCAGAAGGCCATTCCAGGAGTGGCTGCGAGGCGTAAGCGACATGCAAGCCGTCATACGCATCGAAGCCCGGCTTGCGCGTCTACGCGCAGGGAACTTCGGTGACTCCGAGACCGTCGGCGAGGGTGTGATGGAGCTCAGGATCGATTGGGGGCCGGGATATCGTGTGTACTTCGCCCGGCTTGGGCAGGTGGTGATCCTCCTCCTTTGCGGAGGAGACAAGCGGACGCAGCACAAGGATATCAAGCGTGCCAAAGAGTACTTCGACGACTACAAAGCGCGTACAGCGCAGGAGAAACCGCGCGGTCGCCGCTAGCGTTCCCTACGAGCCTTGGCTTATCGAACAGCTAAAGGACCCAGGGCACGCGGCCGCATATCTTGAAGCGGTGATCGAGGACGGCGACCAAGGCGCCATCATGGTTGCGCTTCGTCAAGTCGCCCAAGCGCAAGGAGGTATCGCTCGGGTTGCGCGAAAAGCGAGACTGACGCGAGAGGCGACCTACAAAATGCTGTCCAGGTCGGGAAACCCGGAGCTGCGCAGTCTCAAGGCGCTCCTGGCGGCAACGGGCCTTCGGCTCGCCGTAAGGCCAATTGAGAAGCGGTCGGCGTAGGGTCTCTACCGAATCCACGGCCTGCCAAATTTTTAGGCAGCAGGCCCGCCTCGCAGGCCTTGATCTGCAGCGCGAGGTATTTCGAGTAGATGCGGCATTGCGCGAAGCTTCCGGCGATGAACCACAACCCCGGCTGCGCGGTGCGCGTGAACATGTTGCGCAGCTCCTGCCCGTCGCCGAATCCCCAGATCGGGCCGACGCGGCCGGCGACCTCCTCGCCGAACAGCTTGCGGACCAGATGCTCCTGGCCCTTCCAGCCGGTGGCGAGCACGACGAGATCCGCATCTTCGAGCAGGCGCTCGAGGTCGGCGAACTGCGCGAGCCCGATCTTGCCCTCGGCGACGAGATCGGAGCAGCCGACGTTGAAGTAGTAGCCGCCGCCGCGGGTGAGGTACATGAACTGCCATCCGGTGCCGTCCTCGCCGAAACATAGCCTGAAGCCTTTGCGCTCGAGGTTGTCCAGCAGAGGCTTGTCCAGGCTCCGGGCGTGCTCCGTCGCGAGCTTGTGACCTTCCCTGGAGACTTTCAAGGGAATCGATGCGGTGATCAGGTCGCAGTCCTCGAGCGGCGGGCCCTCGCTGTACAGCCCGTAGACGAGCTGAGCGCTCGGCTCGCAATTGACGATCAGCGTCGGGCTGCGCTGGACGAGGGTGACCTTCGCCCCGCTCGAGTGCAGGTCCTGTGCGATGTCGTGGCCGCTATTGCCGGTGCCGACGACGAGCGCGCTCTTGCCCCGCCACGCCTCGCCGTCCTCGTACCGGCTGGAATGCAGGACGGTGCCGCGGAAGCCGCGCAGGGCGGGAATATCGGGGAGGTTCGCGATGCCGCTGACGCCGGTCGCCATCACCACGTGGCGCGGGTGCAGCTCGCGCTTGGCGCCATCTGGGCGGCGCAGCACGACCGACCAGCGCTCTTCGCGCGGATCGTACGTCCCGCCCTCGAAGTCGGTCCCTGCCCAATAGTTGAGCTCCATCGCCTCCGCGTAAGCCTCGAACCAGTTGGCGAGCTGGTCTTTCGGGATGTACACCGGGAAGGTCGGGGGGAAGGGCATGTACGGCAGGTGGTTGACGTGCACCTGGTTGTGCAGCGTCAGCGCGTGGTAGCGCCTGCGCCAGTTGTCGCCCACGCGCGGCCAGCGATCGACGATCAGGGTGTCGACCTGACGGTGCGCCAGCCGCGCGGCGATCGAAAGCCCGGCATGCCCGCCGCCCACCACCAGGACCACGGGGTCGCGGTCCGCGTATTGGGCGGCGGACTTCCGTTGGTCGAGCCAGTTGGGGCCGGCGAACTCGCGCGAGTACGCTTCGCCCCGGGGGCGCAGCAGGCCGACCTGCTCCTCGAGCCCGTTCAGCTCGTCGAGCGCGGTGAGCAGCGTCCATGCTCTGGATTCGCCGGGCAGCAAACGAAGCACTCCGCTTCCCCGGCCCGCGGGGGTTTCGAAGCGGAAGATCGCCTCGATACACCGGGTGCCCGCGCGCGTCACCGCGCGGGGCGGCGTGCGATCGGGATCGGTCCGGAAACCGGTCGGCGTGACCTGGGCGGCGTGTGTTTTCAGCTGCGCAGCGACCGCGTCGCCGCCGCTCACCGTGCCGATGTCCCAGGTCAGAGCGAGAACGTCGCGCCAGTGGCTGTCGGCACGAAACAGGGTTTTCAGCAGCGCGTCGTCGCAATCCGCGAGAGCGCCCTCGAACCTCGCGAGCCAATCGTTCGCTACCGTCTCCAGGGCGTCTGTGACAGCCAGCACGACCCGGCAACGATACGCGAAATCTAGCTCTGGACTACGGGCTCCACGTAAATCTCGACCCGGCGATTCGCCTGCCGGCCGCTCTCGGAAGCGTTGTTCGCCAACGGCACGGTCTCGCCTTTGCCGGAGGTGGCGAGGCGCATGGAGTTCACGCGCTTCGATTCGAGGTACTGCGCGACCGACAGCGCGCGGCGCTCGGAGAGCCTCTGGTTGTAGGAGTCGGAGCCGACGTTGTCGGTGTGGCCCACGACGGTGAGGGTGGTCTTGCCGTAGCGCACCACGACGTCGGCGAGCTTGTCCATGGTGCTGTGAAAGCCGGGCTTGATCTCGGACGAATCGGTCTCGAACGCGGTCTGGTTGGTCATGGTGATGCGCACCACGTCGTTCGGGAGCTTCTCGACGCGCGCCTGCCCGGACTTGATCTCGGCGCCGAGGTTCTTCTCGAGGTCGCGCTTCTGGTCGTCCATGTAGCGCCCGACGGCGCCGCCGGCGAGCGCGCCGCCCACGGCGCCGACGACCGCGCCCTTGGTGCGGTTCTTGTCGTAGGCCACCGCGCCGACCACGGCTCCCGCGCCTGCGCCGATCAGCGTGCCCATCTCGCGATGCCCCATCGGGTTGTCGGCGGAGCAGCCGGCGACAGCAAGGGTGAGGGTGAAGACAGCAAAGCGTTTCATGTGAGCTCCTTCTTTCGAAAAGCAGGAATTCCGGAAATTCTAGTCAGGCGATACCAACGCCGCTCGGGCACATCTCACGCCCGCGATCAAAAAGAAGCGGTGGTGCGGCTGCTGCTAGGAAGGAAGACGGACCGTGGCCTCGGGATCGACGAGCGCTGGCGAGTTCGGATCGGTGAGCGCCCAGCGGATGTGCTTGACCAGCGCGATGATCATGCGCTGGCGCTCCTTCCCGAGATGCTGCGGGAGCTCATCCAGCGAGAGGCGCGCCTGCTCTTCGATGAGCTCCAGCTTCGACAGCAATTCTTCGGTTTTCATGCCGGCGAGCCTAGCAAAGGCGATGTGAAGTTGCACTCTGTCGGGATTTGGCGACAGCTATACTGCGACGTCCACGTCGAGGGAGGAACAAGGAAATGCCAGCGGGGTTCAGGGTTCTCAAGCGCAAGCGCCGGGTTGAAGCTGTGTGGGTGGAGAAGTTTCGCCGCATTCCGGTGGCCAACGTCAGCGATTCCATGTTCCGCACGAGCGCGGGCGGCGCGCGCCTGCGCCCGTACCACGCCGGCGGCGCGATGGCCGGGCCGGCGCTCACCGTGCGCACCGCCCCGGGCGACAACCTGATGGTGCACATGGCGCTCAACCTCGCCGAGAAAGGCGACGTGCTCGTGGTCGACGCCGGCGGCGAGCTCACGAACTCGATCATCGGCGAGCGCATGCTCGCGTACTGCCAGGCGAAGGGCTTCGCCGGCATCGTCATCAACGGCGCGGTGCGCGACGTGGGCTACATCCGCAAGCACGACTTTCCGGTGTACGCCGCGGGGGTTACGCACCGCGGGCCCTACAAGAACGGACCGGGCGAGATCAACGTCACCGTGGCGCTCGACGGCATGGCGATCGCTCCAGGAGACCTGGTGCTCGGCGACGACGACGGCCTGCTGTGCGTGCCCTACGACGACGTCGAGGCGGTGTACAAGCTCGCGCACGACAAGCACGAGATGGAGACCCGGACCTTCAAGGACATCGGCAAGGACGACAACAACCGCGCGGGGTACGAGAAGACGCTGCGGAGCCTGGGTTGCGAGTTCGAGCCCTAGTCTTCGCGCTCGTTTTTTCGGCGAATGCCTTCGGCGAGGAGGCGTTGCCGGCCGCGCAACGCGGCGAGCTCGGCGTGCGCTGGTGGGTGAGCACCGGCGAGACCAAGCTCAGCCACAATGCGCAGGGCCTCGATCCGACGCTCGGCAATCCGACTTCGGTGCTGGTCTACGAGAACCTGGATGCGAACGTGCTGGAGCTCTTCGGGCGCCAGAACTTCCGCAACAACCTGTTTCTCAAGGGCACGCTCGGCATCGGCGAGGTCAACCGGGGCGCGTTCGACGACGAGGACTTCAACGCCGGGCAGGTCAAGTTCTCGGACACCACCTCGTCGGTGACCCAGGGGCGCATCGGCTACGGCACGCTCGATCTGGGCTACCAGTGGGTGCTGCGCGAAGGCGCAGTCACGCTCGGAGTATTCGGCGGCTTCGGCCAATGGACCGAGGACTACGATGCCTACGGCGCGAGCGACCACCTCGGCTTCATCGGCGGCGACATCAGCCGCGACGTCAACGTGATCAGCAACAAGGTTCGCTGGCGGGCGTTGCGCGTCGGATTCGCCGGCAACTTCGTTTTCGGGCGCGCCCGGCTCTCTCTCGACCTGGCGGCGGTGCCGTACGCCCAGATGCGCAACGAGGACAGCCACCACCTGCGCACCGACCTCGGGCCGGTGCCGAACATCATCGATGAAGGCGAGGGCTGGGGCGCGCAGCTGGACGCCGAGCTGCGCTACGAGATCATGCGGCGCACCGAGCTCGGCGTCGGCTTGCGCTTCTGGTACATGGAGGTGCGCGACGGCACGACCGACTTCAAGAACCATCCGGGCGTGGCCGAGGCTCCGCTGGTGGACTTCTACACCTGGCGTACCGGGGTCACGATCAGCCTGCGGCGTACCTGGTAACGGCGGAACCTACTCCCGCGTCCGGGAGATCTTCTTCACATCGGGAAGGCGGCGCAGCGCGCGCATGACGCGCGCGAGGTGCTGGCGGTTTGCCACCTCGAGCACGAAATGCATGGTGGTGAAGACCATCCGGTCTTCCTCCATGGTGATCGAGTCGATGTTGGAAGCCGCTTCGGCGATCTCGGAGGCGACCTTGGCGAGCACGCCGCGCTGGTTCTCGACCGTGACGTTGATCGCCGCCTGGAACAGGCGCGTGGTGCGCGGGTCCCATTCGACGTCGAGCCACTGGTCGGGCTCGTTCTTGCGCGAGCGCACGATCGCGGGGCAGTCCGAGTTGTGCACCACCAGCCCTTGCCCCTTCTTGATCGAGCCGACGATCGAGTCGCCCGGGATCGGCCGGCAGCAGGTGGCGAGCTGCACCGCGACGCCCTCGGTGCCGCGGATCGTGACGCTGCCGGTGGCCTTGCCGTCCTCAAGGTCGGACTTTTTCAGAAGCCGGCGGGCGACCACCGCCGGCAGGCGCTTGCCCAGGCCGATGTCGGCGAGCAGCTCTTCGCGCGAGCGCGCGCCGCCGTCGCGCACCACGCGCTCCCAGGCGGTGTCGTCGACCTCGGCGAGCGAACCCTTGAGGCCGCGCAGCGCCTGATCGAGCAGGCGCTCGCCCAGCCCGGCCGACTCTTCGTACTGCATGGTCTTCAGGAAGTGGCGGATGTTGGAGCGCGCCTTGCCGGTGCGCACGTACTGCAGCCAGCCGGCGCTCGGCTTGGCGTGGCTCGCGGTGATGATCTCGACGCGGTCGCCGTTGCGCAGCTCCGTGCGCAGCGGAACCAGCTCGCCGTTCACCTTGGCCGCCACGCAGCGGTTCCCGATGTCGGTATGCACGTGGTAGGCGAAGTCGACCGCGGTGGCGCCGCGCGGCAGCGACAGGATCCTGCCCTTGGGCGTGAAGACGTAGACCTCGTCGGGGAACAGATCCACCTTCACGTGCTCGAGGAACTCCTGCGGGTCGCCCGACTGGTGCTGGATCTCGAGCAGCGACTGCAGCCAGCGGTGGGTCTGCTTCTGCAGCTCGGAGAGCTTGTCGGCGTCGTCCTTGTACATCCAGTGCGACGCGACGCCGGATTCGGCGAGGCGGTGCATCTGCTCGGTGCGGATCTGCACCTCGACCGGCACGCCGTAGGGGCCGATCAGGTCGGTGTGGATCGACTGGTAGCCGTTCGCCTTCGGGATCGCGATGTAGTCCTTGAACTTGCCCGGGATCGGCTTGTAGAGCGCGTGCAGCGCGCCGAGCGCGAGGTAGCAGACCGGAACGTCGCTCACGATCACGCGGCAGCCGAAGATGTCGTGCACTTCCGAGAACGTGAGGTGCTTCTCGATCATCTTGCGATAGGTGGAGTACACGTGCTTCTCGCGGCCGAACACGGTCGCCTGGACGCCGCTGTCGGCGAGCTTCTTCTTGATCGCATCCAGCGTCTTGCCGATCATCTCGCGGCGGTTGCCGCGCGCCGCCTTAGTGGCCTTGGCGAGCACCCTGAAGCGCGTCGGGTAGAGGTGCGAGAAGGCGAGCTCCTGAAGCTCGTGGTAGAGGGTGTTCAGCCCCAGGCGGTTCGCGATCGGGGCATAGATTTCCATCGTTTCCCGGGCGATCCTCCTGCGTTTCGCGGGGGGTACGGCCCCGAGCGTGCGCATGTTGTGCAGCCGGTCCGCGAGCTTGATCAGCATGACGCGCACGTCGCGCGCCATGGCGAGCAGCATCTTGCGGAAGTTCTCGGCCTGCGCGTCCTCGGCCGACTGGAACTCGATCTTGTCGAGCTTGGAGACCCCGTCGACCAGCTCCGCCACCGGCCGCCCGAACGTGTCCGAGATCTCGTCCTTGGTGACCGAAGTGTCCTCGGTGACGTCGTGCAGCAGCGCGGCCATCAGGGTCTGGCCGTCGAGGTGCCATCCGGCCAGGATCTCGGCGACCGCCAGCGGGTGCGAGATGTACGGGTCGCCCGACTGCCGCGTCTGGCCGGCGTGCGCGGCTTCGGAAAAGCGGTAGGCCTCGGCGAGCCGCGCGACGTCCTTCGGCTTCAGGTAGCCGAAGCGGGTGTCGTCGAGGTGGGGCGCAGTCGCCGCCATGGGGTCAGATTACCCGACCCCAACAAAATCAGGGACAGACCACGTTTTCCTGACCGGCCAGGTCAGGCGGAAAAACGTGGTCTGTCCCTGATTTTGACTTACAGGCTGGGCGTACTGGGCCCCATCGCGTTGCGTTTGAGCACCTCTGTGCCGATCTTGCCGGAGGCGATCTCGCGCAGCGCGATCACGGTGGACTTGTCGCGGTTCGGCTCGACCATCGGCGAGGCGCCGGCGCCGAGCTGGCGTGCGCGGTAGGTCGCCGCCAGCGTGAGCTGGAAGCGGTTGGGGATTCTCTTCAGGCAGTCGTCAACGGTGATGCGCGCCATGGGGTTTTGCTCTTTCCTTCCGGATGATTTCCGCCAGCTCTTGCCGTGCGGTGTCGAAGTCTTTGTTAATTATACGGTATTCGAACTCGCCGGTGTGTTCCAGCTCTTCGCGCGCATTGTCCAGGCGGCGGCGGATGACGGCGTCGGAGTCCTGGCCGCGGCTGCGCATGCGCCGCTCGAGCTCCTCGATCGACGGCGGCAGGATGAAGATGCCGACGCAATCGGGGTAGATCGCGCGCACCTGGCGCGCCCCCTGCCAGTCGATCTCCAGAATGAGGTCCTCGCCTTTGGCGAGCGCCGAGGTGATGAACCCCTTCGACGTCCCGTAGCGGTAGCCGTGCACCTCGGCGCTCTCGAGGAATTCGCCGCGGCTGCGCATGGCGAGGAAGGTGGCGTCGTCCACGAAGCGATAGTCGACGCCGTCTTTCTCGCCTGGCCGCGGAGCGCGGGTGGTATAGGAGATCGAGAGCTTCAGGGTCGGATCGCCGCGCATCAGCGCCTCGATGAGCGAGGTCTTGCCGGCCCCGGAAGGCGCCGTGATGACGAAGAGACGCCCTTTTCGCTTATTCAAGGTTCTGCACTTGCTCGCGGACCTGCTCGACGAGGAGCTTGAGCTCCAGCGCGCAATCCGAGATCGCCTGGCTGAGCGCCTTGGAGGCGAGGGTGTTGGCCTCGCGGTTCAGCTCCTGCGCGAGGAAATCGAGCCGCTTGCCGACCAGCCCGCCGGCGCCGAGGACGCGCTCGACCTCGCCCAGGTGCACGCGCAGGCGCTCGAGCTCCTCCGCCACGTCGCCGCGGGCGGCGAACAGGGCGACTTCCGTGCGGATGCGCTCGTCGTCGGCCGAGCCGATCGCCTCGCGCAGGCGCTCGGCGATTCTCTCCTGGTACGCGGCGATGGCCTGCGGCATCAGGGGCGCGACGTCATCGACGCGGATGCGCATCACGCGCACCCGCTCGACGATCCCGGAAGCGAGCTTGGCGCCTTCGCGCGAGCGCGCCGCGGCGAGATCCGCCAGGGCGCGCCGGCACAGCCCGGCTACCGAGGCGCGCAGGCTTTCCTCGTCGGCGGGCTCGCTGATCACGCCCGGCCAGCGCAGCAGGTCCGCGATGCGCAGCGGCGCGGCGTCGGGAACGGCTTTTTTCGCCGCTTCGGCCAGCGCCTTGAGGCGCGCGAGCGCCTCGGCGTTCAATGCAGGATTGGCGCCCGCCGCGCCTTCGGCGAGCGACAGGCGGCAGTCGACCTTGCCGCGCGCCACCCCGGCGGAGATCAGCTCGCGCAGCATCGGCTCGTGCGCGCGCAGCTCATCCGCGATCCGAAATTGCAGGTCGAGGAAGCGCGAGTTCACCGAACGCAGCTCGAGGCTCAGCGTTCCGCGGGGAGAACCGGACGACGCCGCGGCGTAGCCGGTCATGCTTTGAACGGGAAGGGACAAGCGCGGGCTATCATAGGGTAGATGCCATCGCAAGCCAACACGCCGCTTCCCGACGACTCGATTCTGCAGAACTACCGCATCGTGCGCCTGCTGGCGGTCGGCGGCTTTTCCTTCGTCTACCTGGCGCACGACCTGAACGACGCGCCGGTCGCGATCAAGGAATACCTTCCCTCGACGCTCGCGCTGCGCGTGAACGGTGAGCGCCATCCCCAGATTCCCGAGGATGACCTGGCGGCGTTTCGTGCCGGCATGCAGTGCTTCTTCGAGGAGGCGGGCGCGCTCGCCCACCTCGAGCACCCCAACGTGGTGCGCGTGCTCGATTTCTTCCGCGCCAACGACACCGTCTATCTCGTGATGCGCTACGAGAGCGGCCTCTCGCTCGACGAGCACATCAAGGACCGCCGCGGCACGCCCGACGAGCTCTGGGTCCGCAGCACCTTCGCGCAGCTGCTCGACGGCCTGCGCGAAGTGCACGCGCACAAGCTCCTGCACCTCGACATCAAGCCGGCGAATGTCTACGTGCGCGACGACGGCACGCCGGTGCTCATCGACTTCGGCGCTGCGCGCCAGGTGCTGTCGGCCGGGGACATGAAGCTGCCGCTCTATACACCGGGCTTCGCCGCGCCGGAGATGCACCTCGCGCGCGAGATGCTCGGCCCCTGGAGCGACATCTACTCGGTCGGCGCGACGATGTATGCCTGCCTCGGCGCCGCCGCGCCGCAGGCTGCGGATGCGCGGGTGGAGAACGACCTCCTGGTGCCGGCGAGCCGCGCCTTCGCCGGCCGGTACGAGCCGGAGCTGCTCGAGATCGTCGATTGGTGCCTGAATCTCATCCACGTGCAGCGACCGCAGAGCGTGCTGGCGTTGCAGAAAGCCCTGCTTGGAAAAAAGTCCGACTATCGTCCAGGTTAGCGTCGTCGGCGCGCGCGATATCAACGAGGATCGCGTGGCGCACTGGAGCGCGGCCGACACGCTGCTGCTGGCGGTGGCCGACGGGCTGGGCGGCCATATGCATGGCGAGGTGGCGGCGCAGGTTGCGGTCGACGTCCTCGGCGCCGCGTTCCTGGGAGAGGCGCGGCAGCGGCTCGAGGATCCGACGGGGTTCCTGCCGCGCTCGCTCGCGGCGGCGCACGCGGCGATCGTGCGCGAGGGAGAGAAGCGCAGGCTGCCGGACAACCCGCGCACCGTGATCGCCGCCTGCGTGGTGCAGGAGGACCGCGTGTACTGGACCCACGTCGGCGATTGCCGGTTCTACCTGCTGCGCGCGGGCCGCGTCCTCGCGCGCTCGCGCGACCACACCATCGTGCAGCGGCTGGTCGACGAGGGCCGCATCCGCGAGGAAGCGATGGCCACGCACCCGCACCGCAACCGGCTGCTCGCCTGCCTCGGCGGCTTCCACATGCCGCGCATCGAGCCGGTGACGAGCGTCGTGCTCCAGCGCGACGACATCGTGCTGCTCTGCTCCGACGGCTTCTGGGGGCCGCTCACCGAGCGGCAGCTGGTGGAGGCGATAGCGTCGCGGCCGCTCGCCGAAGCGATCCAGGAGCTCGTCGCGGTTGCCGAGGTAAGCGCCGGACCCGACTGCGACAACGTTTCCGTGGTGGCCATGACATGGAACTGACCCGCCCGAACGGCAGGCGCGCGGCGGAGCTGCGGCCCGTCCGGATCCAGCGCCGCTACACGAAGCACGCCGAGGGCGCGGTGCTCGTGGAGTTCGGCGATACCCGCGTGCTGTGCACGGCGAGCGTCGAGGAGCGCGTGCCGGCTTTCCTGAAAGAGAGCGGGCGCGGCTGGGTGACCGCGGAGTACGGCATGCTGCCGCGCTCGACCAACACCCGAACCGAGCGCGAGGCGGCGCGCGGCAAGCAGTCCGGGCGCACCCAGGAGATCCAGCGCTTGATCGGACGCTCGCTCCGCGCGGTCGTGAACCTCGCGTCGCTCGGGCAGAGGACCGTCCACATCGACTGCGACGTGCTCCAGGCCGACGGTGGCACGCGTACCGCCGCGATCACCGGGGCATTCGTGGCTCTGCATGACGCTCTTTCGTTCCTGAAGGGAAAAAACCTGCTCCAGGCGTGGCCGATCCGCGACCACGTCGCCGCCGTCTCCGTCGGCGTGGCCAAGGGCACGCCGATGCTCGACCTCGACTACAGCGAAGATTCGGCCTGCGGTTGCGACATGAACGTGGTCATGACCGGCGCCGGGCGCTTCGTCGAAGTCCAGGGCACGGCGGAGGGCGAGGCCTTCTCGCGCGCCGAGCTCGACCGGCTGCTCGAGCTCGCCGCGGGCGGCATCGCCGAGCTGATCCAGCACCAGAAAAAATCCCTCGGACTGTGAAGCTGGTCCTGGCTTCTTCCAACCCCGGCAAGCTGCGGGAGATCGGCGCATTGCTTGCGCAGTTTTCGATGGAATTGGTACCTCAGTCGTCGCTCGGGATCGCCGAAACCGGAGAGCCCCACGCCACTTTTCTCGAGAATGCGCTCGCCAAGGCGCGTCATGCCAGCCGCGCCGCCGGGCTCCCCGCGCTCGCCGACGACTCCGGCCTGTGCGTCGACGCCCTCGGCGGCGAGCCCGGTGTGCATTCGGCCTATTACGCGGGCGCTGATGCCAGCCGCGAAGAGCGTGACGCTCGCAACAACCAAAAGATCCTCTTGAATTTGAGCGACAACCGAAAAGCCTATTACGCCTGCATCATGGTCTTTCTGCGCCACCCGGAAGATCCGCGGCCGCTGGTCGCCGAAGGCGTCTGGCAGGGCGAGATCGCGCGCGCGCCGCGCGGCGCCAACGGGTTCGGCTATGACCCCCTGTTCTTCGTTCCTTCTCTGCAAAAAACCGCTGCAGAGCTCGCTCCCGAGCACAAGAACCGCATCAGCCACCGGGGGATCGCACTGCGCAAGCTGATAGGGTTGTTGAATGACGAAGCTTGACGCGCTGCCGCCGCTCGCGCTCTACGTCCATATCCCCTGGTGCGTGCGCAAGTGCCCGTACTGCGACTTCAACTCGCACGAGCGCGCGGGCGCGCTGCCGGAAAACGAATACGTCGCAAGACTGATGCTCGACCTAGAGGGGCTGCTTCCCCTGGTGTGGGGACGGCGCCTCGTCAGCGTGTTCATCGGCGGCGGCACGCCGAGCCTGTTCTCGCCCGGGGCGATCGACACGCTGCTGTCCGGCGTGCGCGCCCGCATGACCCTCGAGCCCGGCGCCGAGATCACGCTGGAAGCGAATCCCGGCACGGTCGAGGCCGCGCGCTTCCGCGGCTTCCGCGAAGCCGGCGTCAACCGCATCTCGATCGGCGTGCAGAGCTTCGAGGAGCGCATGCTCGCCGCGCTCGGCCGCATTCACGGCCCCGGCGAGGCGCGCCGTGCGATCGAGGCCGCGCTTGCCAGCTTCGACAACGTCAACATCGACCTGATGTACGGCCTGCCCGGCCAGAGCGTCGCCATGGCACGCGCCGATATCGAGGAAGCCGCGCGCGCCGGCGCGCCGCACATCTCGGCATATCAGCTCACCATCGAGCCCAACACCGCGTTCTGGAGCCGGCCGCCGTCGCTGCCTGAGCACGATCTCTGTGCCGACATGCAGGTCATGATCGAAGAAACCCTGGGACGCGCGGGCTACGAGCACTACGAGACTTCCGCATTCGCGAGGCCCGGGCGCCGCTGCCAGCACAACCTCAACTACTGGGAGTTCGGCGACTACCTCGGCATCGGCGCCGGCGCGCACGGCAAGATCAGCTTCCCGGACCGGATCACCCGGCACGAGCGTGCGAAGCAGCCTGCGACGTATCTACAAGGAAGTTCTACGGTGGAAAATCGGGTCGTTCCGCCGCACGAGCTGCCGTTCGAATTCATGCTGAACGCGCTGCGCCTGGTCGAAGGCTTTCCGCCGGTGCTGTTCGAAGAGCGCACCGGCCTGCCGTTCACGATTCTCGAGAAGCAGCTCCAAAAATCAGAACAACAGAGCTTGCTCGAGCGCGACTGGAACCGCGTGCGGCCGACGGCGCGCGGCCAGCGCTTCCTCAACGAGCTGCTGGCGCTTTTCCTCGCCGACGAAACAGAAGATCCCTCACCGGGTGGCCGAGGCGCCGGCCGCGTGATTCGAATTTCGTCACCGGCCTCGCGGTAAAGCCCGCGGCCGCGGGCTCGAGGAGCGGCTCGCGCGAGAACACCTCGCTCATGTGCTCGGCGTACGCCGGCCAGTCGGTGGCGGCGTGCAGGATCCCGCCTTCCCCGAGCTTCGCCGCCGCCAGGGCGGCAAACTCCGGCTGCACCATGCGGCGCTTGTGGTGGCGCTTCTTCGGCCAGGGGTCCGGAAAAAAAAGATGGATCGCGGCGAGCGACCCGTCGGCGATCATGTGCTCGAGAACGTCGAGCGCGTCGTGGCGGATGACGCGCAGATTTTTCAATTGCTCGGAATGAATCCTGTTCAGGAGACTTCCGACCCCGGGGCCGTGGACCTCGACCGCGATGAAGTCCGTGTCGGGATGCGCCTTGGCGATCTCGACTGTCGTTTCCCCCATCCCCGAGCCGATTTCCAGCACCAGGCTCCGGGAGGAAACAATCTTCTGGTCGGAAAACGGGATGCCGTACTTCGGAAGCAGCTCTTCGAGCGCCCGCTTCTGCGCGGGAGTCGTCCTGCCCTGGCGCAGAACGTAGCTGCGGATCGGCCGATTCAAGCGGCCTTCGGTGCGATCTTTCCTTCGGTGGGCGAGCTTGGCGTCGCCGAGTAGAGCTTCTTCGGCATGCGGCCGGCGAGGTATGCCTCGCGGCCGGCTTCGACCGCCAACTTCATGGCGTGCGCCATCCGGATCGGGTCGCGCGCGGCGGCTATGGCGGTGTTCATGAGGACGCCATCGCAGCCCAGCTCCATCGCGATCGCGGCATCCGAGGCGGTGCCCACGCCGGCATCGACGATCACCGGCATCTTGACCTTCTCCATGACGAGCTGAAGGTTCCACGGGTTGAGGATGCCCATCCCCGAGCCGATGAGCGAAGCGAGCGGCATGACCGCGACGCAGCCCGTTTGCTCGAGCATTTGCGCCTGGATCGGGTCGTCGGAGCAGTACACCATCACCTTGAAGCCGTCCTTCACCAGCTCGCCGGCCGCCTTCAGCGTCTCCGGCATGTTGGGGTAGAGCGTCTGCGGGTCGCCCAGCACCTCGAGCTTCACCAGATCGTGCCCGTCGAGGAGCTCGCGCGCGAGGCGCAGTGTGCGCACCGCGTCCGCCGCGTTGTAGCAGCCCGCCGTGTTCGGCAGGTAGGTGAATTTCGAGGGCGGCAGCGCGTCGAGCAGGCTCGGCTCGTTCGCGTTCTGGCCGATGTTGGTGCGCCGGATCGCCACGGTCACGATCGCCGCGCCCGAGGCCTCGACCGCGGCGCGCGTCTGCGCAAAGTCGCGATACTTGCCGGTGCCGACCAAGAGCCGGGAGCCGTAGCTCTTTCCTGCGATGTTCAAAGAGTCTTTCAAGATCAACCCCCGCCAACCGCCACGACAATTTCAAGCCGGTCGCCGTCGGCCAGTACGGTGCTCGCGTGCGCGCTCTTCGGCACGATCTCTCCGTTGCGCTCCACTGCCACTTTCTTCCCCACCAGCTCGAGCTTCTCCAGCAGCCCCAGCACCTGCAAGGGCTTTTCCAGCCGATGCGCAGTGCCGTTGACGGTTACCTCGATCATGGCCGCAGATGATAATTCCGATCGCGCACCTCGCGGTATTCGCCTTCGATCACCTGCCCGCGGCGCTCCGGCACTCGTCCCCGCGAGCGCCACCATACCCAGCCCGCGAGCAACAGGCCGGCGGTCAGGGCGATCGCAACCAGGATCGAGGTGAACACGAATACGGCGACCAAGAAGAGCACACCCAGGAGGGCGGAAAGCACGCGCTGGATCATGGGCGGATTATGCCTCGGGCTGGTAGACGATAGCCCGGACCGGAGTAGGGTTGTAGTCGTTGACCGGATTGTTCATCTGCG
>DATBSZ010000243.1:0-8746 GCA_036559525.1 Burkholderiales bacterium
GCGCTCCCGCGGTCGAGGCGTACCCGCGCGCGGGCGCGCAGCGCACGAAGGACGACAACGCCTACTTCGGCACCGAGCCGCTTTTCCGCCGAGCCGGGTTCCGGGTCATCCGAAAACCGGAGAAGCTGCGAAGAAACTCGGTCCAGCGAGTGACGATGCGCAAGCTCGCGTGATGCGATTGCTCGCGGTGTTCTGCGCGGTAAGCGTGCTCCACTTCGTGTTGAGCGTCGCCGGCATCGTACTCGCACTGCCAGCGGCTTTCGACGCAGCGCCGGCAAAAGTCATCCTGGCCTGGACCGCAGCCGTGTTGCTATCGCCGCTGGCATTGGTCTCACCGGCCGACTATGGGTACCCAGAGATCGCCGCGGTGAGCGTGCTGTTCGGCCTCGCGGCCGCTGCAGTTACTTATGCCGTGGGTCGAGCGCGTCGCGCAGGCCGTCGCCCAGCAGGTTGAAGGACAGCACCAGCAGGAAGATCGAGACGCCCGGCCAGATCGCCATCCACGGCGCCTGGTCGACGTAGTTGCGCGCGGTGTTGAGCATGCTGCCCCAGCTCGGCGCGGGCGGCTGCTGTCCCAAGCCCAGGAACGACAGGCTCGCCTCGGCGATCACGGCGGCCGCGATGGCGAGCGTCGCCTGGACGATGAGCGGCGCGACGATGTTCGGGAAGATGTGGCGCAGCGCGATGCGCAGGTGCGGGTTGCCGAGCGCGCGCGCGGCCTCGACGTAGTCCTCGGACTTCGCCGCGAGCACCTGCGCGCGGGTCAAACGGATGAAGATCGGCGTTGCCGAGATGCCGATCGCGATCATGGCGTTGGTGAGGCTCGGGCCGAGGAACGCGGCGAGCGCGATGGCGAGGATCAGGAAGGGGCAGGCGAGCATCGCGTCGGTGATGCGCGAGATCAGCGCGTCGATCCAGCGGCCGAGGTAGCCCGCGGCCATGCCGATCGGCACCCCGAGCGCGAGCGAGATCGACACCGAGACCACGCCGGCGAGAATGGAGGCGCGCGCGCCCCAGATGATGCGCGACAGCACGTCGCGGCCGAGCTCGTCGGCGCCGAAGAGGTAGGTGGCGCTCGGCGCGGCGCGCACCGCGCTCCAGCTCGTGCCGAGCGGATCGTGCGGCGCGAGCCACGGCGCGAAGATCGCAATCAGTACAAAAAAGGTGACGACTGCTAGGCCGACCATGGCGCCGCCGCGGCGAAACAGGCGTCGCCAGGCTCTTCGTTGGGGAGAGATTTCCAGCTCTTGAAAGACGACGGCGGCCATCAGTGCCGCATCCGCGGATTGACGACGAAATAAG
This sequence comes from Burkholderiales bacterium, assembly GCA_036559525.1. Classification (GTDB taxonomy): domain Bacteria; phylum Pseudomonadota; class Gammaproteobacteria; order Burkholderiales; family SG8-39; genus SCGC-AG-212-J23. The sequence continues at coordinate 1,303 of DATBSZ010000243.1, forward strand.
CCAGGTCGGCGATCAGGTTGAGCGTGATGTAGACCGTGGCGGTGAAGAGGACCACGCCCTGCACCACGAGGTAGTCGCGGTTGAACACCGCGTCGACGATGAGCTTGCCGAAGCCGGGAATGGTGAAGACCTGCTCGGTGAGCACCGCGCCTGAAAGAAGCGTGCCGAACTCGAGCGCCCCGAGCGTGATGACCGGGATCAGCGCGTTGCGCAGCGCATGCTTGAGCACCACGACGCGCTCGTCCAGCCCCTTCGCTCTTGCCGTTCTTACGTAGTCGGAAGAAAGGACTTGCAGCATGGCGCTGCGCGTGTGGCGCATCAGCACCGCGGCGATGGCGTTGCCGAGCACGAACGCCGGCATGATCATCGCCGCCAGGTTTGCCTTCAAATCCTCAAACGGGCTGACGTAGCCCGAGGCCGGCAGCCAGCCGAGCTGCACCGCAAACAACAGGATGAGCAGGATGCCGAGCCAGAAGTTGGGCGTGGACAGGCCCCAGAGCGCGAATATGTTGGCGCCGTAGTCCCACCACGTGTCCTTCTTCACCGCGGAGATCACGCCGGCAGTGATGCCGATGAGGAGGGCGATGACCATCGCCATGGCGGCGAGCTGGATCGTGACCGGGAGCTTTTGCAGGATCAACTCGGTGACCGGCTTCTGGATGCGCACCGAGTCGCCGAGGTCGCCCTGCATGACACCCGAAAGCCAATACCAGTAGCGCGCCGGTAGCGGCTCGTCCAGATGAAACTTTTCTCTTAGATACCGGATTGTTTCCGGATCGCGCTCTTCTCCCGCGAGCGCGATCGCCGGGTCGCCGGGAAGAAGCTGCTGCAGCCCGAAGATCAGGACCGAGACGAAGAACAGCGTCGGAACGATCGTCGCGAGGCGCTGCAGCAGGTAATTCAACATCCTAGTTCATCTTCAAACCCTGCACTCGCACCATGCCATCGGGCACCGTGCGCAGGCCGCTGAGCTTTGCGTTGTGCGCCCAGAGCCAGTGGCGGTGGAAGAGATACACGATCGGCCGGTCCTTCTGCACCTGCTGTGCGATCTTGTCGTAGGCCGCTGCGCGCACTCCCGGGTCGAGCGAGGTGCGCGAGGTGTTGATCAGCGACTCGACGTCCTCCTTGCAGTAGCCGGCGTAGTTGGTCGGCCCTTTGCAGGCGAGCATGGTATGCAGGTTGCCGTCGGGATCGGCGCGCCCGCTCCACGCCAGCACGTAGGCCTCGAACTGGCCCTTGTCGGCGAGGTTGAGCGAGGTAGCGAACTCGGTCGACTGAATCTTGACGTCGAAGCCGGCCTCTTTCGCCATCGCCTGGACGATCTGAGCAATGCGCTGCGCGTCGGAAGTGGTCGGCGTCATCAGCGTGAAGCTCGGGTTCGGCACCCCGGCTTCCTTGAGGAGCTGCTTCGCGCGCGCCACGTTGCGTTTCGGTAGCGGTGCGCTCTTTCCGTAGAAGCGGTTCGACGGCGCGACCCACTGGTTGCCGGCCTGCGCCTCGCCTTCCATCGCCACCTTGACGATCGCGTCTCGGTCGAGCGAGAGCTCGAACGCCTCGCGCACGCGCGGATCCTTGCCGAGCGGGTTCTTCTGCGCCAGGTCGCTCTTGCCGACGTTGATCGTGATGCCCTGGTACCCGATCTCGACGATCTTGGCGAGCTTGAAGCGACTGTCGTTCCTGAGGTTCGGCACGTCGGAGGGCGCGACGCGCTCGATGAAATCGAGCTGGCCCGAGCGCAGGTTGGCGAGGCGCACCGTGGCGTCGACGATCGGCTGGTACACGATGCGCTCGAAGTGGATCTGGCCCTTGTTCCAGTAGTTCGGGAAGCGCTCGAGCACGATGCGGTCCTGCGCGATGCGCTCGACGAAGCGGAACGGGCCCGAGCACACCGGCTTTGCGCCGAATTTATCGCCGCTGGCCTCTGCAGCCTTCGGCGACACCATCATCCCGGAGCGGTCGGTGAGCACCGCGAGCAGCGGCGCGAACGGCGCCGACAGGTTGATGCGCACCGTGGCGGCGTCCACCGCATCCACGCTCGAGACGACCGCCAGCTCGCCGCGGCGGTTCGAGCCCTTCATGTCCTTGTGGCGCTCGAGGTTGTACTTGACCGCCTGCGCGTCCATCTTCTCGCCGTCGTGGAAGGTGACGCCGTCGCGCAGCTTGATCTCGAGCGACTTGTTGTCGGCCGACCACTTGTAGGACGTGGCGAGCTGCGGGACGACGTTCAGCTTCTCGTCGAGGTCGAAGAGCTTGTCGCACAGCCCCGCGAACACGATCCGGCCGACGAAGGTGCGCGCCATCGACGGGTCGAGGACGTCGGGATCCTCGGCGAGGCCGATGCGGAGGGTTTGGCTCTGAGCGAGCCCCGAGAATGCGAACAGCGCGGCGAGCAAGACGGTTTTCATGCGATACCTCCTCAAGATCGGAACGCTGCCTGAAGGCGCAGCAGTCTCTCATTGACTGCCGTCAATTGGGAAGCCGCCGCAAAGGGCTCTATCTCTTTCCAGAAGTGGCAGGCTACGCCGTTTTCAAGAACCGGAACCTGTGTACTGCAAAGAGGACGAACGTAGGGGCAGCGGGTGCGAAAGCGGCAGCCCGAAGGCGGGTTGTAGGGACTGGGGACGTCGCCCTGCAGCACGGTGCGGCCTTTCTTCAACGAGGGGTCCGGCACCGGAATCGCGGAGAGCAGGGCGCGGGTATAGGGATGGCGCGGCGCGGCAAAGAGGGCCTTCTTGTCCGCCAGCTCGACGATCTTGCCGAGGTACATCACTGCGACGCGCGTCGCGATGTGCTTCACCACTGCGAGGTCGTGGGCGATGAACACGTAAACGAGGCCGAACCGGCGCTGCAGGTCCTGAAGCAGGTTGATCACCTGCGCCTGGATCGAGACGTCGAGCGCCGACACCGGCTCGTCGCACACGATGAGGCGCGGCTCGACCGCGAGCGCGCGCGCGATGCCGATGCGCTGGCGCTGGCCGCCGGAGAATTCGTGCGGGTAGCGCTGGGCGTGGTCGGGCGCGAGGCCGACGAGCCCGAGGAGCTCTTTTGTTCTTTCACGTTCTTTTCCTGTGTGCAACCCATGCAGCCGCAGCGGCTCTTCCAGCATGTCCCCCACGGTCATGCGCGGGTTGAGCGAGCCGTAGGGGTCCTGGAAGATGATCTGCATCTCCCGCCGCAGCGAGCGCATTTCCCGCTCTTCCAAGCCCAGGATGTTCTTCCCGCGGAAAAAGACGTTGCCCGCGGTGGGATCGAGCAGGCGCAGGAGCAGCTTTCCCGCGGTCGACTTGCCGCAGCCCGACTCGCCCACCAGCGCCAGCGTCTCGCCGGGGTAGAGCTCGAAGCTGATGTCGTCCACCGCCTGGATCGCGCCGCGCGCGCGGCCGAAGAGCCCGGTGCGGACCGGGAAGTGCTTCACCAGCCTGTCCGCCCTCAGGAGGGGCTCGCTCACAGCGGCGCCCGCCAGCAGGCGGCGTGATGGCCCGCCTCGATCTCGATGAGAGAGGGATTTTCAGAACGACACTTGTCGACCGCGAACGGGCAACGGGGGTGGAAGCGGCAGCCCTCCGGGAACGCCGACGCATCGGGCACGAAGCCCTCGATCGCACTCAGGCGCTCCTGCTGCAAGTGCAGGCGCGGGATCGAGCCGAGGAGGCCCACGGTGTACGGGTGCTGCGGCTCGGAGAAAAGGCGCTCCGCCGTGCAGCGCTCGATCACCTTTCCGGCGTACATCACGATCACGTCGTCGGCGAGCTCGGCGATCACGCCAAGGTCGTGCGTGATGAGGACGATCGCGGTGCCGAGTTCTGCGCGCAGCGCGCGCATCAGCTCCAGGATCTGCGCCTGGATGGTGACGTCGAGGGCGGTGGTGGGCTCGTCCGCGATCAGCAGCTTCGGGTTGCAGGCGAGCGCCATCGCGATCATCACGCGCTGCCGCATGCCGCCCGAGAGCTGGTGCGGGTAGTCGAGCGCGCGGCGCTCGGGCGAAGAGATGCGCACGCGGCGCAGCATTTCGACCGCGCTATCTTCTGCCTCGTTTTGTGAGACATCCTTGTGTCTTAACAATGCTTCCGCCACCTGCTCGCCCACGGGGAACGCCGGGTTGAGCGAGGTCATCGGCTCCTGGAAGATCATCGAGAGCTGGTCGCCGCGCAGGTCGCGCATGCGCCGCGCGGGCAGCTTGAGCAGGTCCTCGCCCTCGAACAGCACCTCGCCGCCGGCGATGCGGCCCGGCGGCTGCGGCACGAGGCCCATGATCGAAAGCGCGGTGACGCTCTTGCCGCAGCCCGACTCGCCGACGATGCCGAGCGTGCGACCGCGCGCGAGGCTCAGGTCGACGCCGTCGACCGCGCGCACCTCACCGCGCTCGGAGGCGAAGTGCGTGCGCAGCCCCCGCACCTCAAGAAGGTTTCTTATGGCTCGCGATCTCCTTCTCGATCTCGTCGCGATCGAGGATTCCCCACGGCCGCTCCTTGCTCGGGCTGCACTTGAGGTAGGGCACGAAGCGCTCGTGCGCCTTTACGTAAAGGCGCCTCAGCTCCTTGAGCGGGTCGGCATGGTCGTCGACTCTCAGGTTGAGCTCGGCATACGCTTCGGTCGAATGGATGAGGAGCGCCGCCGATTGCTTGCCGCGCTTGTCGCCGCCAGCGGCTTCACCCGCTTCGAGCGCCGCGATCAGCCGTTCGGCGAAAGGCTTCCTGGATTTCTCGAAAGCCCTGGCCGTTTCACGAATGACTTTCTCGCTGGAAAGCATGTTTCCGGCCACGGAAAACCCGTCTCCCGCGGCCGCGCCGCACCAGCCGACGCAGCTCGAGCCGGTGTGCTGGCCGATGCGTCCTTCGATATCGATGACGTGGAGCTGGCGGTGCTCGCGGCCCTCGTCGGGCGCGATCAGGTGCTTGACCACCTCGGGCGCGGGCATCCCGGCGCGCAGGAGGTCGAGCCCATGCCTGCCGTAGTACGGGTTGACCAGCGCCTGGGTGGAGAGCGCGCCGACGTTGCTCTCCGCGTGCGGACAGAGCGCGCCCACCGCGAAGAAGCGAGTCGCGATCGCCACGCCGAACGCGCCGCTCGCATCACGCGCTATGATCGACCAGGTCATGGGCGGCGATCATAACCTTGTATAGGGAACAAATCGCGAGGCTGTTCGAGCGCTCGGCGTTCTATCGCCGCAAGCTGAGCGCCGCCGGATTCGACTCGCCCGCGGCGGTCGGCGGCCTCGAACGCTTGGACTCGCTGCCCTTCACCGAGAAGGACGAGTTGCGCGCGAGCCAGGCGGAGTCGCCGCCGCTCGGCGGCCATGCCGCGGTCGACATCGCCGAGGTGGCGCGCATCTACTCGACGAGCGGCACCAGCGGCACGCCTCTCTACATCCCGCTGACCAGGAACGACGTCGAGGACTGGCGCGCGATCGGCCGCGACACCTACTCGAAGAACGGCCTTAAGGCGGGCGACAGCGTCGTCACGACCTTCGGCGCCGGGCCGTTCGTCGCCGGAGCGTCGCTCGCGGCCTTCGAAGCCATCGGCTGCACCCACATTCCGGTCGGCGTCGGCAACACGGAAAGGCTGCTCGCCGCGCTGCGACACCTCAAGCCGAAGTGCCTCGGGGCGACGCCTTCCTATGCGCTGCATGTGGCCGAGAAGCTCGGCGGCATGAAGAGCAGCCTGGAGCGCGTTATCGTCGGCGGCGAGCCGGGCGGAGGCGAGGACGGCTTCCGGAAGAAGCTGCAGGACGCGCTGGGCGTGCGCGTCTACGAGATCATGGGCATCGGCGACGTCGCGGCCTCGCTCTGGGGCGAATGCCCGGAGCAAGCAGGCATGCACTTCTCCGGCGGCGGCAGTATCCACGTCGAGCTGGTCGACCCCGATTCCGGCAAGCCGGTGGAGCTCAAGGACGGAGCGAAGGGCGAGCTGGTCTACACGCACCTGCGGCGCGAGGCCGCGCCAGTGTTGCGTTTCCGCAGCCGCGACCACGTGCAGGTCTGGGTTTCAGAATGTTCCTGCAAGAGAAGAACCATGAGAGTCAGGTGCATCGGCCGCACCGACGACATGCTGATCGTGCGCGGCGTCAATGTCTTTCCCTCTGCCATCCGCGAGATCGTCGGCAAGTTCCAGCCGCGCGTCACCGGCGTCGTGCTGGTCAAGCCGCGCCGCCGCGGCGTGCGCCAGGACCCGCCGCTGCCGGTGGTGGTCGAGGGCGAGGTTGCCGACCATCAGCTCGCCGGCGCGATTCAGGAGCAGATCCGCAACACCCTGCTCGTGACCACCGAGATAAGGCTGGTGGCCGCAAGAAGCTTGCCGCGCTCCGAATACAAGTCCAAGCTGATCGACTATTCCGAAGCCGAAGGAGGGTGACATGAAGCTCTACTACCATCCCGTCTCCACCACCAGCCGCCCGGTGCTGCTGTTCATCCAGGAGAACAACCTCAAGGTGGACACGCAGGTAGTCGACCTGATGAAGGGCGAGCACATGCAGCCGGCGTACGCCGCGATGAACCCGAGCAAGCTCGTGCCGATGCTCGAGGACGGCGACTTCAGGCTCACCGAGAGCTCCGCGATCCTCAAGTACCTCGCCGAGAAGTTCGAGCTGCCTTCGTACCCGAAGGACCTGCGCACCCGCGCGCGCGTCAACGAGCGCATGGACTGGATCAACACCCAGCTCTGCCGCGATCTCGCGTACGGCCTGGTGTACCCGCAGATCTTCCCGTTCCACAAGCGGCCGAGCGACGCGCACCAGAAAGGCCAGCTCGCCTGGGCGCAGGAGCGCGCGAAGGGCTGGATGAAGATCCTCGACGAGAGCCTGATCGGAAAACAGCAGTATCTCTGCGGCGACCAGATCACCATCGCCGACTACTTCGCTTCCTCCTTCGTCAGCCTGGCGGAATTCATCCGCGCCGATTTCGGACCGTACCCGAACCTCAAGCGCTGGTACGAGCGCATGAAGGGCCTCAAGACCTGGAACAAGGTGCACGAGGTGTTCTACGGGTTCGCCGGCTCGATGAAGGACGCCAAGTTCGAAGTGGTGTGACCATGATCAAGAAACTGCATCACAACGCCTACCGCTGCCGCGATTCGGAAGAGACGCGCGCCTTCTACGAGGACTTCCTCGGCCTCAAGCTCGCCTGCACGCTCGACATCGAGGAGACCATGACCGGGCGCAAGACCCGCACTCTCCACACCTTCTACGAGATGGGCGATGGTTCCTACCTCGCGTTCTTCGAGGCGCCCGACCGGCCGTTCGAGTTCAAGGACCAGCACGACTACGACCTGCACATCGCGCTCGAGGTGGAAGAGCCCGCGCTCGCCCAGATGCTCGCCAAGGGCCGCGCGGCCGGCATCGAGACGCGCGGCATCACCGACCACGGCTTCATCCACTCGATCTACCTGCGCGACCCCAACGGCTACGTCATCGAGCTCACGGCGAAAACGCCGGGCCACGCCGAGGCGA
>DATBSZ010000244.1:0-24433 GCA_036559525.1 Burkholderiales bacterium
CAAGATGCTCGGCGACCTCGCCGAGATCCTCCAGGTCGAGGACCTGCTGCACTGCTCCTTCGTGCCGCTGCGCAACATTGCGCGCACCACGATGCCGGAGGAGAAGTTCCACGCCCAGTTCGGCCTCGATTTCTGCGTCGACCTGGTCGAAACCGAGCAGGGCCGCGCGCGGGTGCAGAAAGCGGTCAACGGCTTCTACCCGGAAGTGCCGAAGTTCTTCGGCGCGAGCGGCTCGCGCAACAACCAGCTCTACCGTCAGTTCGGCATCAAGCTGCGCTCCAACGAAGAAATGCGCGCCGACTACATGGCGCGCGCGCGCAGCACGGTCGAGCCCCTCGGCATTACCCTTCCCGCATGAAGGAGGCCTGGTTCAGCGCCCTAGGCGAGCCGCTCGGGGAGCATGAGCGCGGCGAGATCGCGGCCTATCTCGCCGGATTGGGCATGGATGCCGCCATGCCGGTACGCGAAGCGCTGACCTGGAAGAAGGCCGACGAGCTGTGCCGCACGCAGTCGGACGACTGGTGGCGCGCCGAAGAAGAAGAGCGCGCTCGCCTGGAGTGCGGCGCGCGGCTCGATCCGGCAGACCCGGAATGGCTTGCGCTGAACGACGAATTGCACGGCGCGGCGGCGGTGGCCGCCGCCCGGGCCGGGTGCGCCGACGCAGCGCTGATCCGCGTCGCCGCCGGTGCGGCGAGCCATGCCGCCTACCAGGCGCGGCTTGCCCGCGCCGCCGGCGCCCCGAGCGGCCATCCGTTCCTGCGCAAGTACGCCCTCTATTGCGGCGGACGCTGGCCGCTTGGCATCTACGACCAATCCTTCGCGATCTTCTGAACGATGAGAATCTGCCGCTTCGACAATGACCGCCTCGGGATCGTCGAGGGCGGCGCTGTGCTCGACGTGAGCGAGGCCCTGGCGGCGATTGCGCCGCAGCAATGGCCGTACCGCCACGGCGACGCCCTCATCGCGAATCTTCCCGCCGTTCTGGAAAGGGCGAAGGCCCTTGCGCCGCAGGCCCCGCGCCGCAAGCTGGGCGAGATCCGGTTGCGGCCGCCGGTGGCGAACCCCTCCAAGATCGTCAATGCGCCGATCAACTACCAGGCGCACATCGACGAGGCGAAGCGCGACCAGGGCATCGCGCACGGGCGCGACATCAAGACCATCGCCGACTGGGGACTGTTCCTCAAGTCGCCCAGCTCGCTGGTCGGCGCGGGCGACGCCATCGCCTTGCGCTTCCCCGAGCGGCGCAACGACCACGAGGTCGAGCTCGCGGTGGTGATCGGACGCGAGGCGAACCGCGTGCCGCGCGCTAGCGCGCTCGACTACGTCTGCGGCTATTCGATCGGCCTCGACATGACCTTGCGCGGACCCGAGTTCCCGAGCTTTCGCAAGTCGATCGACACGTACAGCGTGCTCGCGCCCTGGCTGGTCACCCGCGACGAAGTTCCCGATCCGAACGCGCTCGAGCTCTGGCTCACGGTCAACGGCGAGGCGCGGCAGCGCTCCAATACGCGCCGCATGGTCTACGACGTGGCGCGGCTGATCGAGTACGCGACGAGCTTCTACACGCTCCATCCCGGCGATCTCATCTTCAGCGGCACGCCCGAGGGCGTCGGCCCGGTCAAGCCCGGCGACGAGATCCGCGCCGGCATCGAGCGCATCGGCGAATTCACCATCCGCGTGGCGCCCGACTACGCAGAATGAATCTCGCCGAGCACGTGCTGCGCAACCGGTTCCGCGGCCGCATCGCCTTGATCGGCGGCGGCGAGCAGGTGAGCTGGGACGCGCTCGCGGACCGGGTGGCGCGCGTGGCAGGCGCGCTGCGCTCGCACGGCGTGCGGCCGGGCGAGCAGGTGCTGTTCGTGATGCGCGATACGCCGGCGTTCGCCGCGGCGTGGCTCGGCGCGGTGCACGCCGGCGCGATCGCGGTGGCGCTCAACAGCAAGCTCGCGGACGCCGATTACCGGCATATCCTCGTCGACAGCCGCGCCAAGCTCGCGATGGTAGACGAACAGTTCACCGCCGCGCGCGACGTGTTCGGGAAGATCTGCGTCGAGCTGGAGCCCGGCAGCCCGGTGCCGCCTTTCGACGCCGAGCCCGATGCGCCAGCGCTGTGCCTTTACTCCTCCGGCACGACGGGACGACCGAAAGGAATCCTGCATGCGCACCGGGCGGCGCTCAGCATCGGAGAGGCGTTCCGGGCGTTGGGCATCGGCGAAGGCGACCGCGTGTTCACCACGTCGAAGTTCTTCTTCGCCTACGGGCTCGAGCACGCGCTGCTCGCGCCGCTTGCGATGGGCGTGACTTCGATCCTGAGCGCCGACTGGCCGGACGCCGACGCGGTGCTCGGCATCGTCGAGCGCCACCGCCCGAAGGCGATCTTCAGCGTCCCCACGATCTACCGGCGCCTGCTGGCCGAGCCTGCGCGGCGTCTCGAGCCTTTGCGCGAGGTGCGCCACTTCGTGGCCGGCGGCGAGCGCCTTTCGCCGCAGCTCGTCCAGCAGTGGCGTTCGGCCGCCGGCGGCGAGCTGCTCAACCTCTACGGCATGTCGGAAGGATTCTGCGCCTGCATGATGACGCCGCCGGGCACCTCCGACGGGCTGCGCACCGGCAAGCCCTTTCCGATCGCGGAGGTGCGCCTCGCCGACGGTGACGGCGCCGAGCCGGCGCCGGGCGAGCCGGGCGTCCTCTGGCTGCGCCATCCCGCCCAGGCGCGCGGCTACGCCAACCTTCCGGAGCAGACGCGCAGCCAGTTTCGCGACGGATGGTTCTGCTCGCGCGATCTTTTCATGCGCGATGCGCAAGGCTTCTACATCCACCAGGGGCGCACCGACGAGCTGGTGAAGGTCGCCGGCCAATGGGTGTGGCCTTCGGAGCTGGAGGAAGCGGCGCTTGCGGCTGCGGCGGTAGCGGATGCGGCCTGCGTCCCGGTGCCCGACGGCGAAGGGCTGCAACGTCTCGCGCTTTTCGTCACCGCCCGCAACGATGAAGATCCCACACGCGCGGCCGCGGATGCCTGCGAGCGCTTGCCGCGGTACAAACGGCCAAAATGGATCCGCGCAGTGCCCGAGCTGCCGCGCACGGCGAGCGGCAAGGTGCAGCGTTACAAGCTGCGCGAAATCCTGGAGCGCGAGCTGGGGCGCAGCGGCTAAAATTCTGTCTTTTCGAGGAACCCCATGGGCCACGCAATTTCGCTATGGATCGCGCCGGCGCTGCCGGTCGCGGGTACCGCGGACAGCTTTCCGGTCCGACGCATCTTCTGCGTCGGGCGCAACTACGCCGAGCACCAGAAGGAGATGGGCGGCGACGGGCGCGAGCAGCCGTTCTTCTTCATCAAGAGCGCGCACACGCTGGTCGCCGGCGGCGGTGAGGTGCACTACCCCGCCAAGACTTCCAACTACCACTACGAGACCGAGCTGGTCGTGGCGCTCGCCAAGGGCGGACGGCGCATCGACGCCAAGCGCGCCAACGACCATGTGTTCGGCTACGCCGTCGGCCTCGACATGACGCGCCGCGACCTGCAGCAGTGGGGCAAGGATCACGGCCGGCCCTGGGACTTCGGCAAGGATTTCGACGAGGCCGCACCCTGCAGCGCGCTCGTGTCGGCGGCGAAGATCGGCCATCCGGCGCGCGGCGCGATCTGGCTCACGGTCAACGGCAAGCAGCGCCAGCGCGCAGACCTCGGCGACATGATCTGGTCGGTGCCCGAGCAGATCGCCTACCTCTCCGAGTACTACACCCTCGAGCCCGGCGACCTCATCTACTCCGGCACGCCCGCGGGCGTCGGGCCGGTGAAGCCCGGCGACGAGCTGCACGCCGGCGTAGACGGCGTGGGTGAGCTGAAGGTGAAGATTCTGCCTGCCTTGTGAAGCTGTACACGTACTTCCGCAGCTCGGCTGCGTTTCGCGTCCGCATCGCGCTCAATCTGAAGGGGCTGCCCTACGAACCGGTATTCGTGCACCTCGCCAAGGGTGAGCACCGCAAACCGGAGTATTCGAGCATCAATGCGCAAGCGCTCGTTCCCACGCTCGAATTCGATGACGGCACACGCCTCAACCAGTCGCTCGCCATCATCGAGTATCTCGAGGAGAAGCGTCCGCACCCCGCGCTCCTTCCGGCAGATTCCCTGGGCAAGGCCCGCGTGCGCGCTCTCTCGGACCTGATCGCGTGCGAGATCCACCCGCTCAACAACCTGCGCGTGCTGCAGCACCTGAAGCGCGTTCTCGGACAGAGCGAAGATCAGGTCAACGCGTGGTACCGCCACTGGATCGCTGACGGTCTGGCGAAATTCGAAGCCGAGCTGGCCAGCGACAAGAGAGGAAAGTTCTGCTACGGCGACTCGCCGACCATGGCCGACTGCTGCCTGGTGCCGCAGATTTTCAACGCCAAGCGCTACGACTGCGATCTCAATCCCTATCCGAGCACCGTGCGCGCCTTTGAGCACTGCATGAAGCTCGACGCCTTCGACCGTGCGCAGCCGGCGAAGCAACCCGACGCAGAGTGAACCGATGAAGCCGAACGAATACGACGACATCCCGGGTACCACGGTGTTCGACGCACAGCGCTCGCGGCAGGGCTACCACCTGAACATGTTCTGCATGTCGCTCATGAAGGCCGAGAACCGCGCGGCGTTCAAGGCGAGCGAGCGGGCCTATCTCGACCGCTACCCCATGACCGAAGAACAGAAGCAGGCGGTGCTCGACCGCGACTGGAACCGCATGATCAGCCTCGGCGGCAACATCTACTTCCTGGCGAAGCTCTTCTTCACCGACGGCAAGTCGTTTCAATACGTAGCCGCCGTCATGACCGGGAGCACCCAGGAAGAGTACGCGCAGATGATGCTGAACGGCGGCCGCCCGCCGGAGGGCAACCGCTACGTCGCGGAGTGGGAAAAGCAGCCGGACCGCAAGCGTGGCTAGGATCGTCGCCGGGGTCGCGACTTCGCACGTGCCTGCGATCGCCGCGGCGCTCGATCTGGGCAAGAGCGGCGAGCCCTACTGGAAGCGCGTGTTCGACGGCTACCAGCGCTCGAAGGAGTGGCTCCGCAAGGTGGACCCGGACGTCATCATCCTGGTCTACAACGACCACGCCTCGGCGTTTTCGCTGGAGATCATTCCCACCTTTGCGCTCGGCTGCGCGGCGCAATTTCCGATCGCCGACGAGGGCTGGGGGCCGCGCCCGGTGCCGGCGGTGAAAGGGCACCCGGAGCTCGCCGCGCACATTGCGCAGTCGTTGATCCTGGACGAGTTCGACCTCACCATCGTCAACCGCATGGACGTCGATCACGGCCTCACGGTGCCGCTTTCCCTGATGTACGGCCAGCCCAAAGAGTGGCCGTGCCCGGTGATCCCGCTGGCCGTGAACGTCGTGCAATACCCTCCGCCGACGGGCCGGCGCTGCTACCACCTGGGGCGCGCCATCCGCAAGGCGGTGGAGTCCTTCGATCAGAACCTGAGAGTCGTGGTGTTCGGCACCGGCGGCATGTCGCACCAGCTGCAGGGGCCGCGCGCGGGGCTGATCAACAAGGCGTTCGACGCCCGGTTTCTTGACGCGATCGCGCGCGATCCCGCCGCGCTCACCCGGATCTCGCACGTCGAATACCTCAGGGAAGCGGGCTCCGAGGGCATCGAGCTGGTGATGTGGCTCGTCATGCGCGGCGCTCTCGACGACGAGGTCGAGGAAGTGCACCGCTTCTACCACGTGCCGGCGTCGAACACGGCGCTCGGGCACATCATTCTGGAAAACCGCAAATGAAGATCTGCGTCGCAGGACAGGGCGCCTTCGGGCAGAAGCACCTCGAAGGCATCGCCAACATCAAGGGCGTCGAAGTCGTGTCTCTCGCCGGCGGCAATCCCGAGGCGACGGCGGAGGTGGCGCGCAAGTTCAAGATACCGCACGCGACCGGCGACCTCGCGCAGAGCCTCAAGCAGCCCGGCGTGGAGGCGGTGATCCTCGCGACACCGACGCAGATGCACGCGCGCCAGGCGATCCAGTGCCTGCGCGCGGGCAAGCACGTGCAGGTCGAGATCCCGATGGCCGACACCCTGGCCGACGCGCGCGAGATCGTGAAAGTGCAGAAGGAAACCGGGCTGGTCGCGATGGCGGGGCACACGCGCCGCTTCAACCCGAGCCACCAGTGGGTGCGGAAGAAGATCGTCGCCGGAGAGCTCAGGCTCCTGCACCTCGTGGTGCAGACCTTCTTTTTTCGCCGCACCAACATGAACGCTGCAGGCAAGCCGCGCAGCTGGACCGATCACCTGCTGTGGCATCACGCCTGCCATACCGTCGATCTGTTCCAGTACCAGGCGCGCGAGCCGATCGCCAAAGCGCGCGCGGTGCAGGGGCCGATGCATCCGACGCTCGGCATCGCCATGGACATGAGCATCCAGATGACCACACCCTCGGGCGTCGCGTGCTCGCTCGCGCTGTCGTTCAACAACGACGGGCCGCTCGGAACCTTCTTCCGCTACATCTGCGACAACGGCACCTACATCGCGCGCTACGACGATCTGTTCGACGGCAAGGACAACAAGATCGACGTATCGAAGGTCGATGTCTCGATGAACGGCATCGAGCTGCAGGACCGCGAGTTCTTCGCCGCGATCCGCGAGAAGCGCGAGCCTAATGCGAGCGTCGCGCAGTGCCTGCCGGCGATGGAAGCGCTCGACCGCCTGGAGAAGAGCCTGTCGGCTCCTTGAACGCTACCTGGCGAGAAACAGCGCCCTGACGTCGTCGGGGATCTGCTGACCCTTGAGCGGCGTGCCCGGGCCGTTGACATAGCGGCCCCACACGCGCTTTTCGCTGCCCTTTGCGAGCGTGGTGCCGTCGCTGCGCAGGACATCATGCGCCACCACGAACGAAGCTCCGCCGAAGCGCGCGATGCGCGAGCGCACCTCGCAGCGGTCGCCATGCTGCGCCGGGGCGAGAAACTGGCAGTCGGCGCCGACCAGCGGCATCGCGAGGTGCTCGTCGCGCATGCGCTTGGGCCCGTAGCCGACGGAGCCCATGAAGGCCCAGGTGGCCGCATCCATCCAGCGGAAATACGTCGGATAGAAAATGATCCCGGCGGGGTCGCAGTCCCCCCAGTGAACCTCGCACAAAAAATGACCGACGATCGACTCAAACTCGCTCATCGAATCGATTATAAGCCGTTGACAGAGCAGGGCTTGATGGGCAGAATCCCACGCGCCGCGCCGATTTGATGCTCAGCTTGCGGGCGCGTTACAAATGCAGCTAAAGAGGCGCGCCCAGGAGCCCGTTCTCTGCGCAAGCCGAGCGGGCTTTTTGCTTTAAGCGATGGACAAACTCAACACACTGCTGCGCGAGAGGATCCTGCTGCTCGACGGGGCCATGGGCACCATGATCCAGCGCGCCCGGCTGGCCGAGGAGGACTACCGCGGCGCGCGTTTCCGCGACTGGCCGCGCGAGCTGCGCGGCAACAACGACCTGCTGTCGCTGACGCAGCCCCGCCTGGTGCGCGACATCCACGCGCAGTACCTGCAGGCCGGCGCCGACGTCATCGAGACCAACACCTTCAACTCCACCTCGATCGCGCTCGCCGACTACGGCATGGAAGCGCTCGCCCGCGAGTTCAACAGCGCGGCCGCGCGCCTCGCCACCGACGCCGCACGCGAGTGGGCGTCGCGCACGCCGAAGCAGCCGCGCTTCGTCGCCGGCGTCCTCGGCCCGACCAACAAGACCGCGTCGATCTCGCCCGACGTCAACGATCCGGGATTCCGCGCCGTCAGCTTCGACGAGCTGGTCACGGCCTACGCCGAGGCGATCGACGGCCTGCTCGAGGGCGGCGTCGATCTCCTGCTCGTCGAGACGATATTCGACACGCTGAATGCCAAAGCCGCGCTCTTCGCCATCGAGCAATGCTTCGCGCAAAGCGGAACACGGCTGCCGGTGATCATCTCGGGAACGATCACCGACGCCTCGGGACGTACGCTCTCCGGCCAGACCGCGGAGGCGTTCTACAACTCGGTGCGCCACGCGAGGCCGCTTGCGGTAGGGCTTAACTGCGCGCTCGGCGCAAAGGAGCTCAGGCCCTACGTGGAAGAGCTCGCCGGGATTGCCGAAAGCTACGTCTCGTGCCATCCGAATGCGGGGCTGCCGAATGCGTTCGGCGAATACGAAGACACGCCGGAGTCGATGGCGGCGCAGGCAGCCGAATGGGCGCGCGCCGGCTGGCTCAACCTCGCCGGCGGCTGCTGCGGCACCACGCCGGAGCACATTCGCGCCATCGGCGAGGCGCTGCGCCCGATCCCGCCCCGGAAAATCCCCGACAGGCCGCGCGCCTTGCGCCTCGCGGGCCTGGAGCCGCTCAACGTCGACGACCGCTCGCTCTTCGTCAACATCGGCGAGCGCACCAACGTCACCGGCTCGAAGGCCTTCGCGCGGCTCGTGCTCGCCGGCGACTACGCCGGCGCCCTGGCGGTGGCGCGCCAGCAGGTCGAGAACGGCGCCCAGGTGATCGACGTCAACATGGACGAGGCGATGCTCGACTCGGAGAAGGCGATGAGCACCTTCCTGCGCCTGGTCGCCGCCGAGCCGGATATCTCGCGCGTGCCGGTGATGATCGACAGCTCGAAATGGAGCGTGATCGAGGCTGGGCTGAAGTGCGTGCAGGGCAAGCCGATCGTCAACTCGATCTCGATGAAAGAGGGCGAAGAGACATTCTTGCACCACGCCGCGCTTTGCCGGCGCTACGGCGCCGCGGTCGTGGTGATGGCCTTCGACGAGAAAGGACAGGCGGACACCCTCGAGCGGCGCACTGCGGTCTCCCGACGCGCCTATGACCTGCTGGTCAACAAGGCAGGGTTCCTGCCCGAAGACATCATCTTCGACCCGAACATCTTCGCCGTTGCCACCGGCCTCGAGGAACACAATCGGTACGCGATCGA
The DNA here is from genome assembly GCA_036559525.1 of Burkholderiales bacterium. GTDB lineage: Bacteria > Pseudomonadota > Gammaproteobacteria > Burkholderiales > SG8-39 > SCGC-AG-212-J23. The sequence continues at coordinate 8,904 of DATBSZ010000244.1, forward strand.
CTTCATCGAGGCGGTGCGCTGGATCCGCACCAACTTGCCGCAGACGAGGGTATCGGGGGGCGTCTCCAACCTGTCATTCTCTTTTCGCGGCAACGACGGGGTACGCGAGGCGATGCACACCGCGTTCCTGTACCACGCGATCCGCGCCGGCCTCTCCATGGGCATCGTCAACGCCGGGCAGCTTGGCGTCTACGAGCAGATCGAGCCCGAGCTGCGGCTGCGGGTCGAAGACGTGCTGTTCGATCGGCGCCCTGACGCCACCGAGCGTCTGGTGGAGTTCGCCGCGACGGTGAAAACCGGTGCGCGCGAAACCGCCAAGGATGAAGCCTGGCGCACCGGCAGCGTCGAGCAGCGCCTCGCTCATGCGCTGGTCAACGGGATCTCGAGCCACATCGTCGCGGACACCGAGGAAGCGCGGCGCAAGTCCGCCCGGCCGATCGAGGTGATCGAGGGGCCGCTGATGGACGGCATGAACGTGGTCGGCGATCTTTTCGGCGCCGGCAAGATGTTCCTGCCGCAGGTGGTGAAATCGGCGCGCGTGATGAAGCAGGCGGTCGCGCACCTCGTGCCCTACATCGAGGCGGAAAAAGCGAAGAGCGGCGAAGCCGGCCGCGCGAAGGGGCGCCTGGTGCTGGCCACCGTGAAGGGCGACGTGCACGACATCGGCAAGAACATCGTAGCGGTCGTGCTCCAGTGCAACAACTACGAGGTGGTGAACCTCGGCGTGATGGTCCCTGCCGAGACCATCCTCGAGACCGCGCGGCGCGAGAAAGCCGACGTCATCGGCCTCTCCGGACTCATTACCCCGTCGCTCGAGGAGATGGCTCACGTCGCGCGCGAGATGGAGCGCACGCAGTTCAAGCTGCCGCTCCTGATCGGCGGCGCCACGACCTCGCGCGCCCACACCGCGGTCAAGATTGCGCCCAACTATTCCGGCCCCGTGGTGTACGTCCCGGACGCCTCCCGCAGCGTGCCCGTGGTGCAAAACCTCCTGTCGCAGAAGCCGCAGGCCTATCTCGCCGAGGTGCGGGCCGACTACGAGCGCATCCGCATCCAGCACCGCGACAAGAAGGGCCCCGGCCCGCTCCACCCGCTCGCGCGCGCGCGCGAGCTCGGTTTCAAGGTGGATTGGCGAAAGTACCTGCCGCCCGCTCCGGCGAAGGCAGGCCTGACTGCCCTGCGCCGCTATCCCCTGGCGGAGCTGGTCGACCACATCGACTGGGGACCTTTCTTCCAGGCCTGGGAGCTCTCGGGCCCCTACCCAAAGATCCTGGAGGACCCGGTGGTCGGCGAGGCGGCGCGCAAGCTCTTCGCCGAGGCCCAGGAGACGCTGGCGCGCATCGTGCGCGAGAACCTGGTCGTGGCGAACGGCGTGTTCGCGCTCTACCCGGCGGCGCGGGTCGATCACGACGACATCGAGATCTACGCCGACGAGGAGCGCCGCAAGCCGCTCATGACCTGGCACAACCTGCGCCAGCAGAATCACAAGCCCGAAGGACGCGCCAACCTGTGTCTTGCCGATTTCGTGGCGCCGAAGGCGAGCGGCGTGCGCGACTGGGTCGGCGCCTTCGCGGTCAGCGCCGGCGGCATCGAGGAGCGCGTCGCCGAGCTCGAGAAGCGCGGCGACGACTACAACGCCATCATGCTGAAGGTTCTGGCCGATCGCTTGGCCGAAGCCTTTGCCGAACGGCTGCACGAGCGCGTGCGCCGGGAATTCTGGGGTTATGCCGCCGAGGAGCGCCTGAGCGGCGCCGAGCTGATCGCCGAGCGCTATCGCGGCATCCGGCCGGCGCCGGGCTATCCCGCGTGCCCGGATCACACCGCGAAGGGACCGCTGTTCCGCCTGCTCGACGCCGAAAAGAACGCCGACATGAAGCTCACCGAGTCCTTCGCCATGCTGCCCGCGTCTGCGGTTTCCGGCTTCTACCTTTCGCACCCGGAGGCGAGCTATTTCGCGGTCGGGAAGATCGGCCGCGACCAGGTCGAGGATTACGCCAGACGCTCCCGCATGAGCATGGCCGAGGCCGAGAAGTGGCTCGCGCCCTATCTGGCGTACGAGCTCGAAACCGTATAATCGGGCTCATGGGAAAAGGCGACAAGCGCACGCGGCGCGGCAAGATCTACAAGGGCAGCTACGGCAAGAAGCGCCCGCATCGGCAAAAGCCGAAGCCGAAAAAAACCTAGCTAGCTTTCTTCGCGGCGCCCGACCGGGAGTCCGAGCGCCTTGAGCTTCCGGTAGAGGTGCGTGCGCTCGAGGCCCGAGCGCTCGGCGACGCGCGACATGCTGCCGTGCTCGCGCGCGAGGAGATGCTCGAAGTACACGCGCTCGAAGGCTTCGCGCGCTTCGCGGTAGGGACGGTCGAACGCCACCTCGGGCAGCGTACCGGGCACGGCGCGCGCCGCGAGCACGCGCTCGACATCCTCGAGCTGGATCTCTTCGTCCAGCGCGCTCAGCGCCAGGTCCTTCACCACGCTCTCCAGCTCCGCGAGGTTTCCCGGCCAGGTATGGTGCCGCAGGGCGTTCAGCGCGGCGATGGCGAAGCGCCGGGCCGGGCAGACCCTGGCCTCGACCAGCTGCGCAAGCATCAGCGAGGCGAGATCGGGAACGTCCTCGGCGTAGTCGCGCACTGCGGGCAGCTTGAGCGTCAGCTCGCCCAGGCGCGCGCCGAGCTCGGGATCGAAATCGCACTTCTCCGACAGGGTGCGCACGTCGAGCGGCGAAAACGACACCAGGCGCACGCGATGCTTCTCCGCGCGCGGCAGCAGGAACTCGAGGTTGCGCTGCTCCGCATGACCGAGCCGCGACAGGTCCGGGATGAACAGGATCCCGCCGGCGGCCTTGCCGAGCAGCTCCGAGGGCGACTGCGACAGCATCTCGCCGCCGGCGAGGAAAGGCGCACCGGGCGCGGCAAGCAGCCGCGCGAAAAGCTCGGCGCGCATGCCGCGCTCCCCGCGCAGCAGGAGCGGCGCGCCCGAGCCGGCGAGCTGCGCCAGCCGCTTCTTCGCTTCCGCCAGCGCCGGCGCGCGGCCGAACGCCGCCATCGAAAGCTCGGGCGCCGCCGCGGTCTCCGGGTTGCGCAGCGCCCGCTTCACCGTCGCGAGCAGGCGCTGCATCGCGATCGGCTTTTCCAGGAAATCGAGCGCGCCGATGCGCGTCGCTTCCACCGCGGTCTCGATCGTGGCATGGCCCGACATCATCACGACCGGCATGGTGAGCTGACCGCTCGCCGCCCACTCCTTGAGCAGCGTGATGCCATCGGCGTCGGGCATCCAGATGTCGAGCAGCACGAGGTCGGGCCGGCCGCGCTCGCGCAAGCGCCGCGCGTCGCCCGCGCTCTCGGCGAGCAGGACCTGGTGGCCCTCGTCGGCGAGGATCTCGGAGAGCAGCTCGCGGATGCCGATCTCGTCGTCGACCACCAGGATCTGGGCCATGGCGCTAGGCAGCCTTGGCGAGCGGCAGCAGCACGCTGACCGAGGCGCCGCTCTCCGGACGGTTCTCGATCGTCACGGCACCGTGGTGCTCGTCGACGATCTTCTTCACGATCGCGAGGCCCAGGCCCGTGCCGCGCGGCTTGGTGGTGACATAAGGCTCGAAGATCCGCGCCATCAGCTCCTCCGGAAAGCCGGCGCCGTTGTCCGACACGGCGAGCCGGATGCGGTCGCCGGCCAGCTCGGTGCGCACCTCGATCGCCGGGCTCGCGCCGCGCCCCGCCTGCTGCTCCAGCGCATCTTGCGCGTTCTGCACCAAGTTGTGGATCACCTGGCGGATCTGCGCGCCGTCGGCCCACACCGGGGGCAGCGGCTCGGCAAGGTGCTTGGCGATCGGCACGGTCGAATTTTCGTACAGGGCGAGCACCTGGCGGACCAGAGCGTTCAGATCGAGGGGCGCGGGCTCCGGCGCCGGCAGCCGCGCGTATTCCCGGAAATCGTCCACCATCGCCTTCAGCGCCGCAACCTGGTTGACGATGGTCTCAGTGGCGTGTTTGAGCGTGTCCGCATCCTCGCGCGGCAACCGCGCGCCGAGCTTCATCTCGAGGCGCTCGGCCGAGAGTTGGATCGGGGTGAGCGGGTTCTTGATTTCGTGCGCCAGGCGGCGAGCCACCTCTGCCCACGCGGTGGCGCGCTGCGCCTGGACGAGTTGCGTGATGTCGTCGAACACGACCACCGCGCCGCCACCGGTCGCGAGCGGCAGCCGCGCGCCGCGGGCGTGGAGCGTCTTGCCGGTCCCGCGGAGGTGCAACTCGAGCTGCCAGTCGGCTTCGCCTTTCTCGGCGAAATGGGCGCGCATCTGGGCGGCGAAAGCGTCGAGCTCGGGCCCGAGGATCGCGCCGGCGCCGTGATTGGAAATCGAAAGCTCGAGCGCATGGTCGAACACCAGCACGCCGGCCGACAGGTTGGCGAGGATGTTCTCGAGCCGCGCCTTGGCCCCCTCGAGCGCAAGCTGGTTCGACTCCACCCCGCGCCGCGCCTCCTCGAGCTGGCGCGTCATCGAATTGAACGACTCGGTGAGCACGCCGAGCTCGTCGCGGCTGGTGACGGGCGCGCGGCGCGAGAAATCGCCCCGCGCCACCGCCTGCGTCGCCTGCGCGAGGTTGGCGAGCGGCTCCGCCAGCAGGCCGGATTGCGTGGCAGCCACCGCGACCGCGACGAACAGCGCCATCAGCAGCGCGAAAGTCAGCGTGACGATGTAGATGCGCTTCAATCCCTCGCGCGAGATCGCGAGCTCGCGGTAGTCGCGATACGCCGCCTCGACCGCCTCGGCGCTCTGGGCGAACGACGCCGGCACGCTTTGGCGCAATTGCAGGAACCGCATTTCCCCGGGAAAGTCCACCGGCACGATGACACGCAGCGACAGCGGACGCCCCACGGTCGCGTCCACCTCGGTATGGCTGCGCTTGGCCCGCGCCTGCCGCAGCGCCTGTCCCGCGGGAAGCTCGGGCACGAGCTTGGTGACGTCGTGCGCCGCGCTCGCGACGAGCCGTCCGCTTCCTGTCACTATGACTGCCTCCTCCACGCCGAGCTGGCCGCGCAGGCGCTCGAGCTGGGTCGCGAGCTCCGACGGGGAGCGCTCGGCGAGCTCGAGCGCCATCGCGTTCGCCTTGCCCTGCAAATCGATCGTCATCTGCTCGATAGCCTGCTGGCCGAGCTTGATGCCGCCTTCCAGAGCCGCGTCGACCTTGACGTCGAACCACGATTCGATCGAGCGCGTGAGAAACTGCACCGACACGGCGTACACGATGAGGCCGGGCACCACCGCGAGGGCGGCGAAGCGCGCGAGCAGCCTGAGGGTAAGGCGGGCGCCGAACACGCGCGCGCGATGGCGCCGCGCGATCATTACGAGCTGGATGCCGACGAGCGCGGCGAGGAGCGCGGCGAGCGCCGCGTTGAGGCCGAGCAGCAGGGGATAGTGGCGCGCGAAGATCGTGGTGTCCGCGCTCGCCGTCGCTAGCAGGAAAAGTCCCACCGCCGCCACCGCGCCGCCGACGAGGATAAGCCATTTCATCGGGGCGCCCGCAAGATGAACCGCTTCCAGGCCGACTCGAGCTGCAGGTCGCGGCCGGTCAGCGCAGACAGCTGAAACGGCTTCGGCAGCAGCGTCGTGTCGAGGCGCATGCGCACCGCGGCGTCGTAGTCGGCGTCGGCCAGGCGCACGGCGCGCTCCACCACCAGCCAGTTGCGCACGCGCTTCAGCACGTTGAGCGCCTCCTCGAGCGTGGGAAAGCTCTGTTGCAGCAGCCCGGTTGACAGCCGGTACTGCCGCGACAGCGCATGATAGGACAGCCGCAGCTGCAGCTGCTGCGACGCCGCGGTATCGTCGAACCAGTACCAGCGCCGCCGCGTCAGCTCGAAGTCGACGCGGAAATAGAGCGGCACGCCGTTCCCCACCACGTCGGCGAGACGCGGCGTAAGCTCGAACGCGAAATCGGCGTCGAGCGCGAGCCCTTCTTCGACGCTGCGCAGCGCCACGTCGCGCACCTCGATGTCCTCGGCGCGCGGCGCCGCCGCGATGATCGCCATCGCGAGAAACCCGCCGATGATGATGCTGACTCGGGCGATGCGGCGCATCGCGAAGCCAGTCAGTCTTGCTTGTGGATCAGCGCGTAGTAGAACCCGTCGCGCTCCGCGTCGGGCAGCCCCTGCGCCGCAGCGCCGTCGGGAAGCGGCACGCGCACAGCGCGCGCCGCCCGAGCCAGGAAGCCCTCGATCACGGCGTCGTTTTCCTGCGGAAACACCGAGCAGGTGGCATACAGCAATTTACCACCCGGGCAAAGCACCTGCCAAAGCGCATCGAGGATCTCTGCCTGGCGCGCGGCAAATGCGGCGAGGTCGTGGCTGCGACGCAACCATTTGATGTCGGGATGCCGCCGCGCGATCCCGGAGGCGGAGCACGGCACGTCGGCGAGGATGCGATCGAACGGCACTCGGTCCCACCAGTCGCCCGGCCGGGTGCAATCCGCGTTGACGACGCGCGCGCCGAGCCCGAGGCGCGCCAGGTTGCGCTCGAGCCGCTCGCGGCGCGCCGCGTCCAGTTCGAGCGCCGTCAACTCCACGTCGGCCGTCTCGAGAACGTGACCGGCCTTGCCTCCCGGCGCGGCGCAGGCATCGAGCACACGCTGGCCTGCGGCCAGCTCGAGACATCTCGCCGCGCGCTGCGCGCCCGAATCCTGCACCGAGACTTCCCCGGCGGCAAAGCCGGGCAGGCGTTCGACCGGCACCGGCCGCTCGAGCAGCAACGCTTCGTGCCCGACTTCGCGTGCCGCGATGCCTTCGGCGGCGAGTTTCGCCCGATAGTCCGCGACGCTCGAGCGGCGCCGGTTCACCCGCAGGCACATCGGCGGATGCGAGTTCCCGGCCGCGAGGGTCTCGGTCCATCCTCCGGGATAGCACTGCTTGAGCAGGTCGATCCACCAGCGCGGATGCTGGTAGCGCGCTTCGGCGTCGGCCCGGATGCGTGCCTCGAGCGATGTGCGCTCGCGCAGGTAGCCGCGCAGCAGCGCGTTCACGAACCCCTTGGCGCTCCAGCGCTCGAGCATCGCGCAGGCGCGCACCGCCTGATCGACGACGGTGTAATCGGCGTAGCGCCCCGACTCGAGCGCGTAAAGCGAGCACCACAGCAGAGCTTCCGCGACCGGATCGCCGCGCTCGCGGCGCGACAGCTGCCTGACGATTGCCTGCACGCGTCCGTAGCGCCGCAGCGTGCCGTGCGTGAGATCGATCAGCGCGGCGCGCGGCGTCGACGCCCCTTCGTCGGCGAAGCGCTCGAATTCGGTCGCAAGGCTCGCGCCCGCGGCGACGCGCGCGACGATGGTCGCCGCATCGCGCAGCGCGGTCGCGAGCGCGATCACTCGAAGCGCGTACCCTGCGCGAGCCTGTAGCCGCGCACGAACTCCGCGGCGCTCAGCCGGCGCCCGCCGGCACGCTGCAGCTCGGAAACTGCCAACGCCCGCTCGCCGCAGGCGATTACCAGGCTTTCCTGCGAGTCAAGAACGGTCCCGGGCGCGCCGCGGGCGTCGACCACGCTGGCGCGCCAGAGCTTGACCGGCTCGCCGTCGAGCAAGGCGAATGCGCCCGGCGCCGGCCGGAAGGCGCGCACAGCACGCTCGAGGTCGCACGCCGGCCGCGACCAGTCCAAGTGCGTGTCGCGCTTGCCGATCTTCGCCGCGTAGGACACGCCGCTCTCCGCCTGCGGCGTCGGTCGCGCCCGGCCCGCCTCGATCTCGTCCAGCGCCGCGACGATCGCTTCGGCTCCCTGGACCGCGAGCTTGTCGTGCAGCGAGCCCGCATCCTCGTCCGGCGCGATCGCAATGCGCTTCTGCATCAAGATGGGCCCGGTATCCAGGCCTGCGTCCATCAGCATGATCGAGACTCCCGTCTCGGTGTCACCCGCGAGCAGCGCGCGCTGAATCGGCGCCGCGCCGCGCCAGCGCGGCAACAGCGAGGCATGAATGTTCAAAGCGCCGTGGCGGCCGGCGTCGAGCAGCTCGCGCGGCAGCAGCAGGCCATAGGCCGCGACGACAAGCGCATCGGGGCGCATGGCGCGCACCGCCTCCACCTCGGGAGCGCCTCTCAACCGGGGCGGCTGGAGAACAGCGATGCGCCGCGCGGCGGCGAAGCGCTTCACCGGGCTCGCCAGCGGTTGCAGGCCGCGGCCGGCAGGACGGTCGGGCTGCGTAAGGACGAGGGCGATGTCGTGGCCTGCGGCCGCGAGGCGCGCCAGAGCCCGCTCAGCGAACTCGGGCGTTCCGGCGAAGACTAGGCGCAGGAAAGCGGGACGTTCAGGCCGACTTGCGCAGCTGCTTGGCGAGCTTCGCGCGGATGCGCTGCTGCTTGAGCTGCGACAGGTGCTCGACGAAAACCTTGCCCTTCAGATGGTCCATCTCGTGCTGGATGCACACCGCAAGCAGACCCTGCGCCTCGAGCGTGAACGGATTGCCGTTCTGGTCGTACGCCCGCACCTTCACGCGCTCGGCGCGCTCGACCAGCTCGTAGATGCCGGGCACCGAGAGGCAGCCTTCCTCGATGTCCGAAACTCCGGTCGCTTCAAGGATCTCCGGGTTGACGAGCACCACGAGCGAGTCGCGGCGCTCGGAGACATCGACCACGATCACCTGCTTCGGCACATCGACCTGGATCGCAGCGAGGCCGATACCGGGGGCGGCGTACATGGTTTCAGCCATCTCGGCGACCAGCTTCTTCAGGCTGTCGTCGAAGACGGTGACGGGGGCGGCTACCTTATGGAGCCGGGCATCGGGGTACCGAAGGATGGTCAAACGGGCCATTTCACTTGCGAATTGAATGGATTATGTGGACAATCTCAGGCAGCGTATAAACAATCCAACCTTTAGTGCTACATTGGGGTGGAAAAATCGAGTTTCCAGCCGGTCCGGGAACCGCGAAAGGGACGGGTCGCCATGGTCCAGCAAGCCTGTAAGTCTATCATAGCGCTCGCTTTCTTGGTGCCTGGGGCGCTTTTCGCCCAGGCGCCGAGCACACCCTCAGCGGCCCCTGCAACGTCTGCTCCATCGCCCGCCCGCTCGTCTGCTCCTCTGGCAATCAAACCCGATGCTCCCGACCGATATACCGTGGTCCCGGGCGACACTCTCTGGGGCATTTCGCAGCGCTACACGGATTCGCCCTGGCGCTGGCCAGAGTTGTGGAACATGAACCGCGAGCAGATCCGCAACCCCCATCTGATCTACCCCGGGTACGTCATCGTGCTGGACCGCGAGCGCGCGCAACTCACCATCGCTGCTCCGGGCACCGAGCGTGCACCGGGGACGACGCCGGCGCCCGGGGTGCCGCCGTCCACCACCACCGAACCAACTACGCCGTCGACCACGACGACCACGACGGCCGGGACGGCGGGGACGGCGGGGACGGCACCCGGCACGGTCAGGCTCGGACCGCGCGTACGCGCGGAGTCGCTCGCCAAGCAGGAGATCCCGAGCATCCCGCCTTCCGTGATCGAGCCTTTCCTTTCGCGCCCGCTCGTAGTCGAGCCCGACGGGCTCGAAAAAGCCCCGACGATCATCGGGACCCAGGCCGATCGCGTGGTCCTTGCCGCGGGCAACGCGGCTTATGTGCGCGGCATGGGCACCTCCAAGGACGAGAACTGGCACATCTATCGAAGAGGCGTCGCGCTGGTCGACCCCGATACCAACAAGACCCTAGGGTATGAAGCAGTCTATCTCGGCACGGCGCAGCTCACGCGACCGGGCGAGCCAGCGACGGTCGTGCTGACCAGCGCGGTGCAGGAGGTCGAGCTCGGCGACAAATTGGTGGCTGCAGGCCGTCCGCAGCCGGTGAACTACGCGCCCCGCGCGCCGGCCGCGCAAATCAAGGGACGCGTCATCGCCATCTACGGCGGCGTCGCCCAGGTCGGCGAAGCCGGGCCGCAGCAGATCATCAGCATCAACCGTGGCAAGGCCGACGGCATCGAAGTCGGCCACGTGCTCGCGCTCTACTCGCTTGGCGGCACGGTGCGCGATGCGACCAAGCCGCGCAGCGCGGCCAATGCGCGCATTCCGCTGCCCGACGAACGCGCCGGGCTCGCATTTGTGTTCCGCGTCTTCGACCGGATATCCTACGCGCTGATCATGCAGATCACGAGGCCCGTCAGCCCGGCCGATGTGGTGCAGACGCCGTAACAGAAGCAAGAAGTGAATTCGGACCCGGGGCTCGCGAGCTGGCTGCAGCTCGCCCTTACCCCGGGCCTGGGTGCCGCAACCTTGCAGCGCATGCTGCGGCAATTCGGCCTGCCGCAGGCGGCGCTCGCCCGAAAGCGCGCGGAGCTCGGAGCCTTCACCACGCCGGCGGTTCTCGCAGCGCTCGACTCCGAAGCGGTCGCCCACGCCGTCGAACAGGCGCTGGCATGGGCGTCACAGCCGGGCCACGCGGTCATCACCCTGGCCGACGACACCTACCCGCGGCTGCTTCTCGAAATTTCCGATCCGCCGGCGCTGCTCTATGCGCGCGGCCGCACCGAGCTGCTTTCGCGCACTGCGCTCGCCATCGTCGGCAGCCGCAATGCCACGCAGCAGGGCGAAGCGAACGCGGAGGCGCTCGCCAAAGCTCTCAGCAACGCCGGGTTGACCATCGTTTCCGGGCTTGCGCTCGGCATCGATGCGGCGGCGCATCGCGGCGGGCTCGCCGGCGCCGGGTCGACTATCGCCGTGCTCGGCACCGGAATCGATGTGGTCTATCCGAGCCGCAACGCCGCGCTCGCCGCCGAGATCGCCGAGCGCGGCGTGCTGATCTCGGAATTTCCGCTCGGCGCGGCGCCGGCGGCGCAGAATTTTCCGCGCCGCAACCGGCTGATCAGCGGGCTCGCCCAGGGGTGCCTGGTGGTTGAAGCCGCGCTCGCCTCCGGCTCGTTGATCACGGCGCGCGCTGCCGCCGAGCAGGGTCGCGAAGTGTTCGCCATTCCGGGCTCGATCCATTCGCCGCTCGCCAAGGGCTGCCACGCCCTCATCAAGTCGGGCGCGAAGCTGGTCGAGTCGGCGGAAGACGTGCTCGCCGAGCTCTCCGGATTCCGGCCGAGCGGGTACGCATCGACTACGGCTTCAACGGCGAAAGCGCCGCCCGCGGCCGCGGATGCCGGCCTGCTCGCCTACATGGGGCACGACCCCGTCGACGTCGACTCGCTGTGTGCGCGCGCCGGGATGTCCGCGGAGCAGGTGTCGTCCGAGCTGCTGCGGCTGGAGCTCGACGGGCGCGTGGCGGCGCTGCCGGGCGGGCTATACCAACGGCTGGAGAAGGGTCAACGCCGGTAAACGCAATCCCCATCGTCGCGTTATAAGAAGGGAGCGCCATGTACGACATCCTCGTATTCGTGTTCGAGAACTGCCAGCAGGCCGACGTCGCCTACGATCGCGAGCGCGTCGCGAAGAAACTTTCGGCGGCCGGCTTCGAGGATTCGGACATCAGCGAAGCGCTGCACTGGCTGGCCGGCATGGCGCGCGCGCCGCAGGGCGTGCGCGAGCCGCTGCCCGACGCGCGCTCAAGCTTCCGCGCCTTCGCGCCGCGCGAGCTGATGAAGCTCGACGCGCGATGCCGCGGTTTCCTCCTCACCCTGGAGCAATCGGGGATTCTCAGCGCCGAAACGCGCGAGCTGGTGATCGAGCGCGCGCTTGCGGCTTCCGGCGAAGCCCTCAGCCTCGAGCAGCTCAAGCTCGTGGTCCTGATGGTGCTCTGGAACCAGCAGACGGCGACCAGCCGGCTGGTCGCGGAGGACCTTTTTACCGCAGCGCACGCTCGCCTCGCGAGCTAGGTCTTTTCACGACGGGTTGAAGCGCCCGCGCGTTTGCACTTATCATCTGCGGCCTTTCGCGCCGCATGGCCAAAAAACTCATCATCGCTGAGAAACCGTCGGTCGCCGCCGACATCGCGCGGGCGCTCGGCGGCTTCAAGCGCAGCGGCGAATACTTCGAAAGCGAGCGCTACGTGCTGTCGTCGGCCGTCGGCCACCTGCTCACGCTCGCGGTGCCCGAAGAGCACGACGTCAAGCGCGGCAAATGGTCTTTCAGCCGCTTGCCGGTGATTCCGCCGCATTTCGCGCTTGCCCCGATCGAAAAATCCGAGACCCGGCTCAATCTGCTGCTGCGCCTGATGAAGCGCAAGGACGTGACCGGGCTGGTGAACGCCTGCGACGCGGGCCGTGAAGGGGAGCTCATCTTCCGCTACATCGTGCAGCACGCGCGCAACAAGAAGCCGATCGAGCGGCTGTGGCTGCAGTCGATGACCCAACAGTCGATCCGCGAGGGGTTCGAGAAGCTGCGCGCGGACAAGGAGCTGCTGCCGCTCGCCGATGCGGCGAAGAGCCGCTCCGAGGCCGACTGGCTGGTCGGCATCAACGGCACGCGCGCCATGACTGCCTTCAACTCCAAGGAAGGCGGCTTCTATCTCACCACAGTGGGCCGGGTGCAGACCCCGACCCTGGCCATCCTGGTCGAGCGCGAGGAGCGCATCCGCGCCTTTACGGCGCGTGACTACTGGGAAGTTCAGGCTCGATTCGGCGCAAAGGCGGGCGAGTACCCCGCGCGCTGGTTCGATCCGAAGTTCAAGAAGGACGACGATACCGAGCGCAAGCCCGAGCGCCTGTGGAGCGAGGCCGAGGCCAAAGCGATCGTGGCGGCGTGCCGCGGGAAGACCGGCATCGCCACGGAGGAAAGCAAGCCCTCGACGCAGCTTTCGCCGCTGCTCTATGACCTGACGAGCCTGCAGCGCGAGGCCAACAGCGGCTTCGGCTTCCCCGCGCGCATGACACTGTCGCTTGCCCAGGCGCTTTACGAGCGCCACAAGGTCCTTACCTACCCCCGAACCGACGCGCGAGCGCTGCCGGAGGATTACCTCGCTACGGTCAAGAAGACGCTGGACGAGCTTGGCGACACGCGCGAGTTCGCGCCGTTCGCCAAGCAGATCCTGAAGCAGGGTTGGGTCAAGCCGAACAAGCGGATCTTCGACAACAGCAAGATTTCCGATCACTTCGCCATCATTCCGACCCTGCAGACGCCCAAGCACCTGAATGAGGCAGAGCAGAAGCTCTACGACATGGTGGTGCGGCGCTTCCTTGCGGTGTTCTACCCCGCGGCCGAGTACCTGCAGACCACCCGCATCACGCGCGTGGTCGAGCATCAGTTCAAGACGGAGGGCAAGGTGCTGGAGACGCCCGGCTGGCTCGCGGTCTACGGCCGCGCTGGCGGCGAGGAAAACGAGAATCTGCCCGCGATCGCGCAGGAGGAAAAGGTCCCGGTGCGCGAGATTGCCGCGCACGCCAACCAGACCAAGCCGCCGCCGCGCTACACGGAGGCGACGCTGCTCTCGGCGATGGAGGGCGCCGGCAAGCTGGTCGAAGACGACGAGTTGCGCGAGGCGATGGCGGCCAAGGGTCTGGGCACGCCGGCGACGCGCGCCGCGACCATCGAGGGCCTGATCCGCGAGGATTATGTGCACCGCGAGGGCCGCGAGCTTGTCCCCACGCCGAAGGCTTTCTCGCTGATGTTCGCGCTGCACATGCTGCACATCGTCGAGCTCGGCTCGCCCGAGCTCACCGGCGAATGGGAGCACAAGCTGAAGCTGATCGAGGCCGGCAAGCTGACGCGCGCAGAGTTCATGGACCAGATCAGCGCGCTGGTGAAGACCGTGGTGAACACCATCAAGCACGGCGAGATCCCCGACGTGGTGTACGCCACGGTGCCGGCGCCATGCCCGAAATGCGGCGGCGCAGTGCAGGAAACCTACCGCAAGGTCGAGTGCCAGAAATGCGACTTCTCGCTCTGGCGGGTGATTTCGGGCCGCGAGTGGACGCCCGAGGAGCTCGCCGAGCTCTTCAAGAAGCGCTTCGTCGGCCCGCTCACCGGCTTTCGCAGCAAGCAGGGGCGGCCGTTCAGCGCCGGGATCCGCCTCACCGACGAGCTGCGCCTCGAGTTCGATTTCGGCCAGGGCGCGGGCGATGGCGACGAAGCGGTCGACTTCAGCGCCCAGGAGCCGCTCGGCGCCTGCCCTAAGTGCAAGTCACGCGTCTTCGAGCACGGCGTGGCCTACGTCTGCGAGAAGGCCGTCGGGCCGCAACGCTCGTGCGACTTCCGTTCCGGCCGCCTGATCCTGCAGCAGCCGATCGAGCGCGAGCAGATGAAAAAGCTGCTCGAAACCGGCCGCACCGATCTCTTGACCGGCTTCGTGTCCAAGAAGAACCGCAAGTTCAAGGCGTTCTTGGTGAAGCAGCCCGACGGCAAGATCGGCTTCGAGTTCCAGCCGCGAGCGCCGAAAGAAGGAAAGGAAAAGCCGGTGGCGCCCGAGGGCAAAGCTACACGTCGAGGTTCCGAACGCCGAGCGCGTTGAGCTCGATGAACGCGCGCCGCGGCTCGACCTCGTCGCCCATGAGTTTCGTGAAGATCTCGTCGGCGACGATGCTGTCCTCGATCTGCACCTTGAGCAGCCGCCGCGTTGCCGGGTCCATGGTCGTTTCCCACAGCTGCGGCGGGTTCATCTCGCCCAGGCCCTTGTAGCGCTGCAGGGTCATCGCCTTCTCGACCTCGCCCAGCAGCCACTTCATCGCTTCTGCGAAGTCGGCCACCGGCTGACGCTTGTCACCGCGCTGCACCGCTGCGCCGGTGCCGATCAGGCCGCGCAGCATTTCCGCGGTCTGGCGGATCTGCGCGTAGTCGCCCGAGTGCACGAACTCCGTATCGATGGTGCTCATGCGCACGTTGCCGTGGCGCGTGCGCTCGACGCGCACCTGGTAGCGCTCGGTCTTCTGGTCGAAGTGCGGCGCGACTGCGAAGCCCTCGCCGCCGATCGCCGCTTCGAGCGCCTCGGCGGACGCTTCCGCCGTGTCGCGCCGCGTCAGATCGACCTGCACGCCGCGCAGCATGGCCTGCAATACTTCGCGGTCGACGAGGCGCGACACGCGCTCCATCACGGCCTCGGCGAGCAGGTAGGACTTGGCGAGCTCCGCCAGGGTATCGCCGCTGATCGGCTCGCGCCCCGCGCCGGGATGCAGCGCCGCGTCGACCAGCGCCTGCTTCAGCATGAAGGCGTTCAGCTCGTGCTCGTCCTTGAGGTAGCGCTCTTCCTTGCCGAGCTTCGCCTTGTAGAGCGGCGGCTGCGCGATGTAGATGTGCCCACGCTCGACCAGCTCGCGCATCTGGCGGTAGAAGAAGGTGAGCAGCAGGGTGCGGATGTGCGAGCCGTCGACGTCGGCGTCGGTCATCACGATGATGCGGTGGTAGCGCAGCTTGTCCGGATTATATTCCTCGGTGCCGATGCCGCAGCCCAGCGCCGTAATCAGCGTCGCAATCTCGGCCGAGGACAAAAGCTTCTCGAAGCGCGCGCGCTCGACGTTCAGGATCTTGCCCTTGAGCGGCAGGATCGCCTGGAACTTGCGGTCGCGCCCCTGCTTGGCCGAGCCGCCGGCCGAGTCGCCCTCGACCAGGTAGAGCTCGGAAAGCGCCGGGTCGCGCTCCTGGCAGTCGGCAAGCTTGCCGGGCAGGCCCATGCCGTCGAGCACGCCCTTGCGGCGCGTCATCTCG
>DATBSZ010000245.1:0-3399 GCA_036559525.1 Burkholderiales bacterium
GTGCGGGCGGCGCCGGCCTTCGCCGCGTCCTGCTCGGTGCAGCCCTGCCCGGAGCCGAAATGGCCCGAGATCGCGATCAGCTGCAAGCCCGGGTGCTTCTGGCGCATCCAGCGGATCGCCTCGGCGCCGCAGGGGCCGGGCATCCACATGTCGCTCACGACCAGTGCCGGCGCGCGCTCCAGCGCGGCGCAGGCGGAGTTGCAGTCGGTGGCCTTGTGGACAGCGTAGCCGGCGGCCTCGAGCCAGTCGACGATCAGGTCGCGCATGATCGCGTCGTCGTCGATCACCAGGATTTCGGCTCGGGTTTCCTTGCTGGGGCTCAAGCGCCCATTCCACAGGATGGCAATTGCGTGTAATTTACATCCACCGCCGCCCCAAGTTACAGCTGTAACGGCGTCCGGCGGCTCCTGACTAGACTTTGCATCCGGGCCAACCATGAGCTTGCAGACCCAGGGTCCCATCCAGGCCGCAGTGCCTCACGTGCTGGCGGTGGACGACGATCCGACCATTCGCGAGCTGATCGCCGACTACCTCGGCCAGAACGAGCTGCGGGTCACGGCGGTCGCCGATGGCCGCGCCATGCGCGAGGTGATCGCCGAGCAGGTGGTCGACCTGATCGTGCTCGATCTGCGGCTCAAGTCCGAGGACGGCATGGCGCTCGCGCGCGGGCTGCGCGACGAATCCGCCATTCCGATCATCATGCTCACCGGGCGGGTCGAGGAAGCCGACCGCGTCATGGGGCTCGAGCTCGGCGCCGACGACTACCTCACCAAGCCGTTCAGCCCGCGTGAGCTGCTCGCGCGCATCCGCACCATCCTGCGCCGCCGCCGCGCCGAGGTGCGCCAGGGCCGCCCCGAGGGAATCCGCGCCTACCGCTTCGATGGCTGGGAGCTCAACCTGAACACGCGCCGCCTCGCCGCGACCGATGGGCGCAACGTGCCGCTGTCGAACGGCGAGTTCAGCCTGCTGGTGGTGCTGCTCGGCTCGCCGCAGCGCATCCTCACGCGCGACCAGCTCCTCGACCTCTCGCGCCTGCACAACGACGAGGTGTACAACCGCTCGGTCGACGTGCAGATCATGCGCCTGCGCCGCAAGATCGAGAAGGACCCGGCGCAGCCGCGCTACATCAAGACCGAGCGCGGCGCAGGGTATGTGTTCGGTGTCCCCGTGGAGACGGTTTACTGATAAAGCTGAATCACACGATCGTCTCGGCGCGCGACAAGCGCGCCTCGGCGGCGTTCCTGACCGAGATGCTCGGACTGCCGCACGCGCCGGTCGCTTTCGGCCCGTTCATGTGCGTGAAGGTGGACAACGAAGTCACGCTCGACTTCTGCGACGACGACGGAAGCATCGTTTCTCAGCACTACGCATTCCTCGTCGGCGAAAACGAGTTCGACCAGATCTTCGGCCGCATCAAGAGCCGCAAGCTCGAATACTGGGGCGACCCTGCCCGCGCCAAGCCCGGCGAGACCTACACCTGGAACGGCGGCCGCGGCGTGTACTTCCTCGATCCCAGCGGCCACTTCCTCGAAGTTCACACCCGCCCGTACTTCTAATTCGGGGACGGAGCCCTAACCAATTAGGGCTCCGTCCCCGAATTCAGGAAGTGGTCGGAGAGCTCGAAGCGGCCACAAATATGGGATTGCTGGCCTGACGCGCGCGGCGTAGATTGGCTGCGGGAGGAACCCATGATCGCCAGGATCGCCAGCACGTTTTGCTGTGTGTCGCTGCTTGCCGCCTTCGCACCGGCCTTCGCAACTTCCGACCACCACGCTGCCAGCATTGCCGGCCTGAAAGACCGGGTGAGCGTGGTGCGCGACCGCTTCGGCGTGCCGCACATCTCCGCGCGCAACGACCACGACGTGTATTTCATGCAGGGCTACGTCCACGCCGGCGACCGCTTCTTCCAGATGGACGCGTCGCGCCGCCAGGCGAGCGGCACGCTCGCCGAGCTCCTCGGGCCCGGTGCGCTGGCGGGCGACGTGCAGCTGCGCACGCTCGGCCTGCGTCGCGCCGCCGCGCGCTCGCTGGCGGCCTACCCGGCCGAGGTGCAGGCGATATTGCAGGCGTACGCCGATGGCGTGAACGCCTGGCTCGCGCAGGGCGCGCTGCCGCCGGAATACGCCGCGCTCGAGCTGACGCGCGTTCCCGCGTGGACCACGCTCGACACGCTCGCGGTCGGCAAGCTCCTCGCCTTCGGGCTGTCGTTCGACACCATCGACCTTGACAACACCCGGGCGTTGCTGACCTACCAGGGTTTCGGCGCCGCGCTCGGCTTCGACGGCACCAAGCTCTTCTTCGACGACCTGTTCCGCAGCGCACCGTTCGACCCGACGATCTCGATCCCGGAAGGCACGGTTTCCGGGCCAGTGCGCGAGCGGCACGGCCGTGGCGAGCACGCCGACGGGGACTCGGTGGACAAGGCGCGCAGCTTTCTCGAACGCCCGTCGCCGTTCTTCGCGCCGCACGGCCGCGGCGAAGGCGGCAGCAACTGGTGGGTGGTGAGCGGCGCGAAGACCGAGTCGCGCAACCCGATGCTCGCGAGCGATCCGCATCTTTCGCTTTCCTCGCCGTCGGTGTTCCACGAGGTGCATCTCGCCGTGCGCCGCGGCCACAAGCAGGAGCCGCTCGACGCCTACGGCGTCGGCTTCCCCGGCGTGCCCGGCGTCATCCACGGCCACAACCAGCGAATCATGTGGGGCTCGACCGTCAACCCGATGGACGTCACCGACTATTTCCAGGAGCAGATCGTGCTCCAGGGCGGCATCCCGGTCGCGACGATGTTCCGCGGCGCGCCCGAGCCGATCACGATCATCCCGGAAACCTACCGGGCAAACATCGTGGGCGACGGCATCCAGGACAGCGTGGTGCCGATCACGGCCGGCGTGCCGCCGGCGACCTTCGTAGTGCCGCGCCGTAACAACGGCCCGCTGGTCACCGCACCGGCCGCCGACGCCAGCGGCCGCGTCACCGCCATCAGCGTGCAATACACGGGCTTCAGCGCGACGCGCGAGATCGAGACCTTCCTGAGCTTCGGACGCGCCGGCAGCGTGGCGGAGTTCAGGCAGGCGCTGCAGTTCTTCGACGTCGGATCGCAGAACTGGGCTTATGCCGACGTCGACGGCAACATCGCGTACTTCACGAGCGCGGAGCTGCCGTTGCGCGAGGACCTGCAGGCGGGAACCGTCGAAGGCCTGCCGCCGTACTTCGTGCGCGACGGCACCGGCGCGCTGCGCAACGAATGGATCCGGAAGAGCGATCCGCCCGCGGACCAGGCGCTCGCCTACGAGATCCTGCCGTTCGCGGAGATGCCGCAGCTCGTGAACCCCGCGCGCGGCTACATCGTCAACGGCAACAACGACCCGATCGGGGTCACCCTGGACAACAACCCGCTCAACA
>DATBSZ010000246.1:0-12315 GCA_036559525.1 Burkholderiales bacterium
CGCGGCGGCCGCGGGGGGGTTCATATCCGAGTCGGTGAACTACCTCGATGTCGGCCTGAAGCTCGACGTCGAGCCGCTGATCTACCTCGACGATGAGATCGGCATCAAGGTCGGCCTGGAGGTGAGCAACATCGTGCGCGAGGTGAAGGGCACCGGCAGCAACACGCTGACCTACCAGATCGGCACGCGCAACGCGGCCACCTCGCTGCGCCTGCGCGACGGCGAAACGCAGATCCTCGCCGGGCTGATCAGCGACGAGGACCGGCGCACCGCCAGCCGCGTGCCGGGGCTGGGCGAAGTTCCGGTCATCGGGCGCCTCTTCTCCGCCACGCATGACACGGCAACCAGGACCGAGGTGGTGCTGCTGATCACGCCGCGGCTGGTGCGCACGCTGGCGCGGCCGGAGGCGCGCGCGCTCGAATTCTCGGCCGGCACCGAGGCGTCCAGCAGCGGCTCGGCGCCGGGCGCGTTCTCCCCCGGACTGTCGCTGCCCTCTTCAATCCCCGAGCCGCTCTCGCCGCAGCCCCAGCCGGCCAGACCGGCAAGCACGCCGGCGCCGCCGGCCGGGCCGCAGCTGGTGCCGTTCGGCGGCTTCAAGCCGCCCGGGCAGTGATGCGCGCACGCGGCTTCACTCTGATCGAGCTGGTGACCACGGTCGCGATCATTGCCGTGCTCGCCAGCCTCGCCCTCCCCTTGAGCGAACTGGCGGTGCAGCGCACGAAGGAGCAGGAGCTGCGCCGCGCGCTGCGCGAGATCCGCGAGGCGATCGACGCGTACAAGCAGGCCGCCGACGAAGGCCGCGTGGTCAGGAAACCGGGCGACTCCGGCTACCCGCAGCGGCTGGAGGACCTGGCGCGCGGCATCGATGACCAGAGCAGCCCGCGCAAGGAACGCATCTTCTTCCTGCGCCGCGTGCCGCGCGACCCCTTCGCCGCGGATTCCGAGCTGCCGGCCGCCGCGACCTGGGGCCGGCGCAGCTACGCCAGCCCGCCCGACGATCCCAGGGACGGCGACGATGTGTTCGACATCTACTCGCGCGCGCCGGGCATCGGCATCAACGGCCGGCCGTACCGGGAATGGTGACGATGCCCGCGGCGCGGCGCAACGGTTTCACGCTCATCGAACTGCTGGTGGTGCTCGCGGTCATCGCCACCCTCCTCACGCTCGCCCTGCCGCGCTACTTCGGCAGCCTCGAGCGCTCGAAGGACGCGGTGCTGAAGGAAAACCTGCACCAGATGCGAGAGGCGATCTCGCTCTACTACGCCGACAAAGGCAGGTACCCGGAAACGCTCGAGGCCCTGGCGGCGGAAAAGTACCTGCGCAGGGTGCCTCTCGACCCGATCACCGACAGCAGTGTGAGCTGGATCGCCGTGGCGCCGGAGGACCCGCAAAAGAGCGGCGTTTTCGATGTGCGCAGCGGCGCGCCCGGCGCAGGCGCCGACGGCATCGAGTACGCTCGATGGTGAGGCCGCGCGTACCGGGCTCCACCGCGCAGGGTTTCACCTACCTGGGGGCGCTGTTCCTGGTCGCCCTCGTGTCGGGCGGCCTGGCCGTGGTCGGGGAGGACTGGGGGGTCGCTGCACAGCGCGACAAGGAGGCCGAACTGCTGTTCGTCGGCCACCAGTACCGCCTCGCAATCGGGCGTTACTACCGTTACGGACCGCGCCAGTATCCGCGCTCGCTCGCGGATCTGCTGAAGGATCCGCGCCGGCCCGGCACGGAGCGCTACCTGCGCCGCCTCTATGCCGATCCGCTCACCGCTGGCGGCGAATGGGGCCTCGTACGGGCGCCGGACGGCGGAATCCAGGGGGTCTACAGCCTGTCCGGGGAAAGGCCGCTCAAAACCGCGGGATTCAAGCCGCGGGACCGTGAACTTCTGGGCGCGGCAAGCTATACGGACTGGAAATTCCTGCACGCGCCGCAGGCACGCAATTGAATGTCGCCGTATCACTACTTGCTCTTGTCGAAACGCGACAGCAGGTTCGGGGAGGCCCGATAGCGAAGCCGCGCACCGGGAAGTATTCTGGAGGCGATAGATGTCCCTCTTCAGACGTTCCCCCGAAGCATCTATCAGGCCCGGACCTAACCCCTCCGGGCTTTTTTTTGGTCTTTAGGCGCTCAGGATGCGCAGCGCGAGCGCCTTGCCGACCGCCTGGGTGCGGTTCAGCACGTCGAGCTTGCGCAGGATCTTCTGCACGTGGTTCTTCACGGTCAGCGGGCTGATGCTGAGAATGGCCCCGATCTCGATATTGCTCTTGCCGAGGTAGATCCACTTCAGGATGTCGAGCTCGCGCACCGTCAGCACGCCCTGGTTCGAGGTCTTGTCGGCCGAGCTCGGCGTGCGCTGCAGCTGCGTGCGCACCCAGGAGGCGTGCAGCGCCGGCGCGAGGAGCTGCGCGAGATAGACCTGGCGCGGCCCGATGCTGCCGGGGCGGCAGGCGAAGGTGAAGAACGTCAGCGCGCGCCCGTCGGCGTCGTGCACGCCGTGCACCAGGAGCTGCGTGCCGCCGAGGCGCTCCATTTCGCGGGTAAATGCTCCACTACCCAAGGGAGCACTCGAAGTATCAAAAACCACCGGTTGGTAGCGCCGCTCCTCCCAGGCCTTGAGCAGCGTCGGCGCGACCGCGGTGTCGCGCAGGAAGACGTCGGACATCGTCGCCGGATCGGGCGTCGTCATGGAGAAGCCGTCGGCGCGGAACGCCGGCGGCTTGCCCAGGCAGAGCGTGCAGATCAGGAGCTCGTGCCGGATCAGGCTCTGCAGCAGGCCCTGCGTCCAGCTGAAGAAGTGAGCGCGGGCGTGCACGCGCAGCGAGGCGTCGAGGTTCAGCACGATCGACTCGATTTGCAGGAAGTCGGTGGCCGCCGAGCGCGCCGAATCCGGCAACTGCGCATTACCCTCCGCCGGGGCGACTGCCCCCGGGCTCATCGAGCTCATTGAGGTGAAGGCGGCGGCGGGCTGCGCCGGCGATGGGTTGATGCTCTCTGCAGTCGTGGTCATTGGCATGGCTCTCGGGAATATAGTCGGTTGAGATTACGCAATAGTTCGTCGGGAGCATCGGCGAAACGCTAGTCCGGTGGGCCTACGCGGCGGCCTCGCGCGCCACGTCACGGTTGAACCGTGCTCGCCTACCCTGTCTTGGCCTTGCACGCAACGCCCGAAACCCGGATGAGACTCATGCGCAGCCAGCCCGGCCCCGGGCCGCTGGTGCGGGCTGCGCTCGATCCGCTGGTGGCGATCGCCACTCTCGTGGCGGCGGTTACGCTGTTCGGCGCCGGGTTCGACGGCGCCTGCCTGATCCTCGCGCTGCTGGTCTTCGCGATGACCTTTCCCGGCGGGCTGGTGCGCGACAGCGAAAAAGCCGGAGACCTGATGCTCGAGATCACGACCGGCTGGGTCGCGGTCCTCGGCCTGCTCGGCCTGCTCGGCTGGGCCACGCGCACGCTGGAAGCGTTCGACCAGGAGGTGATCTTCGCCTGGGCGCTCGCCACGCCCGCGGTCCTGTTCGCCGCGCACCGGCTGCTGCCGCTGGTGATGCCGCGCGTGCTCGCCACGCAGGGGCTGCAGAAGGTCGCGGTGATCGCGGGCGCCAACGACCTCGGCCGGCGGCTCGCCGAGCGGTTGCGCGACCCGATGCTCGGCACCCGCGTCGCGGGCTATTTCGACGACCGCGGCGCCGGGCGCCTGCAGAACCTGCCGGCGGCGCAGAACCTGGGCGATCTCTCGCGCCTCGCCGACTTCGCGCGCGCGCAGCGCATCGACGTGATCTACATCGCGCTGCCGATGGCGTCGCAGCCGCGCATCCTGCGCCTGCTCGAGGACCTGCGCGACACCACCGCGTCGATCTACTTCGTGCCCGACATCTTCGTCTCCGACCTGATCCAGGCGCGCGTCGACTCGATCGGCGGCCTGCCGGTGGTGGCGGTGTGCGAGAGCCCGTTCTACGGCTTCAACGGCGTGGTCAAGCGCGTGAGCGACATCGCCCTGGCAAGCCTGATCCTTCTTCTCATCGCGCCGCTGCTGCTTGCCATCGCGGTCGGCGTGAAGCTCTCTTCGTCCGGGCCGATCCTGTTCAAGCAGCGCCGCTACGGCCTCGACGGCAGGAAGATCGTGGTCTACAAGTTCCGCTCGATGACGGTGGCCGAGGACGGCGACCTGGTGCGCCAGGCGACGCGCAACGACAGCCGGATCACGAGGTTCGGCGCCTTCCTGCGCCGCACCTCGCTCGACGAGCTGCCGCAGTTCATCAACGTGCTGCAGGGACGCATGAGCGTGGTCGGCCCGCGGCCGCACGCGGTGGCGCACAACGAGATGTACCGCAAGCTGATCCGCGGCTACATGATCCGCCACAAGGTGCGCCCGGGGGTCACCGGCCTCGCCCAGGTGAACGGCTTTCGCGGCGAGACCGAGACCGTCGAGAAGATGAAGGGGCGCATCGACATGGACCTGACCTACCTGCGCAACTGGTCGCTGCTCCTCGACCTGCAGATCATCCTGAGGACCGTGGTCGTCGTGCTCGGAAGGCAGAATGCCTACTGACGGAATTCGGGGACGGAGCCCTAACTCCCATAGCGGGAGCGGAGATTCCGGAGTTAGGGCTCCGTCCCCGAATTCCTGGGCGTTGCTCGGGGCGCTCGCGCTGCTGGCGCAGATCTTCACGCTGAACGCGTTGCCGTTCGAGCTGGTCGAGCCGTGGGACAAGGTGTGGCACTTTCTCGCGTACGGGGCGCTCACGCTGCTCCTGTGGATCGCGACTGACGGCCGCCGCCCGGTGCTGGTGGTGACGGCAGTGATGCTGCTCGGCGCCGGCGACGAGCTGCGCCAGGCACTGCTGCCTGCACGCAGCGCCGACGCGCTCGATTTTGCCGTCGACGTGGCTGCGGCGGTGCTCACCGGTGCGGCGCTCCTCTTCACGGGAGGAAGGCGCCCGGGCGATCAGGCCGCGAGGTTGGCCGTCGCGAAGTCGGGCTTGAAGCGGTAGCCGGTACCGCGCACCGTTTCGATCAGCTTGTCGTGGCCGCTCGGCGTGAGCGCCTGGCGCAGCCTGCGGATGTGCACGTCCACCGTGCGCTCCTCCACGAATACGTGCTCGCCCCAGACCTCGTCCAACAGCCTGGCCCTGGAGAAGACGCGGCCGGGATGGGTCATGAAGAAGTGCAGCAGGCGAAGCTCCGTGGTCCACAGGTCGATCGCCTTGTCGCCGGCGCTGACCTGGTGCGCGGCCGGATCAATCTTGAGGCCCGCGATCTCGACCACGTCGTCGGCGAGCTGTGGCGCGCGCCGGCGCATGACTGCTTTGATCCTGGCCAGCAACTCCCGGGCTGAAAACGGCTTGGTGACGTAGTCGTCGGCGCCGCTCTCCAGCGCGGTGACCTTGTCCTGCTCTTCCGCCCGCGCGGACAGCAGGACGATCGAGATGTCCTTGGTCCGCTGGTCGGAGCGCAGCCGCCGTGCGAAAGTCAGCCCGGGAATTCCCGGGAGCACCCAGTCGAGGAGCACCAGGTCGGGACGCGTGTCGCGCACCAGCGCCTCGGCCTGCGGCACATCGCCGGCGCACATCACCTTGTAGCCGGCGCGCTGCAGGTTGGCGGACAGCAGATCGCGGACCGCCGCTTCGTCGTCAACTACCAGTATCGAACCGCCCATGGCCACTCCCGTTGTTTAGAGGCGAAGCCATGCTATGTCGCGGTTCGGCGTAGGCATATCGCCGGACCCTTATTTAACAGTCGCGTCATATTGGCCGGGTGTCGTTACTCACCGACAGACCGGACAGACCGCTCCGTGCTAGATAAGGGCCATGGAAGACGTGGATTTTTCAGACGAATTCTGCCGCTTCCTGCAGGCGAACGTCCCTACCGTCGAGGCCGCCGAGCTGCTGCTTCTGCTCTATCGCAGCCCCGAGCCGGTGGTAAGCGATCCGGCCTCGGCGAAACTCCTGCAGACGTTCCAGTCGGCGGGGCTGGCGGCTGCCGAGGGGCACGCCGTGCGCTACCGCCCGGCCACGCCGCAGCTCGAGGGCCACGTCCGCACGCTCGCCAAGGCGTACGAGGAAAGGCCGGTCACGCTGATCCGCATCATCTACGCGCTGCGCGACGGCAAGATCCGCTCTTTCGCCGACGCATTCAAGCTGAGGAAGGGCTAGCCATGGCCGTGTTCAACTTCGTGCTGTACGTCCTTGCCGTGCTCACCTGCCTCGCATGCACGGTGCTGCTCTTCCGCGGCTACGCCGCGAGCGGCCTGCGGCTGCTCCTGTGGAGCGCGCTGTGCTTCGTGTTTCTCACCGTAAACAACCTGCTCCTCTTCTTCGACCTGGTGGTGTTCACCGAGCTCGACCTGCGCCCCTGGCGGCTCGCCGCGGCGCTCACCGGATTGTTGTTCCTCCTTTACGGATTCATCTTTGAAGCGGAGTAGCCCATGATCGAATTCCTCGCCGGCGGGGTCACGCTGGGCTACCTGGCGGCCGCGGCCTTCTTCCTCTCGTTCTGGCGCAGGACCTCGGAGCGCCTGTTCCTCGCCTTCGCCGCCGCGTTCCTGCTGTTCGCGATCAACCAGGGGCTCGCTTTCGTCTTCACCGTGGTGAGCGAGCCGGCGAGCCTGATCTACGCCCTGCGCGTGCTGGGTTTCCTCCTCCTCATCGCCGCGATCGTGGACAAGAACCGCGCCGCGAAGCGCTAGGCCGATTGAAAGCGTTTTGCCAGAAGGTGCCGGGCGACGAAAGTAAAAGCGACCAGCAGGACGAGCGCGCCGCCGATGAGGCCCCAGCTCACCTTGGAGGAGTCCTCGAGCGCCGCGTTGATCTGGTCGCCGAACACCGTCCAGGCGAGCATCCCCGGCAGCAGCGCGAGAAAGGTGCCGAGCATGAATTTCCACAGCCGGATGCGCACCGCCCCGGCGATCATGTTCTGCACCACGAACGGCGGCGTCGGCAGCATGTTGGAGCCGAACACCGCGAGGACGCCGTGGCTGCGCAGCAGCTTGCCCGCGGGCTCCAGCGCGTCGCCGGCGAGGCGCTGCAGCGTCTCCTTCGGCAGCGCGCGCCCGCAGTAATAGGTGACGAGCGCGGCGAGCAGCACGCCGGTGGTGCTGTAAGCGAGCCCGAACAGCACCCCGAAGGTCATCACCGACACCAGCGTGAGGAGCGGGCGCGGCAGCAGCACGAAGGCCGCAGGCGTATACGCGGCCACCAGCACGATCGGCGCCCACCAGGTGTCGCGCACCGCGCGCGTCCAGCCGAGGATGCGCTCGGCGGTCACGAAGTCGGCAAGCGGCGTCCAGCGCCACACCGCCGCGAGCGCAGCGGCGCCGACGAGAATCAGCGCGAGCTTGCCCCAGGCGGGGCCGCGGCCGCGGCGTTTGCGCATCGCCGGCAGTCTATTTGGTGCAATTCTCTTTTGCAGGCAGGATAGATAGGCCATGCAGACATCCGAGCGCATCTTCTACACGCGCGCCTTCGCGCTCATCGCGCTGCTGCTGGTCGGCTATCTGCTGTACCTCGTGCTCTCGCCGTTTTTCGCGCCGATCGCGTGGTCGCTGTTCATCGCCTTCCTCGTCTACCCGCTGCACGCATGGCTTACGCGCAGGCTGCGCGGACGCGCCGCCCTCTCCGCCGCCCTGCTCACCCTGGCGACTTTCCTGCTGGTGATCGGCCCCCTCGCGGCGCTCGGCGCGGCATTCGGCGCGCAGGTGGGCGACCTCGCGCGCGGAGCGCAGGCCTTCGCCGCCGAGCACAAGCCTTCGGACCTGTCCGACCTGGCGAGCCTGCCGGTCGTCGGGCCCGCGGTGGCCTGGCTGCAGCAGAACACCGGCATCTCGATCGCGCAGTTCCAGGCCTGGGCCGTCGAGGGCGCGCAGGCGATCCTCAAGGGGCTGGGCACGGTCGGACGCGCCGCGTTCCTCGGCGCGCTCGGCACGGTGATCGGCTTCGCCCTGATGATGTTCATCCTTTTCTTCGCCATCCGCGACGGCAAGCGGATGGCCGACACGGTGCGCGCCCTGGTGCCCGCGTCCGACGCCGACAAGGCGAGGCTGTTCCGGCACCTCGCCTCGGTCACGCGCGCGCTGGTCTACGGCACGGGGGTCACCGCGCTGGCGCAGGGACTGCTGGTCGGGATCGGATTCGCGATCGTGGGCCTGCCCTCCCCGGTGGTGTTCGGCGTGCTCGCCGCGCTCGCCGCGCTCGTGCCGCTCGCCGGCACGCCGGTGGTGTGGGTGCCGGCGATGATCGTGCTCGCGGCGCAGGACCGCTGGGGCGCGGCGCTCTTCATGCTGCTGTGGGGCGCCTTCGTGGTGACGATCGACAATTTCCTGCGCCCGTGGCTGGTGTCGGGCCGCGCCCAGATCGACGCGCTGACGGTGTTCATCGGCGTGCTGGGCGGAGTCTCGGCGTTCGGCCCGATCGGCGTGTTCCTCGGGCCGCTGGTGCTCGCGCTGGTGATCGCCCTGGTGCGCTTCTCCCTGGAAGGACAGGGCGAGGAGCGGCGCTAGACCTTCTTCAGCAACTCCAGGATGTTCGACGGGTCCGCGGACTTGCCGACGTAGTGGTCGAACCCCGCCACCAGCTCGGCCTGGAGCTTGCCGGATTCCATCGGCCACGCGGTGATCGCGATCATTACGGGGCGCTCGCCCGGACGCAGCGCGCTCAGCGCGCGCCCGGCCTCGTAGCCGGTCATGTTGGGCATGCACACGTCGAGGATCACGATCTGCGGCCGGAACTCGCGCGCCGCGCCGACCGCCTCCCTTCCATCGTAAGCGGTGCGCACGGCGTAGCCCTGGTCCTTCAGCAGCAGCGCGAGGCCGTCGGTCCAGTCGCGGTTGTCGTCCGCGATGAGAATGCGCCTGCCGGGCTCGCTCACGGGCGGATCATCCTCAGCAGCTCGACGCAGTTGGCAGCCATCACGCGGTAACTTACGCTCGTCGTGACGCGGACTCAATAGCCGCGTGTAGTGGAATTACCGACGTTACGTGCCTTGCCGGTCCTCCTAGAATCCCGGGGTCTGACTCCATGAAGAATAGCCGGAACTTCCTTGCGGGCGGCGGCGAGATGGGCGAGCGCATGCGCGCCCTCGACTGGTCGAAGACCGTGCTCGGCCCGGTCGAGAGTTGGCCGCAGAGCCTCCGCTCCGCGGTCAGCATCTGCCTGGGCTCGCGCTTCCCGATCGTCCTTTACTGGGGCGCGGACTACGTCGTGCTGTACAACGACGCCTACGCCGAGATCCTCGGCAGGAAGCACCCGTGGGCGCTCGGTCGGCGCTGCAAGGAGGTGTGGTCGGAGATCTGGAATGTGATCGCGCCGATGCTGGAAGGTGTAACGGTGACGGGCGAAGCGACGTGGTCCGACGAACAGCTCCTGATCCTCGAGCGCAAAGGCTACCCGGAGGAATGCTACTTCTCCTTCTCGTTCAGCCCGGTCCGCGGCGCGACCGGTGGGGTCGAGGGCATCTTCACCGCCGTCATCGAAAATACGCGGCGGGTGCTCGGCGAGCGCCGTCTGCGAACGCTGCGCAACCTGGCGGCACGCGCCGCCGCTGCCAAGAGCGAAAGCGAGGCATGGCGAAGCGCCGGCGAAGGTCTCGCCGACAACCCGCACGACCTGCCCTTCGCCGTTCTCTACCGAACCGACGGCGGGGGCAATTCGATTCGCGTCGCCGCCGCGGGTACGGAGCCGGGCATGGAATCGACGGCCTGGCCGATCGAGCGGGCGATCGCCAGCGGGAAAATGGAACACGCTGTGGAACACGCTGGCGGCGCGCTGGTGCTGCCGGTCTCCCGACCCGGCGTGCCGGCGTATGGATGCCTCGTCGCGGGCCTGGGCCCGCGACGGCCGCTGGACGACGAATACCGCGGATTCCTGTCTCTCGTCGCCGACCAGATCGCTACGGCCATCGCCAATGCCCGTGCGTACGAGGAAGAGAAACAGCGAGCCGAGGCGCTGGCCGAGATCGACCGCGCGAAGACCGCGTTCTTCTCGAACGTGAGCCACGAGTTCCGCACGCCCCTCACGCTGATGCTCGGCCCGCTCGAGGACGGCCTGAACGATGCCGAGGCGCCGCTTGCCCCCGCGCAGCGCGAGCGCCTGGAGCTCGTGCGCCGCAACGGGCTGCGCCTGCACAAGCTGGTCAACACGCTGCTCGACTTTTCGCGCATCGAAGCCGGCCGCGCGCAGGCGAGCTATGCGCCGGTCGATCTCGCCGCCCTCACCGCCGATCTCGCCTCGACCTTCCGCTCCGCGGTGGAGAAAGCCGGCCTCGGGCTCGTCGTCGACTGCCCGCCGCTCTCCGGGCCGGCCTACGTCGACCGCGAGATGTGGGAAAAGATCGTCCTCAACCTGCTTTCCAACGCCTTCAAGTTCACGCTCGCCGGAGGAATTCAGGTTGTCCTGAAGGAAACCGAAAATCAATTACGGCTCACCGTGAGCGATACCGGGAGCGGCATTCCGGCCGACGAGCTGCCGCACATGTTCGAGCGTTTTCATCGCGTGGAGGACGCCCGCGGCCGCAGCCACGAGGGAAGCGGCATCGGCCTCGCGCTGGTTAACGAGCTGGTCAAGCTGCACGGCGGATCGATCAGCGTGGACAGCAGGCCGGGCGAAGGCGCCACGTTCACGGTCGCGCTGCCGAAAGGCAGCGCGCACCTTCCGGCCGAGCGGGTCAAGGCGCCGCGCGCAGCCGCGAGCTCCACCGCCGCACGGGCCGGCGCCTACGTCGCCGAGGCGCTTGGCTGGCTGCCCGGAGTCCAGACCGCGCCGGCGCAGCCGCAGAGCGCGCACCGCATTCTTCTCGCGGACGACAACGCCGACTTGCGCGAGTACGCGCGCAGGCTGCTGGCGGAGCACTACGACGTCGAGGTCGCGGCCGACGGCCGCGCCGCGCTCGAGGCGGCGCGCGCACGGCGTCCCGAACTCATCATCTCGGACGTCATGATGCCGCACCTCGACGGCTTCGGTCTGATCCGCGAGCTGCGCGCCGATCCGGAGCTGGCCGCGATTCCGGTGATCCTGCTCTCCGCGCGCGCGGGCGAAGAAGCGCGCCTCGAGGGGCTGGGCCGGGGTGCCGACGACTATCTGGTGAAGCCCTTCAGCCCGCGCGAGCTGCTGGTCCGGGTCGGTACGCTGGTGAAATCGGCCGAGATGCACCGCCAGGCGAGAGAGGCACGCGCGCAGTTCGAGACCCTCCTCAACCAGGCACCGGTCGGCGTGTATCTCGTCGACCAGGACTTCCGCATTGCTGCGGTGAACCCCGTGGCGGCGCCCGCTTTCGGCGACATTCCCGGCCTCATCGGTCGCGATTTCGACGAGGTGATCCACATCCTCTGGCCCAAGGCCTATGCCGACGAGGTGGTACGCATCTTCCGCCGCACGCTCGAGACCGGGGAGCCGCACGTCGTGCCCGAGCGCATCGAGCAGCGCCTGGACCGCGGGGTCACCGAGTACTACGAATGGCAGGTGAACCGCATTCCGCTTCCCGGCAACCGGCGCGGCGCGGTGTGCTACTTCCGCGACATCTCGAAATCAGTCATGGCGCGCGAGGCACTGCGCGAGGCCGACAGCCGCAAGGACGAGTTCATCGCTACGCTGGCGCACGAGCTGCGCAACCCGCTCGCTCCGCTGCGCAGCTCGCTCGACACGCTGAAGCTCGCCGCAACGCAGGGCGTTCCCCCCGGCCAGCCGCTCGAGATCATGGAGCGCCAGCTCTCCCACCTGGTGCGCCTGGTCGACGACCTGATGGAGGTCTCGCGCATCACCCGCGGCAACTTCGAGCTGCGCAAGGAGCCGGTGCGGCTGGACGTCGCGCTGCGCAGCGCCGTCGAGGCCTGCGATCCCCTGATCCGCGCCGGCGACCATCGCCTCAACGTCTCGCTGCCGAGCGAGCCGATCGTGCTCGACGCCGACCCGGTGCGCCTGGCGCAGGTGTTTGGCAACCTCCTCAACAACGCCGCAAAGTACTCCGAGGGCGCCGGCACGATCAGCGTCGAAGCGCGGCGCGAGGCGCTTGAAGCCGTCGTGGTCGTCGCCGACACGGGCGAAGGCATCCCGCCCGAGCAGCTGCCGCAGCTCTTCAAGATCTTTTCCCGTGGCAGCCACAGCAGCCGGCGCAATCAGAGCGGCCTGGGTATCGGCCTCGCTCTGGTGCGGCGCCTGGTCGAGATGCACGGCGGGCGGGTCGAGGCGGAAAGCGAAGGCCGGGGCAAGGGCAGCCGCTTCATCGTTCGCCTGCCCCTGAACGCGGCACAGCAGCTTGCTCCCGCCGCGATCAAGCTCGAGCGGCCCGCGGTCGCGCCGATGACCATCCTCATCGTGGACGACAACGAGGATGCCGCCG
>DATBSZ010000247.1:0-6929 GCA_036559525.1 Burkholderiales bacterium
ACCGGCTCGAAGAAGCTGATCATCGGTGTCTCCGGTGGCCTCGACTCCACCCAGGCGCTGATCGTCTGTGCGCGCACGATGGACGAGCTCAAGCTGCCGCGCGAGAACATCCTGGCGTACACCATGCCGGGCTTCGCGACCTCGACCGCCTGCTCGCCGACCGCATGCGGCAGAACACCTTCGGCGCTTCCATGCGCCGACATGCGGACAAGGTGTTCCGCACCATCGAGGTCCCGGTGCCGCTGCCCGGAGGAAAACTCCTCCTGAAGAGAAAGCTGGAACAAAAGCCCTACGTGCCGAGCGACCCGCGTACGCGCGACGCGCGCTGCGAGGAGGTCTACCGCATCCAGGTACAGGGCCTGGCGACCCGCATGCGCGCCACCGGCACCAAGAAGCTGGTGATCGGCATCTCGGGCGGCCTCGATTCGACGCAGGCCCTGATCGTCTGCGCGCGCGCCATGGACCAGCTCAAGCTGCCGCGCGAGAACATCCTGGCTTACACCATGCCGGGCTTCGCCACCTCGACGCGCACCAAGAGCCAGGCCTGGCAGCTGATGCGCGCCGTGGGCGCGAGCGCCGAGGAGATCGACATCCGGCCCTCATGCCTGCAGATGCTGAAGGACATCGGCCACCCGTACGCCAAGGGCAGGAAGGTCTACGACATCACCTTCGAGAACGTGCAGGCGGGCGAGCGCACCAGCCACCTCTTCCGCCTCGCCAACCTGCACGGCGGCTTCGTGGTCGGCACCGGCGACCTGTCCGAGCTCGCGCTCGGCTGGGCGACCTACGGCGTCGGCGACCACATGTCGCACTACAACGTGAACGCGAGCGTGCCCAAGACCCTGATCCAGCACCTCATCGGCTGGATCGCGGAGTCGGAGGAATTCAGCGTCGAGGTGAAGCGCGCGCTGAAGCGCGTGCTCGAGACCGAGATCAGCCCGGAGCTGGTGCCCGGCAAGCAGTCGAGCGAGGCATCGGTGGGACCCTACGAGCTGCAGGACTTCCACCTCTATTACCTGCTGCGTTTCGGCTACGCCCCCACCAAGATCGCGTTCCTCGCCTGGCACGCCTGGCGCGGCAAGTACCGGCTGGCCGCGATCCGCAAGTGGCTCGGCGTGTTCCTCGAGCGCTTCTTCCGCAACCAGTACAAGCGCAGTGCGGTGCCGAACGCGCCCAAGGTCGGCTCGGGCGGCTCACTCTCGCCCCGCGGCGACTGGCGCGCGCCGTCGGACGCTGTTGCCAATGCCTGGCTGAGGGACCTCTCCAGAATTCCTGTGAAGTAGATGTTCGGCGTGCTCGGCGAGCCACGCGCCGAGCGCCGCGACCACGTCCGCGGGCTCGCGCGCCCAGGAGAAGTGGCGCTTCCAAGGACGGTGGGCGAGCACGCCCGGCACTTCGACGCGCGTGACCGGCGCGCGCGGCGCCTTGGCGAGCAGCGCTTCGAGAGCCGAGGGCGGCGCGACCGGGTCCTCGCGCACGCCGAGCGCCAGGATCGGCAGCGAAAGCTCGCGCGCCGCGGCCTCGTAGTCGAACGCCGATCCCTCGGGCCGATAGCTGCCGCGCTGCACTACGCGTCCCCAGTCGCGCATCAGCCGGCGCGGCTGGTCGCCGCCGAAGCCGAGGCGAGTCCCCGGGTACCACGGCAGCGTAGCTGCCGCGACCCGGATCCCGGAGAGATAGAGCCAGGTCAGGGCGCGCTTGTAGCCAGGCCACGCGCGATAGTGCGTCGTGCCCGCGGCGATCAGGACAAGGCCGGCGAGTACGCTGGGATTGCGCGCGGCGAAGAGAAGCGCAAGCTGCCCGCCCAGGCTGTGGCCCGCAAGATAGACCGGGCGCCCCGGAAAGACGCGCCGCAGCTGGGAGATTGCCGCCGGCATATCGAGCTCCAGGATTTCGCGGTAGCCGAAGTCGTCGCCGCGGCGCGCGGCCGCGCTGCTGCGACCCTGGCCGCGCACATCGAGGAGCGCCGCAACGCCAGCGCCGGCCCGCGCGATTCCTTCGGCGAATGGCTGGTAGTAGTCGGCGGCGGCACCCATCGCCGGCAGGCAAAGCACGACCGGCGCGTCCAGCCGCTCCGGCAGGAAGACCTGCGCGACGTGGCTTGCTCCATCGGGGGAGACGACGGTGAGCTCCGCGCTCATGCAACTTCCCGGAACGCCAGCATGGAGCCGAGCTTCGCCGAGGCGCCGGTGTAGAACCCGGCTTCGCGCTTCGCCTCGACCGGGTTGCGGAAGGTTCCGAACACCATGTCCCACAGCGGCAGGTCGGCGTAGTTCCAGCGGTGAATGCCGCGGCCGTGGTGGATGCCGTGGCTCTCGGGGCGCTGCACGAGGTAACCGAGCCAGCGCGGCGTGCGGATATTGGCGTGCTGGAAGGCGGCGTTGAAGGCGAGGAAGGCGGTGGCGATGGCGCCCGCTTCCGGCGTCAGGCCGAGCAGCGGGTAGAACGCGATCACCGCCCAGGTCGTGAACAATGCCGCGTCGAGCGGATGCAGGTAGTAGGCGCCGAAGGCGTCGACGCTCTCCGCGCTATGGTGCATCTGGTGGCCGAGGCGCCACAGCCAGTTCCACTGGTGCGCGAGCCGGTGATACCAGTAGTGCATGAGCTCGTAGACCAGGATGCCGGCGATGGCGCCGCCCCAGGTGCCGAGCGCCGCGCCGTCCACCAGGCTCCACTGCGGCAGCACCGTGCCCCAGAGGCGCCCCACCGCGAACGAGACCCCGAACACTGCGAGCGAGACCGCGCCGGCGCGCCAGCGCCAGCCCCGCGGCGCCTCGTAGCCGCGCGCGCGCCAGAAGAACTCGAGCGCCAGGAAAGGCGCGAGGAACAGCAAGGAGTAATAGTCGATCCACTCGAGCAGCATCGCGAAAAGCCTCCAAAGTTAGGAATCGCAATGCTGCGGCGCGGCTGTTCCGGACGTATTTCCGGCTGGTTGCCTTTTGTTTTCGTTTTGTGACGCTTCGGCGCTGTCAAATAGTGATCGGCGTCAACGCGCGTCGAGCTTCGAGCGTTAGGCTGAATGCATGTCGCCCAACGCTCCTCACCTGAAGGCCCTGCTCAACATGGCACCGAGCGCCTTTGCCTGCGGCGACATCGGCAAGCTGCCCGCGATCAAGTCGCTTGCGGCGCTGAGGAAAGAGGTCCAGGGCCACTTCGGCAAGCTCTCCGTCCAGGAGATCGACGCCCTGGTCGGCTGGTTCAACCGCAACTTCTTCCGGCTGGACGACTAGGAATTCGGGGACGGAGCCCTAACTCCGGCGACGCGCAGCTTTCGGAGTTAGGGCTCCGTCCCCGAATTCCCTACCTGCGGTGGGCAGGCTTGAAGGCCCGCCCGCGGCGCTTGCCGCGCGTCGGCGAGCCCTTCTTGGCGATGGACCCGAAGTTGAACCGGTTGTCCTTCATCTCGGCGGCACGCTCGCGCATCATCTGCTCGGCGAGCGTCTCGCGGGCGAGCGCCGCCCCGTACTTTCGTTTCATGAGAATCAGCCTCTCGTGGTGGTCTTGCGGATTTCCTTCTCGTCGGACCATTCCAGCAGGCCGTTGCGGATGTTCCAGAGCTGAAGGTTGAGCTTGTAATACACGTCCTTGGCGTCCTTCACCTGCTTCACGATGGAAATGATGTTGCCTTCCAGGCGGTACTGCGCGCCGACCATCTGGCCCATCTCGGCGGCGGTGTCCTTCGCGTACAGCCCGCTTTGCTGGCGCTTGAGCTCGTCGACCTGCGGATTCATGCCGGCCTGGTCGACGGCGAAGCGCACCCTGCCGCCCTTCTGCAGCTCGGAACGGATGCTGTCGGTGATGGCGCGGGTATCGATGTACTCGCTGGTCTTGTTCCTCACTTCCTGCACCGTGACGACCGGCAGGTTGGAGCTCGCGATCACCGGCGCCTGCAGCATCGAGCGCGCCATGGACTCGGCCATCAGCTGCAGGTCGGTCGAGCCGAACTGGTTGGTCATGGTCTCGACGCCGCGCGCGTCGCCGTAGCGCGTCTGCTCCTTGGCGCAGCCGCCCATGAGAGCGGCGGCGGCCAGCGCAATCACGAGATGAGCCTTCATTCCTCACTCCTCAGAATGAGGCGGAAATCGGCCGCCTTGTTGGTCGGAGAAATGGTGTTGATCACCAGGTTGGAGTTCTCGTAGAGCATCAACGGCTTCCACGGCTCCTCTTCCCAGGCACGCATGCCCTGCTGGTCGATCCAGCGGAACTTGTAGGCGATGCGCTTCACGCTCTTGCTGTCGTTGTTCAGGTTGGCGTCGATCTTCCACAGCTCCCCGCTCTTCGAGCAGCGCATCTCCGTCGTCTGGATCGTGGTGCGCCGTCCCTCGGCGAGCACCTTCGCCTTGACGAGATCGTCCATCGAGCTCACTTTCGCCTCGCCGATCGGGCAGCCGAACGCGAAGCCGGGCTGCTCGAAGCCTTTCTTCGTGGCGCATCCGGCCGCGAGCATGGCTGATGCGGCCACTGCGATCATCCATTTGGGGTTCATCTTGCCTCCCTCGGTCCATTCACGAAAAGCTGATGGCGCAACAAGCGCAAGTCTACCACCGCATAGCGCCCGGACAGGCTCACGGCAGCGCTGCGCGCGCCTTGCGGCGTGTGCAGCGTGATCGTGCGCGTGCCTCGCGGCAAGCGCCCGCGGGCAATGGAAACGTCCGAAGGCAGGGCTCGCCAAGTGCGATCGTCGGCCGAGGCGAGCGCGACCGAGCCGACGGCGACGATTCCCGCCGCCAGCGCCAGCGCGAGCGTGCCTTCCCTGTCGCCGGCGCGCTGCGCCTGGTATTGCAGCGTGGCGCTGACAGTCGAGCGGATCGTGGCGCGCAGCATGATGCCGGGCATGTCGTCCTTCAGCCGGCGCCGGGCCATGAGATCGACGCTGGCGATCCGCGTCGCCGGCAGGACGTGCTCCTCGAGCGTGACCTGCGTCGGCAACGGCTCCCACGACGTCGTCGTCATGACCGGGAACGCGTTCGACAGGAAGAGGAGCTTGTTGTTGACCACCACCGGAAGCGCGAACTGGCGCGATTGCAGCGCCGGCGCGGACCCGGTCCCGATGATCACCAGCACCTCGGTCATGCCGTCGTCGGGCGCGGCGACGCGCTGATCGAGCCCGCGCAGCGCCTCTTCAAGCAGCGGCTGGCCGGGCTGCAGCTCGTTCGCGAGGCGGTAGCCCGGCGCCGCGAGGCTCGGCTCGCCGAGCGCTTCGTAGATGAACCCGGCGAGGTAGTGCGACAAGGCGCTCTGGTAGGCGTTCCTGAGCGCATTCACTTCCGGGGTATCGATCGTCTCGACCGGATAGCCGTTCAGCTCTTTGAAGCTGGTGTGCGCGCCGCGCTGGCGCGCCGACTCTTCCACCTCGGCGTATTGCCGGGTGTGGAGCTCGGCGATCTGCGCCTCGAGCTCGTGCGCCTGCTTGATCGCGACGCGCGCGCTGTCGTAGTCGCCCATGGCGAGGTGGTTGAGCGCCATATAGGTGAGCAGCATCACCTTTTCGTAGTCGTGGCCCGAGTAGGCGCGCAGCTTGTCGTTGATGACGTAGCTCGACATGCCGCGCATCAGGTTCGACATCTGCGCCAGCCCGCCTTCCGTCGTCGCCTGGATGCGCGCGTTTGCCGCGGCCCAGGCCTTCTGGCTCTCAGCGTAGCGCCCGCCGAGCCGCTGCAGCATCCCCAGCTCGAGGTAGTAGAGCAGGTCCTTGTCCGGCAGGCGGTTGTTGGACTCGAGAAGCTGGATGGCGCCGTCCACGCTCCCGCTGGAGGCGCGATCCAGGGTCGTATACAGCTCTGCGTCGTAGCTGCGCATCGCGGCACAGCCGGACAACAGCAGAACCATGACCCAGCGGATCACTTGCGGGGGAACGTAATCAGCTTGTCCGAATCGCTCGCGGTGCCGGCCTTGGCCGCGAGGTACAGCGGCGTCACCTGCCTGCCGAGCTCGGCGAGCCGCGCGGACCGATTCTGCGGCGTGGGGTGGGTGGAAAGGAATTCCGGCGGCCCGCCGCCCTCCTTGCCCATCTTGTCCCACAGCGTGACCGCGGCTTTCGGGTCGTAGCCCGCGCGCGCGGCGAGCTCGATGCCGATCTGGTCGGCCTCGGATTCGCTGTCGCGGCTGTTCGGCAGCTGGATCGCGAGCACCGCGGCAAGCTGCGCCCCGGTCAGCGCGAGCCCGGCGCCCGGGCCGCTGTCGCGCGAGCCGATCGCGATCGCGGCGGCCGTAGTCGCCACTGCGCTGGTCATGGCGATCGACATGCGCTCGCGCGTGTGGTCTGCGAGCGCGTGCGCGATCTCGTGGCCCATCACCTGCGCGATCTCGTCGTCGGTCGCCTTCAGCTTCTCCCACATGCCGGAGTAGATCGCCATCTTGCCGCCCGCCATGCAGAAGGCGTTCACCGTCTTCGGATCGTCGATCACCTTCACTTCCCAGTTCCAGCTTTTCGCATCCGGGCGCACGCGCACCGCCTGCGCGACCAGGCGATCGGTGATCTCGCGCACTCTCTTCTCGCGCTCGGTGCCGGCTTCGATCTTCTTCTTCTTGTCGAGCTCGCCCATCATCTGCACGTAGGCCGCGGCCGACTGCGACACCGCCATCTGCTCGGACACCACCATGTACTGGCTGCGGCCGGTCAGCGGGCTGGTGGTGCAGCCGGCGAGGACGATCAGGAGGGCGAAGGCCGAACGGCGCATGGGACGATGTGTCTGATTCTTCCCATGATTTTACGCGCGCCGCGGCTTGCGGCGGCGCGAGATGGATTCCGGCCGGCGGGCAGCCTAGAATCGGTCGCGCAAGCCCATGCTGCCCCTCCGCCCCGGCCAGAAGCTCCCCCAGGACCCGGTTTTCAAGGACCCGCCGCAGTGGATCCACGAGGTCGCGGCCGTGGTGCTTTCGCCGCGCGACTCAAGAAGGCGGGCGGTGCTGAAGCTCCTCGACCGGCT
>DATBSZ010000248.1:0-27269 GCA_036559525.1 Burkholderiales bacterium
CCGAGGGTCGCGCTCCAGGGCGACTTGCTGCCGCCGGACTCGACCACGCCCTCGATGCTCTTTCCTTTCACCTGGCCGCTGAACTCGCCCTTGCGGCCGGCGAGCTTGAAGCTCAGCCGGTCGCCGCGCAGCTTCACCTCCTCCAGCGGCACGTCCTTGCCGTCGAGGCGCACGCTACCCGTGACGCGCGTGAGCTGCTGCTTGAGCGAAAGCGTCGCAGGCTGCTTGCTCACCGCGGGAGGCATCTGCGCGCTCCACTTGCCCGCGACCTTCGCCGGCACCACGTACAGGTAGATGAGCGTGGTGGTGACCCCGCTGATCTGCACCTTGTCCTCGAGGTCCATCTGCACGTACTTCTCCGGGATCCAGCCGGTGAGCGGGTAGTCGTGCGACACGATCCGCGTGCCCGGCTTGAGCTCGGCGAGGAACTTGTCCTTGAGGAGATTCACCGTGTCCGGCAGGAGATACATCGTGATCACCGTCGCCTGCGACATATCGGTCTTGAAGAGGTCCTGCTTCATGAACTTCACGCGGTCGGCGAGCCCTTCGTTCTGCGCCGCCTCGTTCGACTTCTTCACCAGATCGTCCTTGATCTCGACGCCGAAGCCGCGCGCGCCGAACACCTTGGCCGCGGTCAGCACGATGCGGCCGTCGCCCGAGCCGAGGTCGATCAGGAAGTCGCTTGGCCCGACGTCCGCGTAGCGCAGCATGTCGGAGACCACGCTCTGCGGCGAGGGCACGTACGGTCCCGCGTCCTTGATGGGCTGCAGGTCCTGCGCCTGGGCAGCGCCGAGACCCAACACCAGTGAAAGTGCCAGAAGCTTCATTCGAAATGCTCCACGTTGAGCTGGATGTTCTTGAGGCCGTTGAACTCGTTGACGCTCAGCCGGTAGGCCGCCCGAACCTGTGCGGGCAGCTGATCGAGCGCGCCGTAGCGCATTGCCTCGATGCGGCGGCCGCCTTTCACCAGCCAGAGCTTCAAGTGCCGCTCGCCGACAACGCGCTGGTTTTCCACGGCGAATGTATCGCAGAACACCGGCTGCGGAAAGCCCTGGCCCCAGATTCCGGCGTCGAGCAGGCGCGCCACGTCGAGCGAGAAGTACATCGCGTCGAGCGCGCCGTCGGTCTCGACCACGCGCAGGCGCGCGTGCGCCGGCAGCAGCTCGTCGACCGCGCGCTCGAACTCGCCCGTGAAGCGCTCGTAGTCGGCGGCGCCGATGCTCAGGCCCGCGGCCATCGCGTGCCCGCCGAAGCGCCGGATCAGCCCGGGTGCGCGCTTCGACACCACGTCGAGCGCGTCGCGCAGGTGCAGTCCCGGGATCGAGCGACCCGAGCCGCGCAGCACCGGGTCGCCGCTTTCCTCCGCCCGGGCGAAGCAGATCACCGGCCGGTGCAGCCGTTCCTTGAGGCGCGAGGCGACGATTCCGACCACGCCCTGGTGCCAGTCGGGGTGGAAGAAAGTACCGCTTTCCTGGGAAGAAACTTGTTCAACGGCC
This sequence comes from Burkholderiales bacterium, assembly GCA_036559525.1. GTDB lineage: Bacteria > Pseudomonadota > Gammaproteobacteria > Burkholderiales > SG8-39 > SCGC-AG-212-J23. The sequence goes on from DATBSZ010000248.1 coordinate 1,497, forward strand.
TGCAAAGCCTGTTGCAGCATGGCGGCTTCGATGTTGCGCCGCTCGCGGTTGAGGCGGTCGAGCTCCTGCGCGCAGTTCGCCGCGCGCGCCTCGTCGTCGGTGGTCAGGCATTCGATGCCGAGGCTCATGTCGGCGAGCCGCCCGGCGGCGTTGAGCCGCGGCCCGGCGACGAACCCGAGGTCGAAGCTCGAGGCTTCGGCGAGCGGCCGGCCGGCGGCGCGCAGCAGCGCGGCGATCCCCGGCGTGCAGCGCCCGGCGCGCAGCCGCTTCAGGCCCTGCGCCACCAGGTTGCGGTTGTTCGCGTCGAGCGGCACCACGTCGGCGATCGTGCCGAGGGCGACGAGATCGGTGAGCGCAGCGAGATTGGGCTCTTTCCCGTCCTTGAAGAATCTTCTTCTTCTCAGCTCGGCGCGCAAGGCGAGCATGACGTAGAACATCACGCCCACGCCGGCGAGCGCCTTGGAGGGGAATTCGCAGCCGGGCTGGTTCGGATTGACGATGCAGGCCGCCGCGGGAAGCTCGGGCCCGGGAAGGTGGTGGTCGGTGATCAGAGTGGCGATGCCGAGGCTGCGCGCGCGCGCCACGCCTTCGACGCTGGCGATGCCGTTGTCGACGGTAATCAGCAGTTCAGGTTTTCTTAATGAAGCAAGTTCCACCAGTTCGGGCGTGAGCCCGTAGCCGAGCTTGAAGCGGTCCGGAACGAGGTAGTCGACGTTGGCACCGAAGGCTCTCAGCGCGCGCACGCCCACCGCACAGGCCGTGGCGCCGTCGGCGTCGTAGTCGGCGACGATGAGAAGCTTCTTTCTTTCCGAAATCGCATCCGCCAGAAGCGCCGCGGCGTCGTCGATGCCCTTTAGCGAACCCGGGGGAATCAGCCCGTCCAGGCCGTAGTTCAGCTCGGCGGCGGTGCGGATGTTGCGGCCGGCATAGACGCGGGCAAGCACGGGATGCATGCCGGATTCGAGCAGCGCGCGGCGGTGCGTTTCGTTGTAGGTGCGCTCGACGATCTTCACGCGTAGTGCTCGATTGGTTTTTTCGTCCGCCAGAAGCGGCGCAGGTCCGTGCGGACGGTTTCGAAGCTTAGCGCTTCCGCGCCGTCGGGCACATGGACGGTCACCATCCCGACGCGGCCGGCGCGTAGCGCGGCGAGCAGCGGCTCGAACCAGTCCCGCTCCAGACTCTCGAGGACAGCGTTTTCGGGCTGCTTGCGCAGCGCGTCGAGCAGCGCGAGATGCCGGCCATCCTCGGGCAGCCGCTCGAGCCAGTCGCGCGCCGAGCGCGGCAGCAGGCGGTGACGCGCGCCGGCGAGCCGCGCGGCGCCGATCACCGCGGGGTCGTCGGCGGCGACCGATTGCCAGGCGCAGCTTGCGCGCGTCGCGCGGCCGGCGCCCCAGAGCCAGACGCTGTTCACCGCGGGCTCGCCACGCGCCTCGCGCGCCTCGTTCAGCGGGTGCGCATGCAGCACCATTTGCGCCTCGTTGAGCAGCGTTGCCGCCTGCCGCGGCGGCTCGACCCCCATACCCGCCACGTCGAGCGGATTGCCGGCATCGATGGACAGCGCCTCCGGGACTTTCGCGCACCAACGGCGCGGCTCGCAGGCGGTGAAGTCCATGCCTGCGAAGTGTCCGTTCAATGCCGCGCACAGCGTCTCGGCTTCCCCGGCAGACAGCTCGAAGGCGTCGGCGGGGGCTATCGCCAGGTGGTCGCGCATGACGCGCAAGTGGATGGGATCGGCTCGTGCCCAGCGCGCCTCGCCAGGGGCGCCGCCCGCCGCCAGCAGCGTCAGCGCGCCGGCGGGAAACGGCCCTTCTCCCAGGTCGAACGCGTCGTGCAGCCACTCTTCCACGCACTGCGCCGCCGCGGCGCGGGTTCGGCCGCGCGCGAGCAAGAGCTCGAGCGCAGCGAAGCGCATGGCCGTTTTTCCGTCCGTGGCGGTGTTGAAGAGGCGCGGGATCAGGAGCTCGCAGTGCATCAGGCGGCGAGCTCGACGACCCGGACGCCGCGCTTGCCGAGATGGCGCGAAAGGATCCGGTAGTGGTCATAGTCGAAACGCGGGCGCCGCGTCTCGAGCAGCTCGGCGATCTCGGCATCGGACCTTGCGGTGCCGAGGTAGCACCAGCGGTCGAGGACATGCACCTCGGTGGCGTCGCGGCTTGCGTCGGCCTCGACCACGCCGAGCGCGCCGCGGTGCGGCCAGTCGATGCTCTTCAGGCGGGCGAGGGCGGTAGCGACGCGCGCATGGTGCAGGTGGATGCTTTCCTTGCCGGCGCAAACGCCTGCGCAGCGCCCGAGCTGATGCCTCAGGCAGATTCCTTTTTTCTTTTCATCGAAGCCAAGGGTCTGCAGACAAAGCCGATGCTCGTCCGCCGCCGCCTTCAACGCCTGCAATGCCGCGCCGCGCGAGCGCCAGATGCCGTAGAGGAAAGGCAGCGTATCGGCGTCGATTTCGTCGGCGCCGGCGAGCCGCAGCCGCTTGCCGTCGAACGCGAAGCCGCACAGCCGCCCGGGCCGGCGCAGCTGGCGGTTGCAGACCGGATCGAGCGCCTTCACGAGCTCGGCCTCGAGGAGCAGCGCCCCGAGCTCGCCGGCGGTGCGCCGCCACTCGATGCGCCGCACGCGCGGCGTCCAGCTCGCGGTGGCGATGAAGTGCTGCAACACCCGGGAGCGCATCGCGCGGCTCTTGCCGATATAGAGCGGCGCCGCGCCCTCGTCGTAGAACAGATACACGCCGGGGGCTTCCGGAATCTCCTCGATCGCCGCGCGGTCGAGGTGCGGCGGCAGGGCCGGTTGCCGCGCGATCTGGCGCGCTGCGACCGCCACCACGTCCTCCCCGTGCTCTTCTACGGCCGTGCGCAGGAATTGCCAGAGCACGGCCGCGTCGGGGAGGGCGCGGTGGCGCACCTCGCATTCCAGGCCGTGGCGCTCGATCAGGCTGTCGAGACTATGGCCGGCCGTGCCGGGATACAGCCGGCGCGACAGCCGCACGGTGCAAAGCGTCTTCGCCAGGAACTTGAGGCCGGCGCGCTCGAATTCGCGGCGCAGGAAGCCGTAGTCGAAGCGCGCGTTGTGCGCGACGAAAACGCGTCCGGCGAGCCGCTCGTACAGCTCCTCGGCGATGTCGGCGAAGCGCGGCGCGGCGTCCACCATCTCCTGCGTGATGCCGGTGAGCGCCTGGATGACGCCGGGGATCGACGCTCCGGGATTGACCAGCGTCGACCACTGCGCGGTCAGGGCGACGCCGTCGGCTTGCAGCACCGCGACCTCCGTGATGCGGTCGCTGGCCGGGTCGCTGCCCGTAGTCTCCACATCGACGATCGCAAGCGGTGCATGCATGGATATACAGTATCGGCACTCTAGCGCACTTTGAACCCGCGAAGCGCCGCTCTGGTCTATAAGGCGGTATGCGCCGATTCGCCGCTTTCGCGCTCGTCCTTGCCTGCGCCTGCACGCCGATGCAATGGCAGAAACCGGATTTCACGGCCGAGCAGGCGCGCACCGACGAGAAGGAATGCCAGCAGGCCGCGTGGCGCGAGGCCAGCCTTCGCTCCTGGCACTACCAGTCGATGGTCGGGCCGGTGTTTGCGCAGGATGCGAGCGGGCGCGGTTACTTCGTCTGGCCAAGCACGGCGATGGTCGACCCCTACGGCTACCAGCTGATGGAGGAGAACCGGCTGGCCCAGTTTTGCATGGAGTCCAAGGGCTACCACCTCGTAAGAGTGCCTAAGAGCTGACGATCCACCCCTCGGCCGGGTGCGCGTGCGCAGGGAGGCCGAAGTTCGATTCGCGCCTGTTCCAGCCCCACGCGGCTTGCACCGCGCAAATCACCGCGTCGAGCAGGTCGCCCGAGCCGTCCGCCAAGACTTCCTTCTCCAGCCGTGGATCCAGCGTGACGCGAACGTTCAAGGGGTAGCCCGATTTCAGCGCCTGCACGATCTTCTTGCGCGCCGCCCTGCGGGCCGGCGTGTGCTCGCGCCGCGTGTCGCTCTTGTAGGAATCGCGGATGCCGAGCTGCTTGCGCGCCAGCAGGCCCGGATAGGCTTCGAGCGCCACACGCATGCTGTCGCCTTTGGATAGTGCTGGTACGTAGACTCCAGAGGCGAGTACTCGCCGCGCGCCTTCGTGGAACATCAGCGCCACCGGCGGATTGACGAGCTTCATCGGGCTGGACGAGCCTGCGGGATGGTCGGTGGCGCGGTGGACGTACTTGTTTCCCGGCTGGCGTGTGCTGCGATACGCATCCAGCGCAGCCCGCAGCTCCATCCGCGTCATGCGCGCGCAATGCGCGACCAGGCCGGGCCAGTCCTCAGGCCAGCTCAGGTCGCGCACCAGCTCGCGCGGCAGGCTGAACGGAAAGTCGAAGCCGCCAAGCCACGGGCCGGGACGCGCGAGAAACGCCTCGAACGCGGCGAAATCTTCGAGCTTCTCGATTTCCTCGACTGTCAGACGGTCTCTTTTCAATCGACCTGAAGCGACGGTGATCGGCTTCGCCTTGCGCGGGGCGCAGGTGAAATCGACGCCGTAGATCCTCAAGCGAGCGCCTTGCGCAGCGCCTCGAGCGGGACCGACTGGTGGCCGCGCCGCCAGACGAGCATGGTCTTCGCCTGAGCGATCTTCGGCGGCAGTGGATGCAGCGCGACCTGGGCTTCCATTCCGGTTGCGCGCAGCACCGACTTCGGCACCACGGCGATGCCGGCGCCTGCGGCGGCGCACGCGACGATCGCGTGGTAGGAGCCGTACTCCATGACGCGCTCCGCGGCGAGGTGCGAGCGGCCGAGCCACAGCTCGAGGCGGCGCCGATATGAGCAGCCGGTGGGGAAGGCGAGCACGGTACGGCTGGCGAGGTCGCCCGGCGCAGCGACACGGGGATGGTTCCGGGCGGTGATGAGCACCAGCTCCTCGGTGAAGACGTGCCGCGTCTGCAGGCCGCCGGCAGAGAACGGCTCGGCGACGAACGCGGCCTCGAGCTCCTCGCACAGCACCTTGTCGACCAGCGCGCCGGTGGTCGCGGTAGCAAGCTCGAGCCGCACCGCCGGGTAGTCGCGATGGTAGCGGGCGAGCACCGCGGGCAGCCGCGTCGCCGCGGTGCTTTCGAGCGCGCCGATCTTCAGCACGCCCTGCGGCACATGGCCCTTAAGCGCGGCCTGCGCCTCCGCAGACAGGCGCAGCAGCCGGTCGGCATAGTCGAGCAGCAGCCTGCCCTCGGAGGAGAGCACCAGCCTGCGCCCCTGGCGGTGGAACAGCTGCGCGCCGAGCCGCTCCTCGAGCTGCTTGACGCGCGTGGTGACGTTGGATTGCACCCGGTTCAGCGCCGCCGCAGCCCGGGTGATGCCGCCGTGCTCGGCGACCGCCTTGAAAATCCGCAGCTCGGTGAGCTCCATGTTCTCGAATAGAGAATGAAATGTTCTTGATTATTCATTTTTCAGAAACCCGCCGTCAACCTACACTGCGCCGGTGACCCTCAAAGCGCTGCTCGGCGTCGAGCTGCCGGTGATCCAGGCGCCGATGGCCGGCGCGCAGGGCAGCGCGCTCGCCGTCGCGGTGTGCAACGCCGGCGGCCTGGGCTCGCTGCCCTGCGCCATGCTCTCCACCGATGCCCTGCGCGCCGAGCTCGCGGCGATCCAGGCGGCCACCCGCCGGCCGTTCAACGTCAATTTCTTCTGCCACACCCCGCCCGCGCCGAATCCGCAGCGCGAAGCGGCCTGGCGCGCGGCGCTCGCACCGTACTACGAGGAATATGGCATCGATCCGAAAGCGGCAGCCGGCGGGCCGGTGCGCGCGCCCTTTACGCCCGAAGCCGCCGAGGTGCTGGCCGAGTTCAGGCCGGCGGTGGTGAGCTTCCATTTCGGCTTGCCGCCGCAGCCGCTACTCGAACGCGTGCGCAAGCTCGGATCGAAGATCCTTTCGTCGGCCACCACGGTCGACGAGGCGCGCTGGCTGGAAGCGCAGGGGGTCGATGCGATCGTCGCGCAGGGTCTCGAGGCCGGCGGGCATCGCGGCAACTTCCTCACCGACGACCTGAGCACCCAGATCGGCACTTTTGCGCTGCTGCCGCAAATCGTGGCCGCAGTCAGGCTTCCGGTGATCGCCGCCGGCGGAATCGCCGATGCGAAGGGCGTCGCCGCCGCGGTGGCGCTCGGCGCCGCCGGCGTTCAGGTCGGTACCGCCTATATGCTGTGCCCGGAAGCGACGACCAGCGCGGTACATCGCGCCGCGCTGAAAAGCGAAGCCGCTCGCCACACGGCGCTCACCAACCTGTTCAGCGGCGGCCCGGCGCGCGGCATCGTCAATCGCGCCATGAAGGAACTGGGGCCGATCAGCGGCGCGGCGCCCGAATTTCCGCTGGCGACGGCGGCCATCGCCCCGCTGCGCGCGAAGGCCGAAAGCCAGGGGAGCGGCGATTTTTCGCCGCTGTGGTGCGGTCAGAATCCCGGCGCGCGCCGCGAGGTACCGGCCGCCGAGCTTACGCGCTCACTGGCACGGCAGATTCGTTAGTCGCTTCCGGAAACAGCACTGACGGATCGCCCGTCATCCAGACGTTGTCGATGCGCAGGGTGTCGATTAACCAGCGATCCTGCACCTTGGAAAGCGTCGCGGTGTAGATGTTCTTCAGCAGCAGGTGCCGCCCGTGGTCGCCGCGAGGCAGGTGCTGCGCCTCGACCAGCGCGACCAGGCTCGCGTGCCGGCTGTCGTAATGCGTCACGCGGGGATTGGTCACGGTGTGGGTCGTGTCGAGCTGATCGATGGCGGAAAAGATGCGGTCGCCGATTGCCTGCCGCCCCTCGAACACCGATACCGCAGCGCCAAGGCGCCGGGCGGGGCCGGTGAAATCGAGCTTTGCCTTCGCAGAGAAAGCGGAGTCGAACAAGCGGCGGTCGCGAAGATCCTGGCCGGCGCCGAAGCGGTAAAGGGCGTCGACGATCTCGGCGCGATCGCCCACCGGAACCCCGAAAGCGCTCAAGGCGCTGGGCTGAGGCGTCTGGAAAAAGTCATCACGTGCATTCATGGCTGCTCCTGATCAAGGTCTGTGGAGACTAGACCGTGGAAGCAGCGCCGATGTGACAGGCGGGATCTTCAGTGTTGCGAACGTAACAACGATGCGTTCACATTGAAACCACCACGGCTGGCGCGCCACGGATCGTCTGCATCACCACGCAGTAGCGCTCGGTGAGCTCGAGGAGCTTCTTCAGCTGCTCCTCGGAGGCGTCGCTGTCCAGGTCGAACTTCAGGCGGATCTCGCGAAAGCCCACCGGCGCGTCTTTCGCGACCCCCAAGGTGCCGCGGAAGTCGAGGTCGCCCTCGGCGGTCAGCTTGGCGTCCCTCAAAGGAATGGCGAGGGCAGTAGCGACCGCCCTGAGGGTTACCCCGGCGCACGCGACCAGGGCTTCGAGCAGCATGTCGCCCGAGCACGCCTGCAGCCCTGTGCCGCCGGTGGCCGGGTGCAGCCCCGCCTCGATCAGCGCCTTCCCGGTGTCGACGCGGCAGGCGATGCCTTCGCCGATGCGGCCTTGCGCGCGCAGCGTGATGACCGCGGCGGCGGGATCCTTCTTGTAGCGTTCCTTGATCGGCGCCTGCAGCGCCTTGAGTTGTTCAGCATTCATGGAATTTTGAGCTCCGCAGCGGAGAGATTGTGGATGCGACCGAAGCCGGCGACGAAGCGCGCGTCGCGCGGCGTGATCTTCCAGAACGAGAAATCGGCGAGCTCGAAGTTGATCGCCTGCGCCGGGAAGCGCTCGAGCCAGCGGCGCTTCAATTCATCGTTCTCGCCTTGAATTTGGAGTGCGCCGCCGCGCACGGTCACGCGCATGAGGGTAAATGGATCGGCGCGGCGGTCGTCGGTCTCGGCGATCGACAGCGCGACGCGCGCATCCTGCGCCATGTCCTGGGTATGCCAGGCGAGGCGGCTGACGTGCACGTAGAACGCGGAGAAATCCGCTTCCGGCAGGTAGAGGGTCATCGACGCCATCGGCGCCTCGTTGCGCAGCGTGGCGAGGTGGGCGACGCGCTCCTTCGCGACGAGATTCCTGAGGAGAAGCGCGCTCTCGGCATCCACCGCGTCGATTGTAGTAAGTTACGGCCCTCCATGCGATACGAGCTCATGGTCGGCTTGCGCTACACCCGCGCCCGCCGGCGCAATCGCTTCATCGGCATCAATTCCGCGGTTTCCATGATCGGTATCGCGGTCGGCGTGTGGGCGCTGATCGTGGTGCTGTCCGTGATGAACGGCTTCCAGAAGGAAGTCAGAACGCGGATTCTCGGCGTGGTGTCGCACCTGCAGATCCTGGCCGGCGACAACCGCCTCGAGGACTGGCGTGGCGTCGCGAAAGCGGTGGCGCAGCACCCGCGTGTCGTCGGCACCGCGCCCTTCGTCCAGGCGCAGGCGATGCTTTCCAACGGCCAGGCGGTGCGCGGCGCCGTGGTGCGCGGCATCCTGCCGGCCGAGGAGGAGAAGGTCGCGGATCTCGCGCGCCACATGCGCGCCGGCTCGCTCGACGAGCTGCGGCCGGGCGAATACGGCGTGGTGCTCGGCGCCGATCTTGCGCGCTCGCTCGGCGTGCTGCGCGGCGACAAGATCGCGCTGGTAGCGCCGCAGGGGGTCGTGACCCCGGCGGGGGTGATCCCGCGCCTCAAGCAGTTCACCGTCACCGGCGTGTTCGAGGCCGGCATCGTCGACGCCGATTCCGGACTTGCGCTCGTCCATATGCGCGACGCGCAAACCCTCTACCAGATGGGCGAGGCGGTCAGCGGCGTGCGCCTCAAGCTCGACGACCTGTTCGCCGCGCGCGAGGTCGCCCACGAGCTGCTCGCCAGGCTGCCGCGCGATCTCTTCGCCTCCGACTGGACGCGCAGCCACGCCAACTTCTTCCGCGCGGTCGAGATCGAGAAGCGCATGATGTTCCTGATCCTCGGGCTGATCGTGCTGGTCGCGGCGATCAACATCATCTCGACCCTGGTGATGGCGGTCACCGACAAGCAAGCCGACATCGCCATCCTGCGCACGCTCGGCGCGGCGCCGGGCTCGGTGCTGCAGATCTTCATGGTCCAGGGCATGGTGCTCGGCGTCGTCGGCACGCTGGTGGGCGTGCTGACGGGCATCGTCACGGCGCTGAACATCGACGTCATCGTTCCGGCGATCGAGCGCGCTTTCAACATCAAGTTCCTTTCCAAGGACGTCTACCTCATCCCCGACCTGCCGTCCGACCTGCAGTCGAACGACGTCCTCTGGATCGCGGCGATGGCGCTCGCCCTGTCTTTTCTCGCCACGATCTACCCGAGCTGGCGCGCGGGCCGCGTCAATCCGGCCGAAGCGCTTCGGTATGAATGAGGCTATTCATGAAGTCGTCTCCTGCAATGACCTGAGAAAGACGTATCAGGGACCGGCGCCGGTGGAGGTGCTGCGCGGCGTGGACCTGGCAGTGCGCGCCGGAGAGCGTATCGCCATCGTCGGCCGCTCGGGCTCCGGCAAGTCGACGCTGCTGCACGTCCTCGGCGGGCTGGATGCGCCGACCTCGGGCGCGGTTCTCGTCCAGGGCAAGCCGTTCAGCGCCATGAGCGAGACCGAGCGCGGCCGCGTGCGCAATGCGACGCTCGGCTTCGTCTACCAGTTTCACCACCTTCTGCCCGAGTTCACGGCCGTGGAGAACGTGGCGATGCCGCTCTTCATCCGACGAATGGACCGCGGCGAGGCCAAGGCGCGGGCTGCAAAAGTGCTCGCCGAGATCGGCCTTGGCGCGCGCCTCGAACACCAGCCGGGCGAGCTCTCGGGCGGCGAGCGCCAGCGCTGCGCGTTCGCGCGCGCGCTGGTCACCGAGCCCGCCTGCGTGCTCGCGGACGAGCCGACCGGCAACCTCGACTCGCACACCGCCGACGAGGTATTCGACGCGATGGTGCGCCTCTCCGCGTCGCACGGCACGGCGTTCGTGATCGTCACCCACGACAGCGACCTCGCCGCGCGCGCGCAGCGCATCTACGAGCTGCGTGACGGGGTGCTGCACTCCTCGATCATCAGCACCTGAGCGGCGAGGACCTGGCGGTAGAACTCGGCGTCCTGAAGCGCCCGCGACATCAGGAACCCGTCGCTGCTGCGGCGCACGAGATAGCGCAGTAGTAGAGCGGCCACGAAGATCGTTACTCCAGCAATGACGTAGCCGACCAGGGCGAGTGCAACGCCCAAGCCGAGCACCGGCAGCAGGACGAGCGGCAGCATGGTGCGGCCGGCGACGAAGCGCGCGGCGGCCTGGCGGTCGATCTTCACGCGGATGCGCCCCGCCTGGTACCGGGCGACAAACTCCTCGTGCGTCACGCGGCTGCCTTGCGCCGGCGCGCGCGCGCGCGCCACGCGGCAACGACATAGGCGCGCCACGCGAGCTGGACCCCCACATAGCCGAGAGCCGCCAGCGTGCAGCCCAGCGCAACCAGCCCGAGGGCCAGGGGCTTGCCGAGCGCAACCAGGGACTCGCCCAGGTTGTCCATGCCGAACGATGCAGGCAAAACGGCGTGCTCCCCGGGCAGGAGCAACCGCCCGTACGCGTAGGCGAGGACATAGATCGGCACGATCGTGAACGGATTGGTGTAGAGCGTGACCAGCATTGCCACCGGAAGGTTTTTCTTTAGCGGCACGGCAATCAGGAGGGCGGCGAGCATCTGCAGCGGTCCGGGCACCAGTCCTGCGAGCAGGCCGATCGCCACCGCGCCGGACACCGAGCGCCGGTTGAGGTGCCACAGGTTCGGGTGCTGCGCCCAGCTCCCGAATGCCGCGACCATGCGGCTCGAGCGCACCGCCTCGAGATTGGAATGGTACTTGCGGAAAAACTTGCGGGGCACGGTCAGCCAGGAGGAAGCAGGCGCGTTGCATTGTAGATGACCCTGGCAGCGCTGGCCTTCGCATGCGGTGCGGCCGCGCTGCAGTGGCAGGCCGAGCTGCCGTCGATGGCATGGGCGGCGCTGCTACCGCTTCTCTTGCTGAGAAGAAGAATCCTTGCCCTGCCGCTGGCGTTCGCTATCGGCTTCTTCTGGGCCGCCGCCATGGCGCACCTGCGCATGGCCGACCGGCTGGCGCCGGAGCTCGAAGGCCGCGACCTCGACGTCGTTGGCGTGGTCGCGAGCCTGCCCGCGATAAGCGAACGCGCGGTGCGCTTCGAGCTCGAAGTGGAGTCCTCCGATCAGCCCCTGCCGAGGAAGCTGCTGCTGGCGTGGCACCGCAGCCCCGCGGCCGAAGAGGGCGCAGCGCTCCTCGGAGAGGCTGTGCATCCGGGCGAGCGCTGGCTCTTCACGGTGCGGCTGCGCCGGCCGCATGGCCACGTCAACCCGTACGGCTTCGACTATGAGGCCTGGCTTCTCGAGCGAGGCGTCGGGGCCACGGGATATGTGAGGCAACGGGGCGAGCAGCGCCGAGTCGGGTTCAGGAACAGCTTTTTCGATCGGGTGGAAAAAGCCAGGGAAGCGGTACGCGATCGCTTCCAGGCGCGGCTCGGTGCGACCCCGGCGGCCGGAATTCTCGCCGCGCTGGCGGTAGGAGACCAGCGCGCGATTTCCGCGGAGGAGTGGCGGCTCTTCAACCGGACGGGCGTCACGCACCTGATGTCCATTTCGGGTCTGCACGTGACGCTCGTCTCGGGGCTCGCGGCGTGGCTGGTCGCGTTCGGCTGGCGGCGAGTGCCGACAGCGGTAGTGCGGTTGCCGGCGAGGAAGGCCGCGGCTGCGGCGGCGATCGCGGCGGCGCTCGGCTATACGCTCCTTGCCGGCTTCGCAGTGCCGGCGCAGCGTACCTTCTACATGGTGAGCGTGGTCGCGGCCGCGCTGTGGTGCGGGCGGATCGCTTCGCCCGCGCGCACGCTTGCCCTCGCGCTGGCGGTGGTCGTCGCAGCCGACCCCTGGGCGCCGCTCGCGCCGGGGCTGTGGCTCTCGTTCGCTGCGGTCGCTCTGATCTTCTACGTCGCGTCGAACGAATGGCGCCCGGCTCAATGGGGCCGGATGCAGTGGGCCATCACCGTGGGATTGGCGCCCGCCGCGCTGCTGCTGTTCGGCCAGGTCTCGGTCGCCGGGCCGCTCGCCAACGCCGTCGCCATTCCTGTGGTGTCGGTGATCGTGACGCCGCTCGCGCTTCTTGCCGTTGTACTACCTCTAGACCTTTTGTTGGAAGCAGCTACCTGGTTGGTCGAGTGGCTGCTGCGCTTCCTCGAATGGTGCGCAGCGCTTCCCGGAGCGCTGTGGCAGCAGCACGTGCCGTCCCTGTGGGCCGCGGCGCTCGCCATGGCGGGCGCGGTCTGGATCCTGGCGCCGCGCGGCGTGCCGTGGCGCGCCGGCGGACTCGCGCTGATGGCGCCGGCGCTTTCGCTCGCCCCGGCTGCGCCGGCGGTGGGCGAGGCCTGGATCACCGCGCTCGACGTCGGCCAGGGCCTGGCGGTCGTGGTGCGTACCGCGAATCGAACGCTGCTCTACGACGCCGGCCCGGCCTATGGCCCCGAAGCGGACAGCGGCGGGCGCATCGTCGTTCCGATGCTGCGCGGCGCCGGGGTTCGCGGCGTGGACATGATGGTTCTCAGCCACGAGGACACGGATCATCTCGGCGGCGCGCTCACCGTGCTGGAAACGCTGGAGGTCCGCTCGCTCGCGTCCTCGCTTGCGCGCTCTCATGCCCTGAACTCGCTGGTCGCCACCGCGGGCCGATGCGCCGCCGGCAGCAGCTGGGAATGGGACGGGGTGCGCTTCGAATTCCTGCATCCGCAGCCGGGCTGGGAGACTGCGCGCCGCAACAACCAGAGCTGCGTGCTGCACATCGCCGCCGGCGGAGGCTCCATTCTGCTGACGGGGGATATCGAGCGCGCCGCGGAATCGGCGCTGGCCGGGACGATTCCGAAGGCGGATGTGCTGGTCGTGCCCCACCACGGCAGCCGCACCTCGTCGAGCGCCGAGTTCATCGCCGCCGTTGGGCCGCGCTGGGCGGTGGTGCCCGCGGGGTACCGCAACCGCTTCGGACACCCGGCGCGCGAGGTGCTGGAGCGCTATGCGAGCGCGCGGGTCCCGGTCCTGCGCACCGATCTGGACGGCGCGGTCAGCGTGGTTCTGCAGCCGGATCGCGTTCGGGTCCAGTCCGAACGACGCTTGCGCCCCCGGTATTGGCGTCGCGTATAGAATCATCTCGCGGGGGTCTCCCGCGACCAGAGGAGAGGATCGACCATGGCGAAGAAAGGCAGCGGAACGGTCTATCGCGTGACCGAGGTGATCGGCACCAGCAGCAACTCGTGGGAAGACGCCGCGCGCAATGCGGTCAAGACCGCGGCGGGCACGCTGCGCGATCTGCGCATCGCGGAGATCGAGAAGCTCGACGTCAAGATCGAGGACGGCAAGGTGGTGCAGTTCCGGGCGCGGCTCGCGCTGTCCTTCAAGTACGACTCGTAAATTGGGATGTTCACCGCGGTCGTGCGCATCACCGGCGCAGGGCGGCTCGACGATTTCCGCGAGCGCCTGCGCTGGCTGATGGTGCGCGACGAGGACGCCGAGGACTACACCGAGCACCACGCAGCGGGGACGCTCGAGTACCGCTTCGCTCCGCGGCGCGGCATCCCCTTTCCCGCGTTTACCGCCGCATCGGTGGACTTTCCCGAGCTGCGCGTCGAGGCCGAATGGGAGCGCGATGGCAAGCGCGGCCGCGCGGTGATCGAGAACGGCCAGCTCGTCGAGCAGACCTCCGGCCCCCTCGACGGCGCGCAGGTGGACGTTCAGGCCGGCGACGAAGGCCACCTCGAGCTCGGCCTCGCCTGCATGGCGCAACCCGACGGCAGCCTCATCGGCTACGCGGTCACCCACGCGCGCCACACGTACTGGCGCTACCGCGGCGGGGTGCTGGATCTGCTCGGCACCGAGGAGCCCGACGCTGCGCTCGAGGAGGTCGCGTTCCGCTTCGTCGAGGAGTGGATCTGGTACGACGAGGAGGAGGCCGCGCTCGAGCGCGTGCGCTATGCCAACTACGGCTACCCGGTTCGCGGCGCGAACCTGAAGTCGGAGAAGCTCGCGCTGCTGCGCGCGAACCGCGGCAGCCATTCCTCCCTCGACCCGGAAGGGAAAGCCGCCCGCGAGGCGATCGTCAGGCAATGGCTGAAGCCGTAGAGCCGCGCCGGCGCTCGGTGCTTTGTGCCTCGCCGGCCGGCCTGCACCGCATCGCCTACCGCGAATGGGGTGACCCGCGCAACCGCGACGTGCTGGTGTGCGTGCACGGCCTCACGCGCGCCGGGCGCGATTTCGACGAGCTGGCGCGCGCGCTGTGCGCGCAGTTCCGCATCGTGTGCCCAGACATCGCCGGGCGCGGCGACTCCGACCGGCTGGCCGACGCGAAGCTCTACACCTGGGCGCAGTACGTGGCCGACATGGTCACGCTCATCGCCCGGCTCGACGTCGAAACCGTGTACTGGCTCGGCACCTCGATGGGCGGGTTCGTCGGCATGGCGCTCGCCGCGCAGGCGGCGAGCCCGGTGAAGAAGCTGGTGCTCAACGATGCCGGCCCCGTGATCGGAAAGGTGTCGCTCGAACGCATCGCGAAATACGTCGGCCAGGCACCGGCCTTTGCGTCCCTCGAGGACGCGGAGAAGTACGTCCGCGCCATCTCGGCGCCGTTCGGCCCGCACAGCGACGCGCAATGGCGCTTCCTGACCGAGACCTGGGTGCGCCGTCACGAGGACGGCGCCTGGCGCCCCCATTACGATCCGCGCATCGCCGAGGCCTACCGCGCGACGATGCCCGAAAAGGATCTCGAGCTCTGGCACCTCTACGACGCTGTGCGCTGCCCGACGCTGCTCGTCCGCGGCGAGCACTCGGACGTCGTTTCCCGTCAGACCGCCGCGGAGATGACGCGCCGCGGCCCGAAGGCGAAAGTCGTCGAGATCCACGGCGTGGGCCACGCGCCGACCCTATTGCAACCCGCTCAGATCGCGCTCGTGCGCGATTTCCTACTCGAAGGAGAATCGTCGTGAAGAAAACCTTGATGCTGGTCGCCGTCCTCGCAACCCCCGCATTTGCACAGCAACAATCCACGCTCGACACCGTGCGCTCGAAGGGCTTCGTCCAGTGCGGCGTGAACACCGGCCTCGCCGGTTTCTCGCAGCCGGACTCGAAGGGCGTCTGGAAAGGCATCGACGTCGACGTCTGCCGCGGGGTCGCCGCGGCGGTATTCGGCGATTCGAGCAAGGTGCGCTACACCCCGCTCACCGCGCAGCAGCGCTTCACCGCGCTGCAGTCCGGCGAGGTGGACATCCTCGCGCGCAACACCACCTGGACCATCACCCGCGATACCAGCCTCGGCCTCAACTTCGTCGGCGTCAACTACTACGACGGCCAGGGCTTCATGGTCCACCGCAAGCTCAACGTGAAGAGCGCGAAGCAGCTGAACGGCGCCACCGTGTGCGTGCAGCCCGGCACCACCACCGAGCTCAACCTGTCGGACTACTTCCGCGCCAACAAGATGAGCTTCAAGCCGGTGGTGATCGAGAAGATGGAGGAAGTGCTGAACGCGTACTTCGCCGGACGCTGCGACGTTTACACCACCGACCACTCGGGCCTGATCTCGACGCGCGCCTCCCGCGCGCCGAAGCCCGAAGAGCACATCATCCTGCCCGAGATCATTTCCAAGGAGCCGCTCGGGCCGGCGGTGCGTCACGGCGACGATCGCTGGTTCGACGTGGTGAAGTGGACCATGTTCGCGATGCTGGAAGCCGAGGAGATGGGCATCAGCTCGAAGAACATCGACAGCCAGGCCGGCAGCCAGAACCCGACCGTGCAGCGCTTCGTCGGCGCGAGCGGCGACATCGGCAAGATGCTCGGCATCGACAACAAGTGGTCGTTCAACATCATCAAGCAGGTCGGCAACTACGGCGAGAGCTTCGACGCGAACCTGAAGCCGCTCGGCTTCGAGCGCGGCCTGAATCGCCTGTGGAACCAGGGCGGCTTGATGTACGCGCCTCCGATCCGGTAAACCTGCAATGAAGACTGCGCGGCGACGGCTGCTGGCTCTTGGCCTGGCGCCGTTTGCCGCACCGATCAGCACGTGGGCGCAACCGCGCAAGCCCTGGCGCATCGGCTATCTCGCGCAAGCCGATGCCGCGGTGGGCCCGGACACCCTCGGGCAACTCAGAGCGGGAATGAAGGACCTGGGCTACGAAGAAAAGCGCGACTACCTGCTGGAGGTGCGCAACGCGAAAGGCAGCCCAGAGCGGCTGGACCAGTTTGCCGCCGAACTCGCCGCGCTGCGGGTCGACCTCATTGTGGCGTCCTCGACTCCGCCGGCCGTCTCCGCCCTGAAAGCCACGCGTTCGATCCCGATCGTGATGGCGATCTCGGGCGATCCGGTCGGAAGCGGCCTGATCAAGAGCTTTGCTCGTCCAGGGGGAAACGTGACCGGCACCACGCTCGCCTTCGACGAGGTGAACCGCAAGTGGTTGGAGATGCTGATCGCGATACGCCCGGGCCTGTCGCACGTGGGCGTGGTTTCCAATCCGGCGAACGTCAGCATGCGCGGCATGCTCGACCCGCTGGAGGCATCGAGCCGCGCGCTGAGCCTGAAGCTGACTGTGCACCACCTGTCGCCGGGCGAGGATGCGGAAACCCTCCTCGGCAAGCTCAAACGCAACCCTCCCGAAGGGCTGATCGTGCTGCCCGACGCGCACATTCGCACGTACGTCCCGCAGATCGCGCAGGGCCTTGCACGCATGCGGCTGCCTGCGGTTTACGGCGTCGCTGCCTACGCCGAGATGGGCGGGCTAATTAGCTATGGGCCCGATCAGCGCGCGCATTACCGGCGCGCAGCGGCGTATGTGGAGAAAATTCTCAAGGGAGCCAACCCGGCCGAAATCCCGGTGGAGTTCCCGACGCGGTTCGAGTTTGTCGTGAACCTCAAGAGCGCGCGCGAGGCGGGGCTGAGCATTCCCCATGAGCTGCTGTTGCGCGCAGACAAGGTCATCCGGTGAGCCAGAAGCAAAAGGCGGAGAGCTTTCGCGCCCTTCACAAGGGCACCTTTGTCATCGCCAACGCCTGGGACGCGGGTTCGGCGCGCATGCTGGCCGGCCTGGGGTTCCAGGCGCTCGCGACCTCGAGCGGTGCGCACGCCGGCACCCTCGGGCGCCGCGACGGCCAGGTGACGCGCGAAGAGGCGCTGGAACATGCGCGCGCGATCGTGGAGGCAACCGACCTGCCGGTATCGGCGGATCTAGAGAGATGCTTCGCGGACGAGCCGGCAGCGGCAGCGGAAACGATCCGCCTCGCTGCGGGCGTCGGCCTCGTGGGCTGCTCGATCGAAGATGCCACCAAGGACAAGGTCTACGAGTTCGGCCATGCGGTCGAGCGCGTCGCCGCCGCGGTCAAGGTCGCGCGCTCGCATCATGTGGTTCTTACAGCCAGGACTGAAAACTTCGTGCGCGGCAGACCCGACCTGGATGACACGATCAAGCGCCTGCAGGCCTTCGAGAAGGCTGGCGCCGACGTCCTCATGGCGCCCGGGCTTCCCGACCTCGAAGCCGTGCGCAAGGTGTGCGCGGCGCTTTCCAAGCCCTACAACTTCATGGCCGGCATCAAGGGCAAGTCGTTCAGCGTGGCCGAGCTCCAGGCCGCCGGCGTGCGGCGCATCAGCCTCGCCACCTCGCTCTGGCGCGCGGCAATGAGCGGCCTCGTCGAGGCGGCGCGCGAGGTGAAGGACAAGGGGACCTTCGGCTACATCGAACGCTCGCTGGCCACGCCCGACATCAGCAAGTACATGAAGTGAAGGAGGTGTACATCGAGGAGGGGTGCTTTATCCTCGAGCTCTCGAACACACCGGACGATCCGGCGGTCTCGATCGCGCGGGCGCGGGTGCCCCGGGGCGTGACGACCCGCTGGCACCGGGTCAAGGACACGGCGGAGCGCTACGTGATCCTGGAAGGCAAGGGGCGGGCGGAAGTGGGCGACTCGCCGCCGCGGGAGGTCGGGCCGGGAGATGTGGTGCGGATTCCACCGTCCTGTCGACAGCGCATAGCCAACATCGGCGACACGGACCTGGTCTTTCTCGCTATTTGCACGCCGCGGTTCGTTCAGGAGGCGTACCAGCAGATCGAATAGCGGCTGAACGATCGACTGCAGCCGCGGTCCAGCCCTACTGGAGGCACACGTGCAACCTTTCTCGCCGCATTATCCCAGGCCCAATTCCCCCCGCATCGAGGAATATGCCGCGATCCGTAGGGCGACCGTGGCACTCACCGCGCCGCTTTCAGCCGAAGACTGCGCGCTGCAGTCGATGTCCGATGCCAGCCCGGCGAAGTGGCATCTGGCGCACACCACGTGGTTCTTCGAGACCTTCGTGCTCGAGCCGCACGTCCGTGGCTACCGCGCCTTCGATCCGGCGTATCGCGTTCTGTTCAACTCCTACTACCACGGTATCGGCGACCGGCACCCGCGCCCGGAGCGCGGCATGCTTTCGCGGCCGTCGCTCGACGAGGTGCTGGCTTACCGAAACCATGTCGACGAAGCGCTCCTCGCGGCGAATGATCTTCCCGCCGCATTGCTCGAGCTCGGGCTGCATCACGAGCAGCAGCACCAGGAGCTGATCCTCACCGACGTCAAGCATCTCCTGTCGCGCAATCCGCTCAAGCCCGCCTACCAGAAGCATTGGCCGCTCACGCCGATTCGCGCGCGAGCGCCGCGCTGGATCGGATTCGCCGGCGGGCTGCACGAGGTCGGGCATGCGGGTCCGGGGTTCGCCTTCGACAACGAAACGCCGCGCCATCGCGTGTGGCTGGAAGATTTCCAGATCGCCTCGCACCCGGTGACGCACGGCGATTTCCTCGACTTCATCGACGACGGCGGCTACCGGCGGCCGGAGCTCTGGCTGTCGGCGGGATGGGATCTGGTGCGCGCCCGCGGCTGGCAGGCACCGGAGTACTGGCTGCGCCGCGACGATCGCTGGCACACGTTCACGCTCCACGGCGAGGCGCCCGTCGATCGCAACACGCCGATCTGCCACGTGAGCTTCTTCGAGGCGGAAGCCTTCGCGCGCTGGGCGGGCGCGCGCCTGCCGACCGAGGCGGAATGGGAGATCGCCGCGCAGGGCGCGCCGCGCGAGGGCAATTTTGTCGAGAGCGGGGCGCTGCATCCGCTCGCGTTGCGCGAGGATCCGTCGCCGGGAACGCTGGCGCAGGCCTACGGCGACGTCTGGGAATGGACGCGCAGCGACTATGGTCCGTACCCGGGCTACCGCCCTGCGCCCGGCGCGGTCGGCGAGTACAACGGCAAGTTCATGTGCGGCCAGTACGTGCTGCGCGGCGGATCCTGCGCCACGCCGGCGAGCCACATCCGCGCGACCTACCGCAACTTCTTCCCGCCCGACGCCCGCTGGCAGTTCTCCGGGCTGCGCCTGGCGAAATAGCGGCTTACAGTTTCGATCACCTGGTAACCCGGGGTCGCGGGAGACTGCGCCATGAAGTACTGGATAGCGCTCGCCTGCTTCGCAAGCGGCCTCGCCCACGCCAACCCGGCGATCGACATGGACGGCTACCTGCGCGTCTCGCGCGAGGCGGCGCAGCACCGCGAGACGCGGCGCGTGTCGGAGGCGGAATTCATCCGCATGAGCCGCGAGCCCGGCACCGTAATTCTGGATGCCCGCAGCCGGGAGAAGTTCGACGAGCTTCACGTGAAGCACGCGATCAACCTGCCCTTCCCGGACATCGCGATCGAGAGCCTCAGGACAACCATCCCGGACAGGAACACCCGGATCCTGATCTACTGCAACAACAACTTCGCGAACGCCGAGGGGCCATTCCCGGCCAAGATCGCGCGCGCCTCGCTCAACCTCTCGACCTACATCGCGCTCTACAGCTACGGCTACCGCAACCTCTACGAGCTCGGGCCCCTCATAGACCTGAAAGACTCGAGACTCGAGTTCTCTAGTCGACCTTAGCGCCGACGTCGCGCACCACCTTGCCCCACTTTGCGAGCTCGCTCTTTACATAGGCGGCGGTTTCGCTCAGGGGCGCGGCGGTGACGTCGAACGCGAGGCCCTCGAGGCGCTCCTTGATCAGCGGATCGTTGGCGACCTTGAGAACGGCATCGTTCAGCTTCTGCGCGATTTCCGGCGGTGTGCCGGCGGGGACGAAGAAGCCGACCCAGGTGTAGTCCTCCATCCCGGGGTAGCCGAGCTCGCCGAGCGTCGGCACGTCGGGCAGCGACGCGACGCGGCGAGCCGAAGACACCGCGAGCGCGCGGATCTTGCCGGCCTTGATATGCGGCAGCGGCGCCGAGCCGGCGATCACGCCCACCGGCGGCTGGCCGCTCAGCACGGCGGCCGCGGCGGGACCGCCGCCCTTGAAGGGAATGTGCGTGATGTCGAGCTTCGCGCGCAGCTTGAACAGGTGCTCGCCGGTAAGGTGCGGCGTGGTGCCGTTGCCCGCGGAAGCGAAAGCGAGCTTGTCGGTCTTCGCACGCGCCATGAGCTCGGCCAGCGTCTTCGCCGGGAAATCGGCGTGTACCACGATGAAATTCGGTTGCGAGGCGACGATCGCGATCGGGATGAAATCCTTCTCGCCGTCGTAGCCCGCGTTGGGAATCAGCGTGGGGTTGACCGCGTAGGCCGAAGAATGCGCGAGGACGGTGTAGCCGTCCGGCGCCGCCTTCGCGACGCGCATGGCCGCCACGTTGCCGCCGGCACCGACCACGTTCTCGACGACCACGCTCTGCCCGCCGAGCAGCTCGCTCAGCTTCGGACCCATCAGCCGCGCGATGATGTCCACCGGGCCGCCCGGCGGGAACGCCACCGCGACGCGGATCGGCTTGGAAGGATAGGGTTGCGCGAATGCCGTCGCTGCAGCAAGCAGAAGGAGGGAAAGGACGATTCTCTTCACGACGACTCCCTATTTGATCGCCAGGGGATTGGTGGGTGATCCTACCGCGCCCGTGATCGGCAGGGCAGGGGCGACGAACAGGAACTCGTACACCTTGTCGGCGGCGCAGTCCTCGGCGAGCTCCTTGAGGTAGAAGATCTCGCCCATGGTCATGCCCATGATCGGGATGGTGATCCAGTGCCAGGGCTGGTTGATGCCGGCCTCGGACTCGTTCGGCCGCACCTCGCAGCCCCAGGTGTCGCTTGCGAGCGCAGCGAGCTGGGTGCGCTGGATCCATTCCAGCGTCTCGAACGAGAACCCCGGCGCGTCGCCGCCCGGGTAACCGTCCCAACTTCCGGCGGCGAGCTTGGCTTCCATCTGGCCGGTCCGCACGATGATGAAGTCGCCTTTTTTCAGCTCCACCTTTTGCAGGGCGGCCGTCCTGTCCAGCTCGGCACCGGTGATCGCATGTCCGTCCGGCAGGATTTCCATGCCGAGCGCGCGCGGCACGTCGAGGAACACGCCGCGGCCGACCATCCGGTTCTTGGTCTTTTCGATGCCGCACTTCTGCGCGCCGGCCGAGGTCACCTCGCGGCAGTCGTAGCCGTTCCACATGAAGTTCTCGTAGAACACGTGACCCAAGCCGTCCCACTGGGTGCCGCACTGCAGGGGCATCACCACCATGTCGTCGGCGGCGCGGATGCCGCGCTTGTCGAGCACGCCGGAATAGGCGTCGGTGCCGGTGCGCAGCATGGTATGGAGCGGGTTGATGCGGCCGAGCGCCGGATACTTGCTCTTGGCGCCCTGCGGCCCGTGCTGGTCGAAGTTGAGCGCGAGCGAGATCACCTTGCCCTTGCGCACCAGGCGCGCGGCGGCGACGATGTCTTCGGGCCGGGTGTGGTTCAGGGTGCCGATCTCGTCGTGCGGCCCCCAGCGTCCCCAGTTCTTGTACTTCTCTGCGGCCTTTCGAAGATCGTCTCGGGTAAGCTTGCGCTCGGTCATGGTCTGGCGCTCTGCGAGGGGGAAGCGGATAGCGTATCAGGCGGCGGCAATCGGCGCCGCGGTCCTGGTCGCGTGGTTCCTGGTCAGCAATACGATTCAGAATCTGGAAGAGCGCCGCATCGCGAGCGGCTTCGGCTTCCTCGGCCGCGAGGCGGGCTTCGAGATCGGCGAGTCGGCGTTCCTGCGCTACAGCGCCTCCGACAGCTACCTGCGGGCGCTCTTCGTCGGGCTCTCCAATACGCTCGCGGTCGCGCTGATCGGCATCGTGCTCGCGACCGGCCTCGGCACGCTGATCGGTCTTCTGCGGCTGTCGAAGAATTTCCTGCTGAAGACGCTGAGCGCCGCGTACGTCGAGTTCATCCGCAACGTCCCGCTCCTGGTGCAGCTCTTCTTCTGGTATGCGGTGATCACCGAGGGAATGCCGGGGCCGCGCGAGGCGCTGTCGCCGCTGCCCGGGGTGTTCCTGTCCAACCGCGGCATCTACATCCCGACCTTCTCGAGCTCGCCCGAGTTGCAGGGATTCAACTTCGTCGGCGGCGCCGCGCTCAGCCCGGAGTTCGCCGCGCTGCTCATCGGGCTGGTTGCCTATACCGCGGCGTTCATTGCCGAGATCGTGCGCGCCGGCATCCTCGCCGTGGATCGCGGGCAGGGCGAGGCGGCGCATGCGCTCGGCCTGTCGCGCGGGCAGACGACGCGCCTCGTCATCCTGCCGCAGGCGCTGCGCGTCATCATCCCGCCGATGACCAGCCAATACCTGAACCTCACCAAGAACAGCTCGCTCGCGGTGGCGATCGGCTACCCCGACCTGGTGTCGATCGCCAACACCGCCATGAACCAGACCGGGCAGGCGATCGAGGGGATCGCAATCATCATGGCGGTGTACCTCACGATCAGCCTGTCGATCTCGGCGTTCATGAACTGGTACAACGCCCACGTCGCTTTCAAATGAGATGGGCTAGGACAAATTTGTTCGGCTCGTGGCCGGAGACGGTCGCCACGCTGCTCATCCTGTGGATCCTGTGGCGGACCGTACCGCCGTTCATCGACTGGGCGTTCCTCGACGCGGTGTGGCGGGCCGATCCGAAGGCGTGCCGCGCGGGCGAGGGTGCGTGCTGGGGCTTCATCGCCGAGAAGCACCGCTTCATCCTGTTCGGCACCTATCCCTACGAGCTGCACTGGCGGCCGGCCCTGGCGACGGTCATTCTGATCGGTCTCTGGGTCTTTTCCGCGTTCAGGGTGTTCTGGCGCTCGTGGCTGGTGCTCGTCTGGCTATTCGGCTTGACCGTCATCGGCGTTCTCATGTGGGGCGGCGTGCTGGGGATGCAGTACGTCGAGAACGAGCGCTGGGGCGGGCTCATCCTGACGCTGCTGCTCTCCACGTTCGGCCTGGCGATCGCGTTTCCGCTGTCGATCCTGCTCGCGCTCGGCCGGCGCTCGGAGATGCCGGTGATCCGGGGGCTGTGCGTGGGCTACATCGAGCTGATCCGCGGCGTGCCGCTGATCTCGCTGCTCTTCATGGCCTCGGTGATGCTGCCGCTGTTCCTGCCTTCGGGAGTGAGCATCGACAAGCTGCTGCGCGCGCAGATCGCGATGATCCTGTTCGCCGCCGCCTACCTCGCCGAGGTGATCCGCGGCGGGCTGCAGGCGATCCCGAGAGGGCAGTACGACGCGGCGCATGCGCTCGCGCTGCCGTTCTGGCGCAGAACCTACCTGATCATCCTGCCGCAGGCGCTGCGCATCGCGGTGCCCGCGCTGGTCAACAATTTCATCGCCTTCTTCAAGGACACCTCGCTCGTGCTGATCATCGGCCTGTTCGACCTGCTCTCGACCATCAAGATCTCGCTGCAGGACCGGACCTGGACCGGCTTCGGCGTCGAGGCGTATCTCTTCGCCTCGCTGGTCTATTTCGTGTTCTGCGCCGCCATGTCGCGCTACAGCAAGAGCTTCGAGCACCAGCGATGATCGAGATGATCAAGGTGAGCAAGTCGTTCGGCCTGTTCCAGGCGCTGACCGACGTCGACCTCGCGGTGGCGCGCGGCGAGAAGGTGGTGGTGTGCGGCCCGTCGGGCTCGGGCAAGTCCACGCTCATCCGCCTGGTCAACCGGCTCGAAGCGCACCAGAGCGGCCGCGTCATCGTCGACGGGGTCGAGCTCGACGACGACCCGAAGAAGGTCGACCTGGTGCGGCGCGAGGTGGGAATGGTGTTCCAGAGCTTCAACCTGTTCCCGCACCTCACGGTGCTCGAGAACCTGACGCTGGCGCCGATCTGGGTGAAGCACGTGCCGCGCAAGGAGGCCGAGGAGACCGCGATGCACTTCCTCGCCCGGGTGCGCATTCCCGAGCAGGCGGGGAAGTATCCGTCGCAGCTCTCCGGCGGCCAGCAGCAGCGCGTGGCCATCGCGCGCGCGCTTTGCATGAAGCCGAAGCTGATGCTGTTCGACGAGCCGACCTCGGCCCTGGATCCGGAGATGATCAAGGAAGTCCTGGATGTGATGGTGGAGCTCGCGCGCGAGGGCATGACCATGATGGTGGTGACGCACGAGATGGGCTTCGCCAAGACCGTCGCCGACCGCGTGGTGTTCATGGACGGCGGCCGCGTGGTCGAGGCGGCGCCGCCGGCGGAGTTCTTCGGCGCGCCCAAGACCGATCGCGCCAAGCTGTTCCTCAGTCAGGTCCTGGGTCACTAAGGAGAAGAAGATGAAAACGCTGCTGATCGCCGTAGCCGTTGCTGTTCTCGGAGTCAATCAGGCGGCTGCGCAGTCGTACCCGAGCCGGCCGGTCAGGATCGTCGTGCCGGCGACCCCGGGCGGGGCGATCGACCTGATCGCGCGCTCGCTTGCGGAGAAGCTGACGGCCTCGCTCGGCCAGCCGGTGGTGGTCGAAAACAAGCCCGGCGCCTCCAACAATCTCGGCACCGACTTCGTCGCGAAGAGCCCTCCCGACGGCTACACGCTGGTGATCGTGGCGTCCAGCCACGCCACCAACAAGCATCTCTTCAAGCAGATGCCGTTCGATCCGATCAAGGATTTCGAGCCGGTGGTCTACACGCACGTCGTGCCGCTCCTGCTCGCGGTGCATCCCTCGGTGCAGGCGAAAACCGTTCCCGAGCTGGTGGGCTGGATCAAGGCGAACCCGGACAAGGCGATCTACGCCTCGAGCGGGCCGGGCAGCTCGCTGCACATGGCGGCCGAGCTCTTCATGAGCATGACCGGCACGAAGATGCACCACGTGCCCTACAAAGGAAGCTCCGCCGCGCATCCCGACCTGCTCGCCGGCCGCACGGCGATGATCTTCGACACGATCACGGCGGTGCGTGGCCACGTCAAGTCCGGCGCAGTGCGCGGCATTGCGGTGACGACGGCGAAGCGCTCAAGCGCGATGCCCGAGCTGCCGACGATCGCGGAAAGCCTGCCCGGCTACGACGCCAGCACCTGGGGCGGGATCCTCGCGCCGGCGGGAACGAGCAAGGAAGCCGTCTCGAAATTGAATTCTTCGATCAACGCGGCGCTCAAGCTCGAGGATGTCCGCTCGCGCCTGATGGGCGCCGGCATCGAGATCCAGGGCGGCACGCCGGAGGCCTTCGCCGAGGTGATTCGCATCGAAGTGGACAAATGGGGCCGCATCGTGAAGGCGGCCGGCATCCAGCCGGAATGACGCTGCGCGAGTGATCCGGCCCTACGGCCGGATGGAGTAGACCCGGACGGTCTCGGCCTTGCCGCGCAAGGCGACCTCGCCGCGCGATTCGACCCGGTCCTGGGGCACGAGCCGGCGGATTTCCTCGTAGAAGTCGCTCGAGACCAGCACCTCACCCATCTGCGCAGCCTCCATGAGGCGCGCCGCGGTGTTCACGGGATTGCCGATCACGGTGTAGCTCATGTAGTGCGGCGAGCCCACGTTGCCGATGATCACCGGGCCCTGGCAGATGCCGATGCCGACGCCG
>DATBSZ010000249.1:0-20336 GCA_036559525.1 Burkholderiales bacterium
CGGCTGGCGCCTCGGCACGATCGCGGTGCACGAGGACAACATCTTCGACAAGATGATCGCGAAGCACCCCGAGTCGATCAAGAAGAAGCTGGACAAGCGCTACGGCACGCTGACGCTCGAGCCGCGCAAGATCGCGTTCATCGATCGCATCGTGGCCGACAGCCGCGACGTCGCCCTGAACCACACCGCGGGCTTGTCGCTCCCGCAGCAGGTGATGATGACGCTGTTCTCGGCAGCCGAGCTGATGGACGAGAAGAAGGACTATCAGAAGGCCTGCATCGGCATCGTCAAGAAGCGGGTCCACGCGACGCTGGAAGGCCTCGGCCTCGAGGTGCCCCCAAACCCGCTGTTCGACTTCTACTACGGGTTGATCGACTTCGAGTTCTGGGCGCGCAAGAACCTGGGCGAGGACATCGTGACGTGGATGAAGAAAAACGTGCATCCGCTCGACATCGTGTTCCGCCTGGCCGAGGAGCACGGCATCGTGCTCCTCAACGGCAGCGGCTTCGCCGCGCCCGACTGGTCGGTGCGCATTTCGTTCGCGAACCTCGAGGACCACGTCTACGACGACATCGGCCGGGCGGTGCGCTCGATCGCCAAGGGCTACCGGGCGGCCTATGAGGCGGACAAGGCCAAGGGCAAAGGAAAACGGAAATAGGAAAACGGAAATGAAAGCGAAGCGTCTGCTGGCGCTCGGCACCGGCCTGCTGTCCACCACCATCCTCGCCGGCGTCGCGCAAGCCCAGGGAGTCGAGGTCAGGCTCTCGGGCCAGATCAACCGCGCCATCCTCCACGCCGACGACGGCGCGGAGAAGGAATGGTTCAACGTCGACAACGGCAACAGCTCGACGCGCTTCCGGTTCAACGCCGAGGGCGACATCAGCCCCGGCCTGAAGGCCGGCATCCTGTTCGAGGCCGAGTTCGAGTCGAACTCGAGCGCCGCGGTCTCCATGAGCACGCGCCAGGTCACGCCGGTCTTCGAAGAGCGGCACATGGACCTGTTCTTCCGCGGCGGCTGGGGCACGGTGCGGCTCGGCCAGGGCGACGGCGCGGCGAACGGCGCCTCGGAAGTCGATCTTTCCGGCACCACCGTCGCACACTACGCGTCCACGCCCGACGTCGGCGGCGCGTTCCAGTACCGCTCGGGCGGCGCGCTCTCGGGCACGAGTATCAGCGCCACGCTCTCCAACCAGGACTTCGAAAGCCGCTATGACCGGCTGCTCTACCAGTCGCCCTCGTTCAGCGGATTCATGGCCGAGGCGAGCTATGGCAACAAGGACACCAACATCGTCGAGGTGGCGGTGCGCTACAGCGGCAAGCTCGCCGCGCTCGGCACCCTCGCCGGCGCGATCGGCTACTCCAACGAGGAGGCCGTGGCCGGGGGCACGGACGACAAGGTCCTGGGCGGCTCGATCTCCTGGCTGCACACGAGCGGCATCAACCTGACCTATACCCATACCAACCGCGACCTGCCGGGGCGCGACGGCAAGTTCGACTACTTCAAGGCGGGCTACAAGTTTGGCAAGCACGCCGTGTCGATCGATTACGCGAGCGGCCAGGACCAGGCGTTGTCCGGAGACGAAGCAAAGATGTACGGCATCGGCTACGTCTTCACGCCGATCGCCTGGGCCGAGATCTTCGCCCTCCTCAAGCAGCACAGCCTCGACCGCTCGGGCGCGAGCCTCGACGACATCCAGTTCTTCATGGTCGGCTCGCGGATCAAGTTCTGATGCGCCCTATTCTCCTCGCTTGTGTGATGGCAGCGGGGTGCGCCGCCGAGCCCGTCGCGTACCATTCGGGCAACGAGATCCCGCAGGGGCCGGGGTTGCTCACCGGAGCCGAAGGGGCTTTCGTGCTGCGGGCGGGAGAAGACAAGCCACGCGAGTCGGCCGCGCCGCGCAACGCCGACGAAGAGCGCGAGTACCGGGAGTGGCGCGAGCAAAAGCGCCAGCAGGAAAACACGAAAAAATAGGACGGCCGTTTGACGATCGAGCTTGACCTGATCCACACGATCCTCGTATCGATGGTCGTGCTGTTCGCCGGCCGCGCGCTGGTGGCGAACGTCGGCGTGCTTTCGCGCTTCAGCATCCCCGCCCCGGTGGTCGGCGGCGGCCTGGTGGCGATCCTGCTCGCGTTCGGCGACGGCCTCGCCGGCCTCAAGCTGTCGTTCAACCTGGGGCTCAAGGACTCGCTGCTGCTCATGTTCTTCACCACCGTCGGCCTCGCCGCCGACGCGCGCATGCTGGCGAAGGGCGGCATGAAGCTGGTGGTGTTCCTCGCCATCAGCGCTGTGCTGATCGTGGCGCAGAACGTCATCGGCATCGGCACTGCGCTCGCGCTCGACCTGCACCCGGTGGTCGGCCTGCTGAGCGGTTCGATCACCCTGGTCGGCGGGCACGGCACCGGCGCGGCCTACGCCGGGCGTCTCGGCGAGACGCTGAACCTGCAGGGCGCGATGGAGCTCGCCATGGCGTGCGCCACCGCGGGCCTGGTGTTGGGCGCCGTCCTGGGCGGCCCGATCACCGAGTACCTGATCAAGCGCCACAAGCTGTCCGGCCCGAAAGAGGATGCCGGCACGGAAGACACCGTAGCGGCGAAGGCGGCGGAGGACCAGGTCAACTCGCGCACGCTCATCAACACGCTGTTCGTCGTGCTCGCCTGCCTCGCGGGCGGCAAGCTCCTCGTAAAGCTGGTCGAGCAAACCGGCTTCATCCTGCCCGACTTCGTCTTCTGCCTGCTGCTCGGCGTGGCGATCCGCAACGTCTCGGCGTTCACCGGCCTCTTCAAGATGAGCGACCGCACGATCGAGACGGTGGGCGACGTGGCGCTGTCGCTCTTCCTGGTGATGGCGTTGATGACGATGAAGCTCCTCGACCTCGCCAACCTCGCCGGCCCGCTGCTCGTAATCCTCGCCGCGCAGGCCGTGGTGATGATTCTTTTCACCGTGTTCGTCACCTACCGGATCATGGGCAGCAACTACGATGCCGCGGTGATCGCCGGCGGCCAGGTCGGCTTCGGCCTCTCCTCGACCGCGTGCGCGCTCGCCATCATGAAGGCGGTGACCTTGCGCCACGGCGCCTCGCCGCTCGCTTTCCTCATCGTGCCGATGGTCGGGGCGTTCTTCATCGACATCCTGAACGCGCTCGTCATCCAGGGCTCCCTCGCCCTGCCCGTCTTCGGATTCCGGCCATGAAACGCCTTTGCCTCTTGATATTGGTGCTTCTCAATACAGCTTGTTCCCGCGGGCCCGACGAGGCGGCGCTCAAGACCGAGCTGCAGCAGAGGATCGACAAGAGCTTCAAGCCCGGGCTGCTCGAGCTCGCCGGGCTCAAGCGCCAGGGCTCGAGCCCGCTGCCGGCGGCCGAGAGCGGTGCGCCGCGCGTCGTGGTGTACTACAACGTCACCCTGCGGCTGAAAGAGGGCTACGACTTCAAGGACTGGGAAGGCCTGAGCCCGGCCACCCTGGCCAACGTGCTGGGCGGGCGCGAGCGCGGCGTGATCGGCGTGAAGGCGAAGGAGAACCAACCCGGCGACCTGCTGCGCGTCTACGGCACCTCGGTCTACGAGCGCTCCGGGGACGCCTGGGCCGCGGTCGCCGGGGCGCAGCGCGACGTCTCGCAGGCGCCCGCCGATCCCGGCAGCGCCGCGCCGGCTACCGACGCGCAGCGCTACCTCGAGCGCCTCGCCTCGCAGGTCAACATCGGGCCGCCGGGCATCGACGCGAGCTCGGACAAGATCATTTCGGAAGAGCTCGACCATGCGCTGCGCGCGATCAACCGGCGGCGCGCGCGGGCGCAGGAGCTGGTGACCGTCGCCAGCGGTCCCGCGGGCGGGGAATACACGCGCGTGGTGGAAGCGGTCATCGGCACCCTGGCCAAGAGCAAGAGGAAGATCCGCGTGATCGGCGTCGAGACCGAGGGCAGCATCGAGAACGCGCTGCTGCTCGGGCGCGGCCAGGCCGACTACGGCCTGGTGCAGAGCGACGTCGCGCGGCTCGCCTTCTCGGGCCAGGGTCCGTTCGCGGCGGACGGCCCGCTCACCAAGCTGGCGGCGCTCGGCAGCCTCTATCCCGAGCCTGTGCACATCGTGGTGCCCGCGCAGTCCGCGATCCGCTCGATCGAGGACCTGCGCGGCAAGCGCGTGGATATCGGCACGCCGCAGTCGGGCAGCCGGATCAACGCCTTCGCCGTCCTGCAGGCGCACCGCATCGCGATCAAGGACCTCGCCGAGGCGCGCGGCGCTGGCCCCCAGGCGGCGATGCAGCAGATGCGCGTCGGCCAGCTCGACGCCTTCTTCACCACCATCGGCGCGCCGGCGCGCGAGCTGTCGCGGCTGGCGGCGGGGTTCCCGATCCGCCTCCTGCCCATCTCGGCGGCTGCCGCGGCGCGCATCGCCGCCGAGCAGCCAGGGCTGGTGCGTCTCACGCTGCCGGCGAACACCTATCCCGGCCAGAGCGAGCCGGTCGCGACCGTCGCGGCGGCCGCGCTGCTCGTCGGCACCGTAGACACGCCGCAGGACGAAGTGAAGGCAGTGCTCGAGCTGGCGTTCGAGAGCACCGACTACCTCGCCTTCGGCAGCGCGCAGGGCGTCAAGATCTCCAAGGCGAGCGGGCTGCGCGGCATCGCGATTCCGCTGCATCCCGCCGCGGCGGAATACTTCGGCGCAAAGCCCGGTGCAAAGCCCACCGCCAAGCCCAAGCCCGCGGCGAAGAAGTAGTTAGTATTCGAGGGTCATGAGACTTGCCTCGCTGGCAGCGCTGCTGCTCATTCCCGCCGCCGTGCTCGCGGCCGAGGAACCGCCGCAGGACGAGCTCGGCACGCTCCTCGGCGCCGGCGTGCGCTCGCGCCCGGATTACGACGGCGCCTCCAAGCAGGAGCTCGAGCCGATTCCCATCATCCGCTACTACGGCCAGACGCTCTTCGCGCGCACTACGCAGGGCATCCTGGAAGGCGGTGCGCGCCGCGAGTTCTTCCCCGGGTTCTACGCCGGCATCCAGCTCGCCTACGAGGCCGGCAACGATCGCACCGACGTCGACCCCGGGGCCTCCGTCGGCTTCCACGCCGAATGGGACACCCGGATCGGGCCGGCCCCCTTCAACCTGCTCGGCCGGATCCGCTATCACCTGAAAGAGGGCTACGGCGTGCAGTACGACCTGCGCGGCGCGGTCGGCGTCTACGGCAGCAGCCGCCTGAAAGCCTGGGTCTTCGGCCAGGCGACTTGGGCGACCGACGAGTGGGTGGAGCGCTACTACACCGCCGGGGGCGGGGGACTGCTTTTCACCGCGTTCGGCGTCGAGGGCGCGTACGACTTGAGCCGGCACTGGGTCGTTCTCGCGAGCCTTTCCCTGCGCAGGCTCCACGACGACGCCGCGTCGAGCCCGATCACCGAGGACAAGACCAGCTACTACGCGAGCGCCGGCGTAGCATATCGGTTCTGAACGGAGGAACCATGCGCAAAGTCCGCGTCGCCCCGAAGGGCATGGGGCTCAACGATTTCGTGGCGCAGCAGGAAGGCTTCTTTGCTGCCGAGGGCATCGAGGTCGAATGGGACATCAAGACCTTCCGCGGCACGCAGTCGAGCTGGAAGGACCTCGACTACGGGTCGCGGCCCCAGGACAAGCCTTATACGGAAGAAAAAACCGCGGGGCTGATCCAATGCGCCTGCGTCTGGGGCAGCATCTCCAACGCCTCCGCCGGCATGGGCCGCTTCGTTCCCGACTGCTACGGCGTTTCGCCGTGGGCGATCTTCGTGCGCCCCGATTCGAAAATCAGAAAACCGCAGGATCTCAAGGACGTCCCCGTTTCGGTCGGCATGCGCGCCGGCAGCCACTTCAACGTGCCCTTCCGCCTCGAGAAATATCTGCCACTGGAAAACATCAAGGTAATCAACAGCGGCGGCTTCGGCGCGCGCCTGAAGGCGCTGCTCGACAAGGAAGTGGAGGCGGCGAGCCTGCTGCCGCCGCAGATCGACATGGCCAGGCAGCTCGGCTTGCGCATGGTGATGGAAGACGAGTTCCACACGCTGTGGTGGGTCCCCGAGACCGCCGACCCGGACGACGTGCGGGCTTATCTCAACGGGTTACATCGTGCGGAGCAGGCGCTGCAGGCCGATCTGAAGAAATATCTCCCGCTGTGGGAGAAATGCGTGCCGCCGGAGTTCAAGGACATCCACAAGTGGGACTACGCGAAATTCACGCGCGGCGAGCGCTTCGTCTACCAGCCGATCCCGCGCGCGGAGTTCGACCAGACGCTCGAGCAGGTGAAGCGCTGGGATCTCGACCAGTACCTGAAGGAAAAGTCCTTCGAGAGGCTGACCTACCGCGTCTAGGACTTCGGGGTGTAGCCTTTGTCGCGCATGCATTTCTGAAACTGCTCGGCCTCGCGCGCGTCGCGGCTCTCGAGCCGGTCCATGCCCGGCGTGCCCATCGTGCGCGGAGTCGGGGGCAGGTGCTGCTGTGGCGCCAGACGCGTCTCCACGCGGCACTGCTGCATGGCTTCGTCGACCGCGGTCGGGCTGGCGCCGGGCTTTTCCCACTGCGTAACCGGCGCTGCGCAACCCGTCAGAAAGACGATCAGGGCGACAAGGACAGCGCGCGGAGCCATCGGATGCAAAGGTATCATTGTCCCGGACGATCCTGAAGGAGGTCCGCATGGACGCAGCCGGTGACAAGATGATGAAGGAACTGCGCGAAGTCGTGGCCGCGGCCGAGGAGCTTCTCTCCGCCGCGACTCCGAGCGCCGAGCAGATGAAGGAGATCCGCGACCGCGCCGAGGACGCGCTGCGCGGCGCGCGCGAGCGGCTCGAGGGCGCGGGCGACGAGATCGAGGAGCGGGTGCGCAAGCATCCCTTCGCCGCGCTCGGCATCGCCGCGGCCGTCGGCCTGGTCGTCGGCATCCTGCTGAGCCGCAAATGACCGCCGGCCTGCTGCAATCGGCGCAGGACTTCGTCGCCCGGCTGCTCGACCTCGGGCGCACCCGCTTCGAGCTCTTCGGCACCGAGCTGCGCGAGGAGCTCGCGCACCTGGCCACCACCGTGCTCGGCGGGCTCGCGGTGCTGGTGCTCGCCGCGCTCGGCCTGGCGTTCTGCGGGCTCGCGCTCATCTTCTTCGTGAGCGAAGCGAACCGCCTTGCGGCGACGATCGGCGTCGCGGTGTTCTTCCTCGTCGTGGCGGGCGTGCTCGCTTGGGTGCTGCAGCGCGTCAGGGGCACCAAGCCGCGCGCGTTCGACGCCACGATCGCCGAGCTGCGGCGCGACCTGGACGCCATCAAGCCGTGACCCAGCGCGAGCAGGGTCTCGCCGCGCGCCGCCGCGAGCTCGTGGAGCGCTCCTCCGCCCAGCGCGCGGCGCTCGCCGCCGCCGCGGATCCGTTGGTGCGAAAGTCCGCGGCGCTCGACCGCGTCGTCGCCCAGGTGCGGCGCTATCCGGTGGTGGCCTCGGTCGCCGTCGGCGCGCTCGCGCTCCTCGGCCCGCGCCGCCTCTTCGACCTCGCCGCGCGCGCGGCCACGCTGTACGCGCTCCTCAGGCGCTAATCACTCGAGCTTCATTTCCATCCGCACCAGGCCTGCCGGAGACGCGGCTTCGGCCGGCTTCGCCACGATGAAGACCCGCTCCGGATTCACGTCCTTGTTCGCAAGCAGCGCATCGCGCACCGCGCCCGCGCGCTGCTTGCCCAAAGCCTCGAGCGCGGCGGGCCCAGGCTTGAGATCCTCGAGCAGGGCGGCCTGCAGCCAGCCGATCCTCGCGTCGAGGTTCGGGTCCTCCGCGCTCTTCGCGTCGGCGAGGTACGCAGGCTCGGTCTTGAGCTGCATGCGATAGGCGCCCTCGAGCGCCTCGATGCGCTTGCGCTTCGCGTCTTCATCGACGCCCGCCGCGGACTCGGCAGGCGGCACGAGCGCGGCCAGCGCCTGCCTTGCTGTCGCGTCGCTGTCCGCGGCCGTCGCAACGGTGAGCGGCACGCTCAGGCGCAGCACCGGCCGCTCGACCAGGCCCTTGGCGAGCGTCTCCAGCTTCCTGGTTTCCGCGTCGCCGAGCACGGCGGAGCCCGGCTGGAACTCCACGAACGCCAGGTCTTCCCCGCTGCCGAACAGGGAGCCGAGCGCCGCGAACGGCGCGCGGATCACGTTTGCGAGCACGGACAGCATGCTTTTCCAGATGATCGACCCGAGGTGGAATTCCGGATCGTCGAGCGTGCCGCTCACCGGCAGGTCGACCTCGATCATGCCGCGGCGATCCTTGAGCAGCGCCACGCCCAGCTTGATCGGAATGGGCGCGGCGTCCTTCGAATCGGTCCGGTCGCCGAACTCGAGGTTGTCGACGCTGATGTGGTGCTTCGCGTCGAGCTTGCCCTGCTCGACGTGATACTGGGTTTGCGTCGACAGCTTGCCCTTCGCGATGCTGTAGCCCGCGAACTTGCCGGCATACGGGTTGAACGCCGTCAGCTCGATGTTGCGGAAATTCAGCGCGAGCTTCGTGTACAAGGCCGCCGAGAGCACGTTGACCTCGCCGCTGACGTCGACCGGTGAATACTCGTCCACCCTGCCATTCAGCGCCACTTTGGCGCGCGATTCGGGCGCCGATGACAGCCCGGTGATCTGCCCGCCCAATCCGACGATGCCGATGGCGAAATCGGGCTGCACCGAGTAGTCGGCAAAGTTCGCGGAGCCATCGACGAGCTCGACCGTGCGGATCGCAATCAGCAGGGGCTTCTTCTCCGCCGCGGGTTTCTCCTGCGCCGCGGGCGCGGGGCTTGCCTCGGCTCCGGCGCGCGGCTTCAGGGCGTTGGCGATGTTGACGCCGCCGTCCTTGGCGATGATCACGCGCGCGTAGGGCTCGCGCGCGACGATGCGCTCGATGCGCAGCCGATCCGGCCGTTGCTGGAACTGGATGCCGGTAATCGCCAGCGTGCGCCATTTCAGCAGATCCTCGCGCACCACCTCGTCGCTCGCGCGCACGTCGTCGATGCTCAGCCCGCCGGAGAATTTCGACGCCGCCGGCGTGAAATTCAGATTGCCCTTGAGGCCCAGGCTTCCCGAATGGAGCTTGATCGCCGTCGCTTGCGTCACCCAGGGCTGGAGCGACGGAAGCGGGAATTTCTGCAGGTCGATGGCGAGCGCAGCGCCCAGCGGCTCCAGGCCGACGTCGCCTTTCACGCCCAGGTGTCCCTTGCCGTCGATTCCGATGCGCACGTCCACCTTCATGCGGGAATCGCGCGCCGTCGTAAAACCGTTGATCATGACGGCGGGCGTGAGCTGCAGGCGGGCCGCGGGCGACAGGGTGCGGTCCTCTATGACCACGGTTGCCGTCTCGAGCGAGATCGCGTCCGCATGGACGGTCCACGGCGCCTCGGAGGATTTTGGCGATTCCGCCGGCGCCGGCGATCCGCCGGCGAAGCGCGCCAGGTTGATGCCGCCGTCGGGCTCGCGCACAACCTCGATGCGCGCGCCGCGCACGTCCACGCGCCGCACGCCGACGTCGCGCCGCGAGAGCGAGAACGCGACATCGTGCACGTCGATCTCCGGAAGCGCGATCGGCGCGCTCGCCGCCACGCCGCGCTCGGCGAGCACCAGGTCGCGCACGCCGATCGACGGTAGCGCGACCTCGAGCGACAGCGGGTTAAGCTCGAACTTGTAGCTGCCGCGGAACTGCAGCGAGCCCGATACCATCTCGGCGGGCAGCTTGTCCTCGAGGTAGTCGTCGAGCGCCGCAAGCCGCAGGTCGGCCACGCTGAACGTGCCGCGCGAGCCGAGGGGCTGGACCGTGAACGCCCCGCTCCACTCCAGTCTCGCTCCGATCCGGCTCGAGGTCGTAAAGCTGTACTCGTTGCTGTGGCCGACGTCGGTGCGGAAGTCTCTCAGCGAAAAGCGGATCGGCGTGAAGGCGACGTTGAACGGCTGGGCGAGCGAGCGGTCCTGGACGCCGATACGGCCATCCTCGACCGAGAACCTGCCGATGTGCACGCGCAGCGGCGCCTCGTCGGTCTTCGGCTTGTCCTGCGCCGGCGCGGCCGGCGGCGCGAGGCGCGCCAGGTTCAGGCTGCCATCGGGCGCCACGATCACTTCTATGTCCGGCGCATCGAGATCGATCTCCTTGAAGACCACCCCGCGCCGCCACAGCGACGAGATCTCGGCGTTGACGTAGAGGCTCCGGAACGAGACGAGCGGCGCGCCATCGGCCTCGGTGAGCTTGAGGTCGATGAGGGTCGCGGCGAGCGTGAACGGATTGAAGCGGATTTCGCCGATCGCAATCCGGCGCTGCAGCGTCTCGGCGACGGAGGCTTCGATCTGCGAGCGCGCGATGTACGGCACGAGGAAGAAGCCCGCCGCCGCATAGGCGGCGAGCAGCAGCGCCGACACGCCGAGCAGAATCCGGCGAGCGCGCAGGCGTGCGACAAGCTTGTTCATTAGCCTCCCATCCGCATTGAATCAGCGGGACGCGGCAAACGGCATTGGACCATAGTCCAATACGCCGGGGCGCTGCGCTTTTTTTAGGCCCGCTCGGGGTTGCCCGCGCCCGCCATCAGGTTGGCGTCGCGGGCGAGCTGCCAGGTGCCGGCAGCGTTCTTGCGGAAAACGGTCAGGACGTGGCCCGAACGCTCGGTACGCGCGCCGTCGCGCTTGGCGGTGAGCACGACAGTCAGGTGCGACCACGCGTAAGCCAGGTCGTCGCAGATTCCGAGGTCCTTGAGCTGCTGCCTCGGCTCGATGCGCGCCTTGGCCGAAATCCTGCGAAACCCCTCGGCGAACGCGGTCTTGGTGATCGGCGGATTGCCCGGCGTCAGAAACACCGCGTGGTCCGCGGTCAACGAGAGGAGCCCCTCGACGTCTCCTTCGGCCGTACGGCGCCGCCACTCTTCCATGATTTGCCTGATCTGCTGCTCGTCGGATGCCATTCCACTGACGCGAGCCAGAAACGTGCCCGCAGGAAATTCGGGGACGGAGCCCGAACCAATTAGGGCTCCGTCCCCGAATTACGGGCCGAAGTACCAGCCGCCGTTCACGTCGATGGTGGCGCCGGAAACGTAGCCGCCGGCCTCCGAGCACAGCATCGCCACTACTCCGGCGATGTCGTCCGGCTTTCCGGCCCTCTTCAGAGGAAGCGACTCGATGAAGGCGGCGCCGGCATCTCCCCAGCCCGCGGCCTCGATGCGCGGCGTCTTGATGAAGCCCGGGGCGATCGCGTTCACCGTGATGCCGTGCGGCCCGAGCTCGAGCGCGAGCGTCTTGGTGAGCCCGATGATTCCGCCTTTCGCCGCCGCATAGTGCACGCCAACCCGGTCGCTGCCGCGGCGCGCCGCGATCGAGGCGAAGTTCACGATGCGGCCGAACTTGCGCGCCTTCATGCGCGGCGCGAACTCGCGGCACACGAGGAACGCGGTAGTCAGATTTGCGGCGATGACGGCGCTCCAGTCTTTCTCTTCCAGATCCTCGAGTGGAATCGCACCGGGAATGGGCGGCAGCGTGTCCCCGCGCGTCGGCGCCGCGGGTCCGCCGGCAATGTTGATCAGGAAATCGGGCGTGCCGACTTCGGCAGACAGCTTCTCGATGTCGTCCGCATCCGTGAGATCCGCGACCAGTAGGTTGGGGGCGGGGTGAATATCCGTTGCAAAGACTTCCACCCCCTCACCCGCAAGCCTTTTCGCAACCGCGTCCCCGATCCCGCTCGCCGCGCCGGTGACGAGCGCCTTGCGACCCTTCAATCCTTGGAGCGGCACGCGAGTAGCCTACACCGGCTCACTTCGACTTGGCGGCAGACTCCTCCAGCGTCTTCTTGCACAGGTCCTGGGTTCCGCGCACGCGGTCCAGCATCCCCTGCGCAAACACCGATATCCCGCCGGTCGCCACGGCGGCGGCGCCCGAGGTCGCGCCCTTCGCACCGACCCCGAGCTTAGGGCTCGCGAGCGTGCCGGCCAGCTCGATGAACGGGTTGGCGAACATTCCGGCGGTGATGCCGACGCCGGTGCGCGGCCGGGTGTTGAAGTCGAACCTGAGCGCTTCGGTGCCGAGGTCGACCTTGCCGCCGGCGACGATCGTGACCTTCACGGATTGCATCAGCACGGGCTTGACCGCCACCTGGCCGTCCAGGATATCGGCCCGGACCACCGTGCATTCGAGCTGCGTGTAAGGGTCCTGCGCCGAGAACGGATTCAACTTGCCGGCGAGCTCGCGAAGCAGATCGCCGCCGATCAAGCCTACGACACCGGTCGAGAGCTTGCCCGCCCCCTGGGTCACCACGACCCGGCCATTGGCGCCCGCCGCCATCTGCCGCGCCGAGGCGCCTTTCACCAGCAGGCTCGCTTCCACACTGGTCGGCGGCGCATCCTTGGGGTCGATCGCGTCTCCGGCGCCGAGACTAAAGCGCACATTCTTCGCGGACACGCTGATGCTGAGCGCGCCGCTGCCGTCGTCTGCGGGCGTGAGCTTGACCGCGCTCCGGATCGTGCCGCCGAAGTTGTCTGTCGCGCGGCCTTCCAGGGTCAGCCGGCCACCCTCGAGGAGCAGCGTGCTTTCGACGTCCCGCAGGATCTCCGTACCCAGCCTGACTTCGGCCGAGCTGAAACGCAGCTTGGCGTCGGCCAGCTTCAGCTTGTCGAGCGGCAACGGCGCCTCGTCGAAGACGTATTTGCGCGCCGCTTCCTTCGGCTTGGGTTTCGGTTTCGCCTTCGAGTCGGGCACGAGCGGCGTCAAGTCCAGGCGGGGCGAAGCAAGCTCGATGTCCACGCGCTTCTTCTTGGAGCCGGCCATCGAAGCGCGCGCGGAAAACTCGCTCTCGCCGATTTTTCCCTTGAGGCTCTTCACTTCGAGCTTGTCGCGACTGCCCGCGTAGGTGCCGCTCATGGATAACGGCGTCTCCGGCAGTCCCGCGCGCAACTTGGCCAGGCTTTCGGCGGCGAGCTCGAAGCGCAGGTCGGCGCTCCCGCGGGCCGGGCGGAGCGTTCCGTCGACGCGTGCTCTTGCGCCGGCGAATCTCGCATTCATGCCATCGAGGTTGATTTCCGCGCGCGAGGCGGTCAGGCGGCCGCCGAACTCGAGGGCGCCGGCCGGCAGGCCGGCCACGTCGAGCGCCGCCGCCAGGCGCTCGAGATTCGCCACCGAGCCCTTGACGCGCAGATCCGAGCCGGGCAGGCCAAGAGCGCGCAGCGTGCCCTCTACGCTGAGCGTAATGTCGGCGAGCTTGGCGGCAACGTCGAGACGGGTAAGGTCGCCAGCGTCGGCGAGCTTCACTTCGGCGACCAAGGCGCCGCTTGCGATCACCGGCAGGTCGAGCTTCTTGAGCATCGCGCCGATGTCCGGGTGCCCGAGCTTCACGGCGAGATCGGCTCCGTCCAGGGGATCGAAGCGACCGATTCCGCCTTTTACGTCGAGCCGCAGATCCCCGACCCCGGCCTCGATCGCGATGCGGATGTCGCGCCCGGAAAAGAGCGCATCGAGGGGCCCCAGCTCGCCGCTCACGCTGGCGGGGAATTCGTCCAGGCTGCCTTTCCCGGAGATCGCGAGCAGGCCGGCGGTGCCTGGGCCGATGGCGAACGTTTCGACGAACGCCACACGGTCGGGCTTGCCGCGCTCGCGATAGGTGATCCGCACATTGGCGAGCTTGCCGTTCTGGATGACGGGAGGCAGCGCGGGAGCGCTCGCGCCGGGCTCGGCCGCGGCCTCCTCGGGCGCGCTCGCAGCGCCGAGAACCCAGTTGCCCTGGCCTTCGGGCCCGGTTTCGAGAAGGACGGACAGGTCGCGCACCTCGAACGAGCGAACGTCGACCGGACCCGAGAACAACGACCACAGCCCGATCCGCACCGACACGCGCCCGAGCTCGATCATCTGGGGCTGCGAGCCCCAGTCCGCGTTTGCCAGGCGCACGCGCTCGGCGACCACGGAGATCGACGGCAGCACCTGCAGTTCGAGCGCGCCGTCGATCGCGAAGGACCTGCCGGTCTGCTGCGCGACGAGGGCCTCGATGCGGCCCTTGTGCCGGCTCAGGTCGCCAAAGGCGAGGTACAGCACGGCCGCGGCGGGCACCGCCACGATGGCCGAGAGGAAAATGGCTGCGAGGCGGCGAAGATTACGCGGCATACGAGGCTCCGTTGGCGTCGACCGTGACCCCGGTCATGTACGAAGTGTCGTCGGTGCACAGGGCAACGATGAGCGCGGCGCACTCGTCCACGGTCCCCACGCGCCCCATGGGAATCGTCTTCAGCGAGCCTTCCGGCCCGTGATCCTGTTTCGTAATTCCAAGCACCTTCTTCAGCCGGCCGCTGGCGATCACGCCGGGCGCAACGCAGTTCACCCGCACGCCGAACGGCCCGAGCTCGAGCGCGAGCTGGCGCGTGAGCCCCATGACGCCCGCCTTCGCAACCGCGTACGGGCCGCTGGAGCCCTCGGAGCCCGGCGGGATGCCTTTGCGCGCCGCGACCGAGGCGACATTGACGATCGCCCCGCCCTGCTTCTTCAGGTGCGGCGCGGCCGCGCGCGCGCAATAGAACACCGAGTCGAGGTTGGCCGCGACGATGGTGCGCCAGTCCTCCAGCGAGCAATTGGTGAGGCCTCGAAAGCCGAGCGGCGGCGCGGCGACCAGGTCCTTGCGCGTAATGCCCCAGCTTCCGCCGACGCAGTTGACCAGCACGTCGATGCGGCCGAAGCGCTTTACCGCTTTTTCAATCATTTCCTGTACTGAAGAAGGGTCCGAAACGTCGCAGCGCACGCAGAAGCATTCGCGCAAGGCGGAAAAGCCTTCCTCGTAAAGATCCGCCACGACGACCTGCATGCCCTCTTTCAGCAGCCGCCGCGCGACCTCGTGCCCGATGCTCTCGGGCTTGGCGGCGCCGGTGACGACAGCGACCTTCATTTGAGACGCGATGAGCGCATTTCAACCGCGTACTACGCGGTTCCTTAATACGCCGATGCCCTCGACTTCGAGCTCGACGACGTCGCCGGGTTTGAGGAACTTCATTTGCTCCAGGCCACAGCCGTTGCCGACGGTGCCCGAGCCGAAGAATTCGCCGGGGTGCAGGGTCTCGGAGCGCGAGGCGTGCGCGATGCAGTCCTCGAACTTCCAGTGCATGTCGCGCGAGTTGCCGCGGCCCCATTCCTCGCCGTTCACCCGCACCGCCATCTCGAGTCGGTAGGGGTCGCCGAGCTCGTCGGCGGTGACCAGGCACGGTCCCATGGCGTTGGCATTGTCGAAATCCTTGCCTTTGCCCGGCCCGAGCTGGCCGGCCATCTCCTTCGCCTGCTCGTCGCGCGCCGAGAAGTCGTTGAAAATGGTGTAGCCGAAGATGTGGCTGCGCGCCTGCTCCCTGGGAATGTCCTTGCCCGGTCTTCCGATGTAGCAGCCGAACTCGAGCTCGAAGTCCAGCCGCTCGCTGTACGCCGGCCAGGGCACCTCGGCTTCCGGGCCGCAGACCGAGAAGCGGCTAGGGTGGTAGAAGATCGGGCGCTCGTACCAGGCTTGCGGGGGACTCTTCCCAATCGCGCGGAAGGCCTGCACCAAGTGCTCTTCGAAACAAAGGAAATCGCGCATCTGGGGCGGATGGGGAATCGGCGCGAGCAGCGTGACGTTGCCCACCTCCAGCACGGTGGGCGAGCGCTTGATCGATTCGTAGGCGCGGTCGAGGGCGTT
The DNA here is from genome assembly GCA_036559525.1 of Burkholderiales bacterium. Taxonomy (GTDB): domain Bacteria; phylum Pseudomonadota; class Gammaproteobacteria; order Burkholderiales; family SG8-39; genus SCGC-AG-212-J23. The sequence continues at coordinate 15,613 of DATBSZ010000249.1, forward strand.
CTGGCCGCCTTCGACGATCTCGAGCACGCTCGCGAACCCCGGCAGCGCCGCGACCTTCCTGCCGCCGTCGATCAGGGCGCCCGGCACCGGAGCGCGCCCTTCCCTCCCCGCTGCGAGCCGAAACGTCACGAGTTTCACGCTGCGTTTGATAATACACTTCGCTCTATTCGAGGAGGGATCATGCGCCAGTTCAACGAAGACACGCTGACCAACGAAGTCGTCGCGCGGCTGAAGAAGACCAAGAACCCGCGCCTGCGCGAAATCATGACCAGCCTGGTGAAGCACGTGCACGCCTTCGCGCGCGAAGTGCATCTCACCGAGGAAGAATGGTTCGAGGGCATCAAGTTCCTCACCTCGGTCGGCCAGAAGTGCGACGGCAAGCGCCAGGAGTTCATCCTGCTCTCCGACGTGCTCGGCCTGTCGATGATGGTGGTCGCGCTCAACCACAAGACCCAGGCCGGCGCCACCGAGGCCACGGTGCTCGGGCCGTTCTTCGCGCACGGCGCGAAGGAGTTCGGCTACGGCGCCGACCTGCGCGAAGGCGCGACGATGAAGGGCGAGGACGTTTGGGTGAGCGGCAGAGTGCTGTCGGTGGACGGCAAGCCGATCCCCAATGCCGCGCTCGACATCTGGCAGGCCAAGGCCGACGGCATCTACGATCTGCAGACCGAGGGCGAATTCGAGCTGCGCGGCCGCGTCAAGGCCAACGCCAAGGGCGAGTTCGCGTTCGCGAGCTACAAGCCGAACTTCTACAGCATCCCGATCGACGGTCCGGTCGGCGACATGGTCCGCGCCACGACCGGGAACCACATGCGCCCGGCGCACATGCACGCGATCGTCTCGGCGCCCGGCTACCAGCAGGTGATCACCCACGTGTTCGTCGAGGGCGATCCGCATCTCGACGGCGACGCGGTGTACGCGGTCAAGAACTCCCTCATCGGCAAGTACAAGAAAGTGAGCAACCCCGAGCAGGCGAAGAAGCGCGGCCTGCCGAACCCGTTCCTCACGCTGACCTGGGATTTCCGGCTCGCGGCCGACAAGGCGGGCGCGAAGAAAGCCCGCAAGAAGATCGCCGCCAGCGACGCCGTCGCAACATGATCTGGCGCGTTCGCCGGGTCCTCACCGGCCACGACGCCGAGGGTCGCTCGACCTTCATCGCCGACGGCGAGGCGCCGAACGTGAAGGAGATGACCGCGATCACCGGGCTCGCCCTCACCGACCTGTGGGAAACCGGCGCGGCTCCGGCGAGCAACCTGGGCCTCAAGGACGCGGCCGACCGGCCGGTCCACCTCGAGCCGCCGAAGAACGGGACGATCCTGCGCATCGTCGAGTTTCCGCCCGACTCGGCATGGCGCGGCGCGACCGACGGAAGCGCGGGATTCAAGGCGATCGGCGCCGGGCACGCGCAGGACAAATCGTCGAGCGACCCGATGATGCACAAGACGGCGACGGTCGACTACATCATCGTCCTCAAGGGCGAGATCTACGCGATCATGGACGCCGGCGAGAAGCTCCTGCGCGCCGGCGACGTGCTCGTACAGCGCGGCACCAACCATTCGTGGAGCGTGCGCAGCAACGAGCCCTGCATCATCGCCGCGGTGCTGGTGAGCGCGAAGCCCGTGAGTGCGCCTTCGACAAAGAAGCCTTCGAAGAAGTCCAAGAAGAAAAAGAAATGAGCTTTGGTTCTTGCCCCCCTGACAAGGGGGGTGGCGCGAAGCGCCGGGGGGGTTGCGATGCGTAGAAAACCAACCCCCCGCTCGCCTGCGGCTCACGACCCCCTTGTCAGGGGGTCAAAGCAAGCAGTGGGCGTCATCGGGCTGGGCATCATGGGCTCGGCCATGTCCGCGAATCTCCTGAAGGCCGGCTTCGACGTGCGCGGCTACGACATCGTGGCCTCGCGCCGTGCCGCGCTGAAACGTGCCGGCGGCAAGCCCGCTTCGTCCCTCTCCAGGCTCAACGCGGAAGTCCTCATCACCTCCCTGCCCAGCGCAGAAGCGCTGCATGCCGTCTCGCAGCAACTGAAGAGAAAGTGCATCGTTGTCGAGACAAGCACGCTTCCGATCGAAGACAAGGTCAAGGCGCGCGATGCGCTCAAGCGCAAGGGCATCACGCTCCTCGACTGCCCGCTCTCCGGCACCGGGGCGCAGGCGAAGACCGGGGACCTGGTGGTCTTCGCGAGCGGAGATCGCAAAGCGTTCACGAAAGCGAAATCGATCTTTCCCGGCTTCTCGCGAGCGCACCACTACCTCGGCGAATTCGGCAACGGCAGCAAGATGAAGTACGTCGCGAACCTGATGGTGGCGATCCACAACGTGTCGGCCGCCGAGGCGTTCGTGCTCGGCATGAAGGCTGGGCTCTCGCCCAAGGCGATCTACGAGGTGCAGGCGAACGGCGCCGGCACTTCGCGCATGTTCCAGGTGCGCGGGCCGATGATGGTCGCCGGGCGCTACGGCGACGTGACGATGAAGAACGAGGTCTGGCAGAAGGACATGAAGATCATCGGCGAGTTCGCGGCCAGGCTCGGCGTGCCGACGCCGCTGTTCAACGCCTCCGCGGCGATCTACAGCGCGGCGATGGCCCAGGGCTTCGGCAAGCAGGACACCGGCGCGGTGTGCGCCGTGCTCGAGTCGATGGCGAAGCACCGCCGCTAATTCGGGGTCAGGGTGACAATTCGTTTTTGCGTACGCGAAAACTGAATTGTCACCCTGACCCCGAATTACTGCAGCGAGCGCAGCGTAGCGAGCAGCGTATCGATGTCGAAAGGCTTCTGCAGCGTGGCGTCCACGCCGATCAGCTCGGCATCCGGCAGGTAGTCGCGCTTGGTGAACTGGGCGCCGCCGGACACCACGATGATCCTGGTCCGCGGGAACTCGTGGCGGAAGGCGTCGATCGCCTCGAAGCCGTCGGCGTCGGGCATGAAGATATCGGTGATCAGCACGTCGGCCGGCTGCCCGCGCTGCAGCGCGAGCGCTTCGCGCGCGTTCGCCGCCACGTCGACCGCATAACCGGCGATCTCGAGCGCGAGCTTGAGCGTGAGCCGCATGTCGGCGTCGTCGTCGGCGACCAGCAGCCGCTTGCTTCTCGCTTCGGTCATCGCAGGCCCGCCATCACCTGCTTCAGCCGCTCGGGCGCAACCGGCTTCGTCAGGTGGGCGTCGAAGCCCGCCTCGTACGCGCGGCGCTGGTCCTCGCTCTGGCCGTAGCCGGTGATCGCGATCAGGCCGATGCGCCGGCCGCCCGGCGCGGCGCGCAGCCGGCGGGCGACTTCGTAGCCGTCCAGGTCGGGCAGCCCGATGTCGATCAGCGCCACGTCCGGGCGCGCCTCGGCCGCCAGCGCGAGTCCCGAAGCGCCGTCGCGCGCTTCACGCACCTCATGGCCGCTGAAGGCGAGCGTTTCGTGCAGCATCTGGCGCGTGTCGTCGTTATCCTCGACGATCAGCACGCGGCGCGGTTGCATGCGCGGCGCGATTTCCAGCGCCGCCGGCGCCGCCGCGGCGGAGGGCGCCAGCACCGCGGGTAGCCTCACCGTGAAGGTCGCGCCCTGCCCCGGACCCGCGCTCTCGCCGGCCACGCTCCCGCCGTGCATCTCGGTGAGCCGCTTCACCAGCGCGAGCCCGACGCCGAGGCCGCCGGCGGCGCGGTCCAGCCCGCGCTCGCCCTGCACGAAGAGGTCGAACATGCGCTCGGCCGAGCCGGGCGCGAGGCCCTCGCCTTCGTCGCTCACGCAAAGCTGCGCCCATTCCCCCTCCGGGCCCACGCGCACCGCGATGCGCCGGCCGGCGGGGGTGAACTTGACCGCGTTGTCGAGCAGGTTGGACAGGACCTGCTCGATGCGCGCCCGGTCGGCGTCGACCCACGCCGCTTTCATCTCCACGGAAACGTGGTGGCGCTCGAGCCGCCCCGAGGCGCGCCAGACGTTGAGCAGGTTGCCCGCGGCCTCGGCGAGGTTGAAGCGCTCGCGCTCGAGCGCGACCTTGCCCATCGCGACGCGGCTGATGTCGAGCAGGTCGCCGACGAGCCGCGCCATGTGCTTGGTCTGCCGCTCGACCACCGCGCGCGCCTTGGCGGCGGCCTGGTCGCCGGGCTGCGCGAACTTCAGCACGTGCGCCGCCGCGGTCAGCGCGGCGAGCGGGTTGCGCAGCTCGTGGCTGAGCATGGCGAGAAACTCGTCCTTGGAGCGGTCGGCCGCCTGCAGCGCGGTTTTCTCGCGCTCCTGCAGCTCGCTGCGCTCGCGTACCGCCGCGGCAGCGGCGCGCAGCGCCTCGTAGAGCCGCGAGATCTCGTCGATCCTTCCCGGGTCCGCCACCCGGACGTCCTTGCCCTGCCCCATGGCCTCGGTGGCCGCGGCGAGCGCGGCGATGGGCGAAGCGATGCGCCGCGCCATGTACCAGCCCAGCAGCAGCGCGAGCGCGAGCACGGTCGCGATGCCTGCAGCAAATCCGAAGAACGTTCGGGTGGCGGCGGCCTCGACCGAGCGCGCCGGGATGGCGATGCCGAGCACCCAGCCGCTCAGCTCGGAGGTGACGTAGGGCGTGTAGGTCCGGGTTCCCTCCAGCGTCGAGCCCGGGAACCAGCCGTTCGGCGAGCGCTCGATCGCGGCGCGGAAGCTCTCCGACACCGCTCGCCCCGGCGCCATCGGCGGGAGGCGGGCGATGAAGCGCCGGTTGCGATCCACCAGCGCGATCACCCAGCTTTCCGGAAGCCGCTGCGCGCGCAGCACGTCGG
>DATBSZ010000250.1:0-5990 GCA_036559525.1 Burkholderiales bacterium
AGGATGCCGCTGCGCTCGGTGAAGCGGTCGATCGCGCCGGCGATCCGCAGCATCAGCTACCCGGTTTTCGCGCGTGCTTCGCCAGGAAGGCGTTGATTTCCCCGACGCGCAGCTGCGGCTCGTCGGGCGCCGGCTTCGATCCGACCACGCGGTTCATCCACTCCATGTTCTCCTGCATGCGCGCCACCACCCGCGGCCATTGCGCCGCGGTATAGCGCTGCGGGTCGGGCAACACGTGGCACTGGTTGCACGCCAGGCGGAACGCTTCGCCCGAGGACCGATTGAGCTCCGGATAGCGCGCCGGGTCGAGCGGCTTCTGCGCATGGCGTCGCAGGTAGGCGACGATCGCCTTGGTGTCTTCGGCGCCCGGCGCCTTCACCCCGGCCATCATCTCGGCCATCAGCGTTCCCATGTTTCCCTTGCCCTCCATGCGCAGCACCATGCGCTCGACGATGCCGGGCCACTTGGCGGCGTGGTGCATCGCCGGATTGGGAAGGTTATGGCACTGGACGCAATAGGCGAGCACCAGCTTGGCGCCAGGCGAGTCGCGCTGCGGCAACTGTCGCAGTTCGAATGTGGGCGGCAGGATGCGCTCGAGCATCGGGCCGTGCGGGCTGGATTCCCAGCGCTTCCTGGCTTCGGCGATCTCGTCCGCAACCGCCGGGAAAGCAAGCAGTACAGCCGCGAGAACGAACCCACGCATGCCTAAAGCGTATTGGATCGGTCGCCGCGTGAAAACCCCAGGAGCGGCTGTTTTACCCCGCGCCCGACCGCGAGCACCTTGAAGAGCTCGCCCATCTCCGCGGGGGAAAGGAGCTGCTGCGCCTCGGCGGCGATCGGCGCGTAGTGGAGCGCGTTCTCGAGATTCGCCTGCCCCAGCACGTCGGTGATCCCGCAGTTGACGAGGAACTGCGCCTGCGTCGCGTAGCCGAGCGCCTCGAGGCCCGACTCCCGCGCGGCGCGCGCCAGCGCGCTGAAGTCGACGTGCGCGGTGATGTCCTGCTCGCCCGGCCGCTCGAACGGATCGCCGTGCGCGCGGTGGCGCGCATGGCACATCAGCGTGCCCATCGAGCGCTGCGGATGGTAGTACTCGCGGCGCGAAAAGCCGTAGTCGATGACGAAAATCGCGCCCGCTTCGAGCCGCTCGGCGAGGCTGCGCATCCAGGCCTGGCCGGCGAGGCCGATCTCGCTGTCGTACGGAACCGGGACCTCGATCGCCCTTGCCGCGTCGAGCACACTGCCGCTCGCAGGGCGTTCTTCCCAGGTCAGCTGTGTCGAAACACCCCGTTCAACGATGCCCGCCGGCCGCCACCCCACCGCGTGCACCGGCATGGCGTCGACGACTTCGTTCGCGATCACGACGCCTCGAAAGCCCTCCGGAAGGTGATCGAGGAATTTCACTCTGCCGCCGAGCCGCGCCGCCTGGCGCTCGCGCAGCGCGCCGCTCGTCTCGAGGATCAGGTAGTCCCGCTCGAGCTCCCTGCAGAGAGCACTGGCAAGCGCTCCGCTCCCCGCGCCGAGCTCGAGAATCGGGCCCTCGAGCTCCCTGAGCTGCCGGGCCAGCGTTCGTCCGAACAGGCTGCCGAGCTCCGGCGCGGTGATGAAGTCTCCCTGCGCGCCGAACTGCCGGTCGCTGCGTCCGTAGTAGGCTTGCAGCGCGAGCTCCATATAGCGCGCGAAGGAGGTCCAGCCGCCTTGCGCCGCGATCTCCGCCCGGATTCTGTCGGCGAGCACGCGAAGAATCTACCCTAGAATTCAAGGCGTTCATGGATGACTCGCTCGAGGGCAAGACCGCATTGGTGACGGGCGGCGGGCGGCGCGTCGGCGCGGCGATCGCGCGGCGCCTGCACGCCGCGGGCGCCAGGGTGGTGCTTCACTACCGCGATTCCGAGGCCGACGCCGCGCGGCTCGAATCCGAGCTGAACGCGGTGCGCGCGCGCAGCGCGGCGAAGGTGAAGGCCGAGCTGCTCGCGCCGGTGGCGCCGCGCGCGCTGGTCGCCGCCGCGCTCGAGAGCTTCGGCCGGCTCGACATCCTGGTGAACAACGCTTCGACCTTCTTCCCCGTCCCAGTCGGCGAGATGGAGTCTTCGCACTGGGAGGAGATGATCGGCGCGAACCTGCGCGCGCCGCTCTTCATCGCGCAGCAGGCGGCGCCGGAGCTGGCGAAGAACGAAGGCTCGATCGTGAACATCGTCGACATCCACGCGGAGCGGCCGCTGAAAGGCTATGCGCTCTACACAATCACCAAAGCCGGGCTTGCCGCGATGACCCGATCGCTCGCGCTCGAGCTCGCGCCGCACGTGCGGGTGAACGGCGTCGCGCCGGGCGCGATCGCGTGGCCCGAGGACGGCCAGTTCGAGGATGCGGAGCGCGCGCGCATCCTCGCCACCACCCCCCTCGGCCGCGTCGGCTCTCCCGAGGACGTGGCGCGCGCGGTGCATTTCCTCGCCTGCGCGCCCTATGTCACCGGCCAGATCCTGGCGGTCGACGGCGGCCGCTCCATCTTCATCTAGGAAGCGCTTATGCCCTGGCTCTGGCTCACGCTCGCCGGCCTGCTCGAAATCGTCTGGGCGATCGGCCTCAAGTACACCGACGGCTTCACCCGGCCGGTCCCCTCCGCCATCACCATCGCCGCGATGATCGCCAGCGTGTACTTTCTCGCGCTCGCGGTGCGCACCATCCCGATCGGCACCGGCTACGCCGTCTGGACCGGCATCGGCGCGGTCGGCGTCGCGATCCTCGGCATGGTACTGTTCGACGAGCCACGGACGCTTCTGCGTATCGCGTCCATCCTTCTCATCGTGGCCGGCATTACCGGCCTGAAGCTGGTGACTCCCGCATGAGAGCCCAACCCGTCCGCCTGCACCGCGACCCGCGCAAAGCCGACTACGAGCTCGGCAAGCTCGCGAAGCGCCTGCGTCGCCAGGCAGGGGAAGCGATCGCCGACTTCAGCATGATCGAGGCGGGCGACCGGGTGATGGTCTGCCTCTCGGGCGGCAAGGACAGCCATGGCCTGCTGGATGTTCTCCTGTCCCTGCAGGAGAAGTCCCCCGTACGGTTCGAGCTGATCGCCGTGAACCTCGACCAGAAGCAGCCCGGGTTTCCGGCGCACGTCCTGCCCGAGTACCTCGAATCGCGCGGCGTGCCGTTCCGCATCGTCGAGCAGGACACCTACTCGGTGGTGAAGCGCGTGATCCCGGAAGGAAAGACCATGTGCTCGCTGTGCTCGCGGCTGCGGCGCGGCGTGCTGTACCGGGTGGCGGGCGAGGTCGGCGCGACCAAGATCGCGCTGGGGCATCACCGCGACGATATTCTTGCAACATTTTTCCTAAACCTGTTCCATGGCGGCCAGCTGAAGGCGATGCCCGCCAAGCTCGCGTCGGACGACGGCCGGCACGTGGTGATCCGGCCGCTCGCCTACGTCGCCGAGTCCGACCTCGCGGCGTATGCCGACGCCAAGGGCTTTCCGATCATTCCCTGCACCCTGTGCGGCTCGCAGGACAACCTGCAGCGCAAGACCATAGGCGAGATGCTGCGCGACTGGGAGCGCCGCCACCCCGGCCGGACCGAGTCGATGGCACGTGCCCTGGCCGAGGTGCGGCCCTCGCACCTCCTCGACCGCAAGCTATTCGATTTCAAGAATTTGCCGTAATGGCTCTTTCGTCTTATTTCGGGCGCAGACGACATGGTTCATCCTGTCATCGTGCGCGGCCTACAATGCGTTGAGTATCCAAGAAACCATGACTCGCTCAGTTGTCAGGCTCATCGGCCGCTCCAGCCTCGTCGGGCTCCTTGCCCTGGCGGGCGCTTCGGTCACGGCCGAGAACCCGGACAACGTTGCAGTGGATCCGGCGGCTGTGAGTGAGCCGGTCGTGCAGGTCTGGGGCGCGCGCACCCGCGGCGCCAAGGGCATCTTCGGCGTGCATAGCTGGATCGCGGTCAAGCCCGCGGGCGAATCCGAGTACACCGTCTACGAGGTCATCGGCTGGCGCCTGCGTTGGGCAGACACCGCGGTCGTGGTCCGCAACCGCAGGCCGAACCATTGGTTCGGGGCTCCGGGCGAGCTGTACGCCGAGAAGCGCGGCGCCGGCGTGGACGAGCTGATCCGGCGCATCGACCAGGCCGCCCGGGAGTATCCCTACGCCAACACCTACACCGTCTGGCCGGGGCCGAATTCGAACACCTTTACGGCCTGGGTCGCGCGCGCGGTCCCCGAGCTCGAGGTCGACCTGCCCGCCACGGCGATCGGCAAGGACTACATCGGCGACAGCATGATCTCCACTGCGCCGAGCGGCAAAGGCTTCCAGTTTTCGCTGCGCGGGCTGTTCGGCGTGGCGGCTAGCGGCGTCGACGGCTTCGAGCTCAACATCCTGAGCCTCAACTTCGGCGTGAGCGCCTCGGGCATCAAGCTGCCGATCGTCGGGCGCATCGGCCTGCCGCGTCGCCCGGACGCCCTCGCCATCGAAGAGCCGGCCAGCCCCTAGCTGGTCTTGACGTAGCTCGCTTCGAGGCAGACGTTCAGCACCGCCTGCCGCTTCTCTTCCTTCACGATCTTCAGGGCCTTCTCGAGCGCCGGCAGCAGCTGCTGCGGCTCGGTCACGCGCTCGCCGTGGCCGCCGCTTGCCTTCACCACGTGCTCGAAGCGCGGCGAGGGCTCGAGAGTGGCGAACGGGGGTTGTTTTTCCTTTGAAGCAACACCCGTTGGGTAAGTCGACAGCGCGGACCGGTGCACCGCCGCCCAGCGCGCGTTGTTCGCGATCACGAACAGCACCGGCAGGCGCATTGCTTCCGACACGAAGTGCACCGCGGTGGGGTTGCCGAACATGTAGGCGCCGTCGCCGACCGCGCAAACCACGGTCTTGTCGGGCGAGGCGAGCTTGGCGCCGAGCGCCGCGCCCATCCCCCAGCCCAGGCCTCCCGCGGAGGGGTTGCCGAAGTAGCGGCCCGGCTCGCGGATCACCATTTCCTCGAGCACCGTCGGGTATTCGTTGACGAGGATGGTGTTGGCGTCGAGCACCTTGTTGATGCAAGCCGAGAGCCACTTGCCGGTAATGGACGCGGGCGCCGGATCGACCCCGCCGCGGGCCTTTTTCCGGATGTCTTCCGAAACCAGGGAGACGGTTTTCCGCCGTTCCTCGATCTGCTTGACCGAGACCGCCTGTTTCTGCGCGGCGCGCCAGAGCGCCTGCAGCGTGGGCGCTACGGCCCCGGTAAGAGCGATGTCGGCGCGGAACCCGCGCAACGGGTAGGAGGCGAAGAGCGGGTCGGGCCCGATGTGGATCACCTTGGCTTCGGGCTTGGGCTTGCCTTCCTTGGGGATCCAGGGCACGTCGCACTCGACCACCAGCACCACGTCGGCTTCCTTGAGAAGCGCGTGCGGATCCCAGCCGCAGTGCATCGGGTGCTCGGTGGAGAGCGCGAGGTGGCGCGGACGGTAGTGGACTACCGGCACCGCCATCGTCTGCGCAAGCTGCTCGATCGCGCGCGAGGACTCCTGCGTGCGTCCGCCGCTCGCCGTGATGAGCAGCGGGTGCTGCGCCGCACCGAGCAGCTTCGCGGCTTCCTCGAGCGCCTCGGGATCCGCCGCGGGCGGGGATGCGGGAGCGATCGTCGAGGCTTCTGAATATTGAGACTGAAAACTCGAAGCGAGAATCTCGCGAGGCAGCGTCACATAGACGGGTCCCTGCGGCTCGCTCCTGGCGATGGCGAGCGCGCGGTCGATCACCGTCTCCACCTGCTCGGCGTGGCGCAGCTCGTAGTCCCACTTCACGAACTCGCGCAGCATGCCGCCCTGGTCGAAGTGCTCCTGCGCCCAGTGGATGTAGTTGTTGCGCGCCGCGGTCAGCGCACCGGACTCGGTGATCGGCGTGCGCCCGGCGGTGAACAGGATCGGCACGTTCTGCCGCGAGGCGTTGATCAGGCCGTTGAGCGAGTTCGCGGTGCCGACGCCGACGTGCACCATCATCGCCTGCGGCCGCCCGGTCACCATG
>DATBSZ010000251.1:0-3283 GCA_036559525.1 Burkholderiales bacterium
ACGATGACGAGGCAGCAGGCGGCGAACACGATGCCGATCATCAGCACGACCCTGCGATAGGGACGCCACATCTGCTGGTCCAGGCTGCGGCTCTCGTATTCGCGCCTGCCGAGAAAATTCCTGACGAACGACACGGCATGCCCGGCAGCGAGAATCAGCACCACCCAGATGAAGCCGGCGTAGTAGGCGCCGAAGTCGAATTGCGGCATGCCGCGCTGACGCAGCTCGAACCTGGCGAGCTGGTGCAGGACGCCGAAACACATGAAGGTAAGCCCACCGTAGTGCACCAAGAACAGCACCGCCACACCGATCCGATCGGCCCGATCATGGCCCGGCACGTATTGCATCTTCGCGACATTGAACGCCCCGACGACCACGCATTCAGCCCAGTACAGGAACATGATCGACATCGTGATCGGGGGGTAGAACGCCGCGATCGCCACGGCGAGCACGTTGCCGGCGACGAGCGCCATGGCGCTCGGGTCTTGCGCAACCCGAGCATAAAGCTCGCGCAGCGCCCTGCCTCTCAGACGAGCGCGACGTAGCTGCCGGCGAGCGCGCCGAGCAGCGCGGCGACGAACAGACGCCGCGCCGGCGCGTCGCGCACGATCCTGCGCAGGATCCCGACCGGGCGCGGCGCGCGGCCGCTCTTCGGCGACTTGCCCAGCCGGCGCAGCGCGGCGGACGAATCGAAGTGGCGCGACACCGGCAGCCGGGTATCGGTGACGATCGCGGCGGCGGCCGGCGCGCCGACCGTCGGCTCGGCATCGCCCAGCTTCAGCGTCTTGCTGCCCTCGGCGATCTCGTCGGCGCTGGCGTCGCGCGAACGCAGCTCGGCGAGGCAGGTATGCAGGTCGGCCGCCATCTCGTCGGCATCCTGGTAGCGCACCGTAGGGTCCTTCTTCAGCGCGCGCGCCACCACGAAGTCGAGCATCGCCGGCAGGTCCGGATTCACGCGCGTCGGCGGCTCGTGCTCGTCGTGGGTGATGCTGTGCGAGACCTGGTGCATCTCCGTGCCGGAGAACAGGCGCTTGCCGGTGAGCATCTCCCACAGCACGATGCCGAGCGAGAAGATGTCCGAGCGCTGGTCGACCGGCTGGCCCGAGATCTGTTCGGGCGACATGTAGCGCGGCGTGCCGAGCACGATGCCGGTGCTCGTCTTGTGGTCGGCGAGGCGCATGCGCGCGAGGCCGAAGTCCATGATCTTCGCCGGGCCGCGCTCGGGCAGCATGATGTTCGCGGGCTTGATGTCGCGATGCACGATGCCGCGGCCGTGCGCGTAGGCCAGGCCCTCGGCCACCTGGCAGCCGATCTCGACGGCCTCGATCGGCGGAATCGGGCCCTGCTGCACGCGCTTGCGCAGGTCGGTGCCCTCTAGCAGCTCCATCGCGAGGTAGGCCATGCCGTCGACCTCGCCGAAGTCGTAGGTGGTGACGATGTTCGCGTGGTTGAGCTTGCCGGCGGCCTTCGCCTCCAGCATGAAGCGTTTCTGGTAATCCGCCCGCCCCTCGGCATCCTTGTCCAGGCTGATGGTCTTGAGCGCGACGGTGCGATCGAGGTTGGGATCGTCGGCCTTGTAGACCACGCCCATCGCGCCGCGGCCGAGTTCGCCGAGGATCCTGTAGCGGCCGATCTTCTTCGCCGGCTTCGCCATCAGTAGCTGACCCTTTGCACCAGCTCGCGCCAGTAGGGCTCGGTACGCTCGAGCACCGCTTCCATGAACGGCCGCTGGCTCGGCGTCGCGGAACGAACGCCAATTCCCGTTCCTATGAGACAGGCAGCCAAAAGCACGGCAATCGCGCTATATCGCCGGCCGCGGCGCCCGAGCGCGCGGTGATTGGGAGTGAAGAGCTCGTGCGCCCGCAGCCCGGGATCGTTGAACGTCCCGGCTGGCGCGAGTACCGCCTCTCTGCCGGGCGCGGACTCGGCCATGGCGTCGCGGAAAGTGCGCGACGCGAGAATGCGCGAAGCGCCCGCGAACGCCGCCACGGATGCGGCGACCGCGATGCCGTCGCCGGTCATGCCTTCGCCGCTCTTGCGGCCGGCAGCGAGCTGCAGCGCGCCGTGGTTCAGGCCCGCGGAAAGCGGCAGGCCGACCGCCACCGCGGTCAGCGCGCGCTCTGCAAGGCGCAGCGCGGCGCGCGGGTCGTCGAGCACCACGATCGCCGCGCCGTCGGCGGCATCGAGCATGACGCGGCCGGCGGGCGGAATCTCCGCCGCGGTCACCGCCACCACTGCCTGGAGCTGGGCGCGCAAGCGCGCCTGCTCGGTCGCCGGACGGCGGGCGAAATCCTGGATCTTCAGGAACACGACGCTGGCGTAGAAAGACGGGCTCTTTGACTGGCTCTTTGAGGGAGTCTTTGCTGCGGGCATGGCGGAAGGATGCAGGGAATGGGCACGCTTGAACAGGGTATAATTTGCCCCGCTGAGGAGCGTTGCGTTCCCCGCCCGCTCGCAAAATGAGGCGACCTGAGGCGGGGATCAGGCTCAGCTAAATACAACGGCGCTCGCATCGGAAACGGTGCGAGCGCTTTTTCGTTCTGGAGATCCGATGAAGATCGATTCGAAATTCACTGATTTCAAAGTAGCCGACCTCGCGCTCGCCGACTGGGGGCGCAAGGAGATCGCGATCGCCGAGTGGGAAATGCCGGCGCTGATGGCGATCCGCCAGGAGTTCGCGTCCCGGCAGCCGCTCAAGGGCGCGCGTATCGCCGGCTCGCTGCACATGACGATCCAGACCGCGGTGCTGATCGAGACCTTGAAGGCGCTCGGTGCCGAAGTGCGCTGGGCCTCGTGCAACATCTTCTCCACCCAGGACCACGCCGCCGCGGCCATCGCCGCCAGCGGCACGCCGGTGTTCGCCTACAAGGGCGAATCGCTGGACGAATACTGGGAGTTCACCCACCGGATCTTTGAGTTCGGCGACGGCAAGGGCCCGAACATGATCCTGGACGACGGCGGCGACGCCACGCTGCTCGTGCACCTCGGGCCGCGCGCGGCGAAGGATGGCGGCCTGCTGTCGAATCCGTCGAGCGAGGAAGAAGTCTCGCTTTTCAACGCGATCAAGAAGAAGCTGAAGACCGACCCCGACTGGTATTCCCGGATCGGCAAGGACATCAAGGGCGTGACCGAAGAGACCACGACCGGCGTGCACCGCCTCTACCAGATGGCGAAGGAGAAGCGCCTGCTGTTCCCGGCGATCAACGTCAACGACTCGGTCACCAAGTCGAAGTTCGACAACATCTACGGCTGCCGCGAGTCGCTGGTCGACGGCATCAAGCGC
>DATBSZ010000252.1:0-8058 GCA_036559525.1 Burkholderiales bacterium
TCGAGTGAGCGGGCAAACTTCATGCTTGGCAAAGCATTCTGCCAAGCAATCTACACCAAAACAAGGGACTGCGGCGCGAAGCTCTAGCTGGTCTTGTCGACCGCCTGCTTGAAGCCCTGACCCGCGGCGAACGCCGGGATGGTCTTCGCCGAGATCTTGATCTCCTTGCCGTTCACCGGGCTGCGCCCGGCGCGCGCCTTGCGGGTGCGCGGCAGGAAAGTGCCGAACCCGACCAGGGTGACGCGCTTGCCCTTCGCCACGTTGCTCACGATCGCCTCGAACACCGCGTTCACCACTTCGTTGGCCGCGACCTTGCTGACGTTTCCGGCTTTAGCCGCGACCTGGACCAGATCGGACTTGGTGACCACGTGTGGCATGCGCTCTCCCCTGACTTTCATCCCTACGTGCGAGCCCGCATCGTATCCAAATCGAAATCGAAACACAACGCGGGTGGCGTGATTTTGCGCACGCCGCGGGGACAAACATTTATGATGCGGGTATCGGAGAGGAGAACACATGATCAGGTCATTGACCGTAGCGTTTACTGCGGCGCTCGCGGCGGCGCTCTGCGTCCCCGCCCACGCGCAAAGCACGCTCACTTATTCGTCGTGGGTCTCGCCGCAGCACCATCTCAGCGTCTGGCAGGCGAACTGGACCGCGGAAGTCGAGAAGGCGACCGGCGGGCGCGTGAAGTTCCAGTCGCTGCCCAAGCATCCGTCGGCGCCGCCGGGAACGTTCGACGCGGTGCGCGACGGCCTGATGGATCTTTCCTACGTTACCGCGAGCTACACGCCCGCGCGCCACGTGATGCCGCTGATGCCCGAGCTGCCCGGCGCCGGCGACACCGCCGAGGTCAACTCGGTCGCCTACTCGCGCATCCACTGGAAGCACTTCCAGAAGCTCGGCGAGTACAAGGGGGTCAAGCTGCTCGCGGTCTGGACGCACGGCCCGGGCCAGCTGTTCACCAAGAAGACGGTCGCCGGCATCGGCGACATCCAGGGTCTCAAGATCCGCACCGGCGGCGGCGTCGCCGAGAAGGTGGCCAACGCGCTGGGCGCCTCGGCCTTCGTCAAGCCCGCGCCCGAGTCCTACGAGCTGCTGAAGTCCGGCGTGGCCGACGGCGTGTTCTTCCCGCTCGAGTCGATCGTCTCGTTCAAGCTCGACACGGTGCTCGAGCAGGCCACGATCTTCCCCGGCGGCATGTACAGCTCGGCGTTCGGCTTCTTCATGAACGAGGACAAGTGGAACAAGCTGGCGAAGCAGGACCAGGCGATCATCGAGAAGTTCTCGTACGAGTACGCCGCGCGCAGCAACGGCAAGTCGTGGGACGCGGCCGACCAGAAGGGCCTCGACGGGCTGAAGAAGGCCGGCGTCAAGATCATCCAGGCCGACGCCAAGCTGCTCGCCGAGGTGCGGAAGCGCTCGGCGCCGATCATCGACGACTGGGTGAAGCAGGCGAGCGCCAAGGGCATCGACGCCAAGGCGGTACTCGCCGAGTTCCGCGCTGAGCTGAAGAAGGTCGCCGCCGAGAGCAAGAAGTAGCCGGGGGTCCGGGCCCCTGCGAGTTCCCGGGGCCCTCCCCTCCCACTTCGTGGGGTCCTCCCGTCTCTCCCGAACCTCCTAACACTCTCTGGGAGCGGCGGGTCGACGCGGTTCTTGGCGTCGCCGCCTCGGCAATCCTGTTCGCGATGATGTGCCTCACGTTCGTCGACGTGGTGGCGCGCTACGTCTTCAACCGGCCGCTGCGCGGTGCGTTCGAGGTCACCGAGCTGCTGCTCCTGGTGCTCATCTTCGGCGGCCTGCCGCTGGTTTCGCACGCGGACGAGCACGTCACCATGGACTTCATCGACCGGCTCCTCGGCCGCGGGCTCGACCTGTGGCAGCGCGCAGTGCACGCGCTGTGCGCGGGCGTCATGTTCCTGCTCACCTGGCTGGTGTGGATCAAGGCGAACCGCATTTCGGCGTACGCCGACGCCACCGACGTGCTGCGCATCCTCTACGGGCCTTTCGTGTACTTCATGGCCGTGATGATCGCGCTGGCGGGGCTGATTCACCTCTACAAGGCATTTGAATGGCCGAAGGACTGATCGGCCTCGCGGCGATGCTGGCGATCGCGTTCCTGCGCGTGCCGATCGCGCTCGCGATGGGCATCGTCGGCATCATCGGCTACGCCTACATGCGCGACTGGAACTTCACCACCGCGTTCGCGGTGGCGCAGACCAAGATCTACGAGACCGGGCGCAACTACACGCTCTCGGTGGTGCCGCTTTTCATCCTGATGGGCAACTTCGTCACGCGCGCCGGCATGTCGCAGGAGCTGTTCCGCGCCGCGTACGCATTCATCGGGCACCTCAAGGGCGGCCTCGCGATGGCCACGATCCTCGCCTGCGCCGGCTTCGGCGCGATCTGCGGCTCGTCGATCGCCACCGCCGCCACCATGGCGAAGGTCGCGTACCCGTCGATGAAGCGCTTCGGCTATTCCGACCGCCTCGCCACCGGCGCGATCGCCTCGGGCGGAACGCTCGGCATCATGATCCCGCCCTCCACCATCATGGTGATCTACGGCGTGTTCACCGAGACCAACATCGGGAAACTCTTCGCCGCCGGCGTGCTTCCCGGAATCCTCGGCGCCACCCTGCTGTGCCTCACGGTGCGCTACGTCACCTGGCGCGACCCGAACGCCGGCCCGCCCGGCGAGCGCTCGAGCTGGCGCGAGCGCTGGGCAGCCGTCAGGGACGTGTGGGCAGTCGCGTTCCTGTTCCTGTTCGTGATGGGCGGCATCTACGGCGGCCTGTTCACCGCGACCGAGGGCGCGGGCATGGGCGCCTTCGGCGCGATGGCGTTCGCGCTTTGGCGCCGCGCGCTCAACTGGAAGACCCTGTACGCGGCGCTGGTCGAGAGCGCGCGCACTTCGGCGATGCTGTTCATGATCCTGATCGGCGCGCTGATGTTCGCCGACTTCATCAACATCACCAGCATGCCGGCAGACCTGAAGAGCTTCGTTACGCGCTTCGAGCTCAGCCCGATCCTGGTCGTCGCGGCGATCTGCGTGATCTATGTGCTGCTCGGCACCGCGATGGAGGAGCTCTCGATGGTGCTGCTGACCCTGCCGGTGTTCTTCCCCGTGATCATGCACCTGGGCTACGACCCGGTCTGGTTCGGCATCCTCATCGTCGTGGTGGTCGAGATCGGGCTGATCAGCCCGCCGGTGGGGATGAACCTCTTCGTCCTCAAGACCCTGCTGCCGGGCGTGCCGACCACCACCGTGTTCCGCGGCGTGATGCCGTTCATGCTCGCCGACTGCGTGCGCTTCGCGCTCCTCATCGCCTTCCCGGCGATCTCGCTATGGCTTCCGAGCTTCATGAAATAAAGGAGCTGGAGGGGGACCTCCAGCCGCCGGCGCTTCCGGTGCGTGAAGCGCTGGCGACGGCCTGCCGCGTCCTGGCCGCCGAAGGTCACGAGTCGGGGCTCGCCGGCCAAGTCACGGCGCGGGGCGAGAAATCCGGAACCTGGTGGACGCTGCCGTTCGGCTACGGCTTCGACGAAGCAACCGCAGAGCGCATGGTCCTCGTCGACGAGGATCTGAAGCCGCTCTCGGGGGGACGGCCGAATCCCGGCGTGCGCTTCCACATCTGGATCTATAGAAAGCGCCGGGACGTGCAAGCCATAGTGCATACACACGCTCCGCACGCTTCCGCCCTGGCTGCTACGGGCAAGCCGTTGAAGACCATCCATATGGACAGCGCCATGCTGCACGGCACGGCGCATCTGGCCGAATGGCCCGGCGTCCCGGTGGCCGACGACGAAGGTCGCATCATCTCGGGCGCGCTCGGCGACGCGAAAACCATCCTGCTCGCCAACCATGGCCTGCTCACGACCGGAACTTACGTTGAAGAAGCGGCGTACCTCGCGGTGTTCTTCGAGCGCGCCGCGCGCATGCAGCTGCGCGCCATGGCGGCAGGCGGTTTCAAGGAAGTGAAACCCGAGCTCGCCGCCGAGGCGCGCGACTTCCTGCTTCAAGCGTCGATCGTTAAGGGGACTTTCGCCTACTGGGCGCGCCGCTGCGGGTGACCCAACGCGCGCGGGCCTTCGCATTTCTCGCGCTGGCCAATCTGCTCTGGGCCGGCAACTGGGTGATCGGCCGCGCGCTGCGCGACGCGTTCGACCCGGTCTCGCTCAACTTCTGGCGCTGGGTCATCGCCGTAGTGGTGCTCGCGCCTTTCGCGCTGCCCGGCCTCGCCGCGAAGCGCGCAGTGATCCGCCGGCATGCCGCCATCCTCGCGCTGCTCGCGGTGCTGAGCGTCTCGATCTTCCAGAGCCTGGTCTACCTCGGCCTGCAATCGACCACCGCGGTGAACGCGGTGCTGATCAACTGCGCGGGGCCGCTCTTCATCCTGCTGTTCGCCTGGCTGATCGACGGCGAGCGCGCGTCGCTGCGGCAGCTCGCCGGGTTCCTGGTCTCGGTCGCGGGGATCCTGGTCATCCTGTCGCGCGGCGAGCCGGCCCGGCTGGCGCTGCTCGAGTTCCACTCGGGCGACGCCTGGATCGTGCTGGCCATCGCGATCTGGGGCGCGTATTCCGTCCTGCTGAAGCGGCGCCCGCCCGAGCTCGGCGGCCTGCATTTCCTGTTCGTGATCTCCGCCGCGGGCGTGCTGTTCCTCGCGCCGGTTTTCGCCTTCCAGGCGCTGCAGGCGCCGCCGCGCCTGCCGACCCTGCCCGAGGCGCTCGCCGTGCTCTACGTCGGCCTCGCCGCCTCGGTCGCCGCCTACCTTTTCTGGAACCGCGGCACGGCGATCGTCGGCGCGAACGCCGCGGGCTTCACCCTCTACCTGCTGCCCACCTTCGGCACGGTTCTCGCCATTGCTTTCCTCGGCGAGACGTTCGGCGTATTCCACGCCGTCGGCACCGCGACCATCGTCGCGGGAATCGTCTTGGCTACTTTCCGGAGAGGAGCTCGATGATGGTCGAAAGCTCCTTCTCTGCTTTGCCTTGGGCGGCGAGCAGCCGGTAGAGCTCGGCCGCGGTGCGCGCCATCGGCAGCGGCACCGTTTTCTCCTTCGCCACCGCGGCCGCGTTTTCCAGGTCCTTCAGCATGATGGAGACGGCGCCGATCGAGGGCTCGAAAGTGCGCGCCGCCATGCGCGCGCCGAAGACCTGCAGCGGCAGGGAATCCGCGAAGCCGCCTTTCAGCGCCTCGGGCAGCTGCCTGGCGTCGACGCCCGCCGCCTCGGCCAGGCGCACCGCTTCGGCGATCACCGCGATGAGCGAGCCGACGATGATCTGGTTGCAAAGCTTGGTCGTCTGCCCGGCGCCCGAGTCGCCCATGCGCGTGAAACGCTGCGCGAGGTGCATCACCACCGGCCGCACGCGCTCGACGTGCTCGGCCCTGCCGCCCGCCATGATCGCGAGCGTGCCCTTCTCGGCGCCTGCGACGCCGCCCGACACGGGGGCATCGACCAGACCGATGCCCTGCTGCTCCAGCCTCGAGGCAAGCTCGCGCGCTGCGCCCGGCGCGATGCTCGAAAAGTCGACGACCACGCTTCCCCTCTGCGCACCGTGGGCCACGCCCTCGCGACCGAACAGCACCTCCTCCATCGCGTGCTGGTCGGTCACGCACGTCATCAGGATCTCGCAGGCACGCGCCACGCCTGCCGGAGAATCCGCGGCGCGCGCGCCTTTCTCGACGACCGGCGCGAGCTTGTCGCGGCTGCGGTTCCACACCGTCACCTCGTGGCCGGCCGCGAGCAGCCTGAGCGCCATCGGCCGCCCCATCAACCCGATACCGATAAATCCCAGCTTCATTTTTTTCCCGCTCCGCTGTGAGTGACCGCGCCGAGGTGCGCCGGGCCGACGAGCGCGGCGTATTTTTCCAGCACGCCGTTCAGCGGCAAGCGCTTCGGCGCTTTCGCTTTTCGCCTTGCAAGTTCTGCCTTGGGGACCTTCAGATCGAGTATTCCCGCAGAGGCATCGATCAGGATGCGGTCGCCATTCCGCACCAGCGCAAGCGGCCCGCCGGCGGCGGCCTCGGGCGAGGCATAGCCGACCATCATGCCGCGCGTCGCGCCGGAGAAGCGCCCGTCGGTGAGCAGCGCGACCTTCTCGCCCATGCCCTGGCCGTAGAGGAGCGCCGTGACGCCGAGCATCTCGCGCATCCCCGGCCCGCCTCTGGGTCCTTCATAGCGGATGACCAGGACTTCTCCCGGGTTGTATTTTCCTTGCTTGACCACCTCGGTGCAGGCTTCCTCGGAGTCGAACACCCGCGCCGGCCCCTCGAACACCAGCGACTTCAGGCCCGCCACCTTGATGAGCGCACCGTCGGAGGCGAGGTTGCCTTTGAGGACGACCAGGCCGCCGGTCTTCATGATCGGCTCCTTGCGCACCACGCTGCCGTCTGCACCCGCGTGGCTCTCCAGTTCCCGCTCAAGGGAGTTTCCGGAAAGCGTGAGGCAATCACCGTGGAGGGCACCGTGCGTCAGCAGAGCCTTGAGCACTGAATAGACGCCGCCCACGGCGTGCAGATCCTTGGCGAGGAAGCGCCCGCCGGGCTTCATGTCGGCGATGAGCGGCGTGCGCTTCGCGACGCGCGCGAAGTCGTCCATCGAGAAGCGGATGCCGGCCTCGTGCGCGATCGCCGGGATGTGCAGCGCGGCGTTGGTCGAGCCGCCGGTGGCGGCGACTGCGGCGCACGCATTCTCCAGGCTTTTCTTCGTCACCAGGTCGCGCGGCAGCGGACCACCGCTCTTGAGAAGCTGCATTACCGTCTCTCCCGCTTTTCGGGCAAGGTCTTTACGAAGAGAATCGACCGCCGGCAAGGTCGCGGAGCCGGGAGGCGCGAGGCCGAGCGTCTCCGACACCATCGCCATCGTGTTGGCGGTGAACTGGCCGGGACAGGAGCCGAGCGTGGGCAGGCAGACCCGCTCCAGCTCGTCGAGCTCTTTCTTGGAGAGATCGCCCGCGAGCACGGCGCCCACGGCTTCATAGGTGTCGAGCACGGTCACGTCGCGCCCTTTCCACGTCCCGGGCAGCGCGGCGCCGCCGTAGACGAAGACCGCCGGCAGGTTGAGCCGCACCATCGCCATCATCATCCCGGGCAGCGTCTTGTCGCAGCCGGCGAAAGTGACGAGCGCGTCGTAGGCGTGACCGCGCGCCACCGCCTCGACGCCGTCGGCGATGATCTCGCGCGACACCAGCGAGTAGCGCATGCCGGCGTGGTTCATCGACATCGAGTCGGCGACCGACGCGGAGGCGAAATCGAACGGCACGCCGCCGGCCGCGCGCACCGCCGCGCACGCTTCGCGCGCGAGCTCGCCGAGCAGCGCATTGCACGGCGTGACGCGGCTGTCGGTCGACGCCACGCCGACGAACGGTTTTTCGAGATCCGCGTCCTTCAACCCCAGGGCGCGCAGGAACGCCCGGTGCGGCGCGCGATCGAGCCCCTCAACCGTGATGCGCGAGGGCAGCTTCTTCGTACTCACGGACGATTTCTTCGATGCTGGCGCTGGCGGGAAAACCCAGGCCATGGCTTCTCTTCGAGAAGGTCTTCTTCGGCGCGCGGTCCATGAGCGGCTGGATCACGGGATCGGGCGCGAAGCGCACTTTGCCGGTCGCCTTGCTTTTCACGGCATCCCACATCTGTTGCGCGCTTATGGAGATGCCGTTGAGGAGCAGCGTGCGCCGGCCGCCGAGGCGCTCGGCGGGAAGCCTCTCGGCGTGGATGAACGACTCGACGACCTTCTTGACGGAGATGCACGCGAGCCGCGTATCGGGCCTGACGGGACAGACATAGTCGCGGCCCGCGAGCGGCTCGCGGATGATCGCGCTCGACCAGCCCGAGACCGCCGTATTGGCGGTGCCGGGACGGACAATGACCGCGGGCAGACGCAGCGCGCGCCCGTCGACATAGCCGCGGCGCGTGTAATCGTCGATCAGGACCTCGCACACCAGCTTCTGCGCGCCGTAGGAAAGGCGCGGCGCCACGGGGGTTTCGTCAGTCACTTCATCGACGCCCCCGTAAACGGCGATCGACGAGGCGAACACGAATTTCGGGCAGTGCCCGGC
>DATBSZ010000253.1:0-2189 GCA_036559525.1 Burkholderiales bacterium
CCGTCGATGAACTGGCGCGTGTTCTGCTCGACGCGCTCGATCTGCTTGTCGATGCCGCGCAGGTCGGAAAGCTTGATGCGGTGGACGTGGCGCACCGGCTGCAGCCATCCCGGGCGGCCTCGGCCGCCCGAGCGCCAGCGGAAGGCGACGCTCGTCTTCCAATTTGGCTCGGGCGGCGGAGGCGGCAGGAGCTGCTCGAGCTTCTGCAGGATTTTTTCGAGTTCTTTGCTCAAGTCCCGCTTCTATGTCCGATATTCGGCGTTGATTTTCACGTAGTCGAACGATAGGTCGCAAGTCCAGACGGTGGCGTCGGCCTTGCCGCGGTTCAGCACCGCGCGCACGGTGAACTCGGGTTTCTTCATCGCGGCCACGCCCTGCTCCTCCTTGTACGCGGGGTGGCGCCCGCCGGCGCTCGCCACCAGGACCTCGTCCAGGTAGAGGCTCATGTTGTTCACTTCCACGCCGGTATTGCCGACCGCGGCGAGGATCCGCCCGAGGTTCGGGTCGGAGGCGAAGAAAGCGGTCTTCACCAGCGGCGAGTGCGCGATCGCGTACGCGATCTTCCGGCATTCTTCGACGCTGCGTCCGCGCTCGACGCGCACAGTGACGAACTTGGTCGCGCCTTCGCCGTCGCGCACGATCGCCTGCGCGAGGCTGCGCGCGACGTCGGTGACCGCGGCTTCCAGCTTGAGCCGGTCGCGGCCCGAAGCCGGCGCGGGGCCTCTGCCGGTCGCGGCGAGGATCAGGGAATCGTTGGTCGAAGTGTCGCCGTCGACGCTGATGCAGTTGAACGACCGGTCCGCGACGCGCTCGAGCAGGTCCTGGAGATTCGCTCTGGAAATGCGCGCGTCGGTGGCGATGAAGCCCAGCATCGTCGCCATGTCCGGCCGGATCATGCCCGCGCCCTTCGCGATCCCGGTGACGCGCACCTCGCCTCGCGAAAGCCGCACCTTCTTGGAGAAGGCCTTCGGCACGGTGTCAGTCGTCATGATCGCCTCGGCCGCGGACAGCCAGTCGCTCTTGGCAAGCAGCGCTTTCGGCAGCGCGGCGATGATGCGCTCGGCCGGCAGGGGCTCCATGATCACCCCGGTCGAGAACGGCAGCACCTCGTGCACTTCGCAGCCGAGATGGCCGGCGAGGGCATCGCAGACCTGCAGCGCGCGCTTCACTCCGTCATCGCCGGTGCCCGCGTTGGCGTTGCCGGTATTGACCACCAGGGCGGTGATCTCATTCTTCAGGTGCTTTTTCGCAAGGATGACCGGAGCGGCGCAAAAGCGGTTCCGCGTGAACACGCCGGCCACTGCAGTGCCCGGCGCGAGACGCATGACCAGCAGGTCCTTGCGCCCCGGTTTCTTGACGCCCGCCATCGCGACCCCGAGCTCTACGCCCGGGACGGGATGCAGGGAATCGGCCTGCGGGACTGCGAGATTAACGGCCACGGTCAACCGAGATGATTCGACACCATCAACTCAGCTTGCCGTGGCAATGCTTGTACTTCTTGCCCGAGCCGCAGGGGCAGGGATCGTTGCGACCGACCTTCTGCCCCACGCGGATCGGCCTCTGCTTCGGCGCCTCGGCGACCGCGACGTCGCCGTTGTAGTCGGGTTCCGCTTGAGCGCCGCCGTCGGAGGTCGGGTGGATCGGCCGGACGTTCTCGACGTGGGACGCATCGTCGGGCTTGATGTCTTCCTGGGTGCGGATCTGCACCGCAGTGAGGGTCTTGGTGACCTCGAGTTTCACCGCCTCGACCATCGCGCCGAACAGCTCGAACGCCTCGCGCTTGTACTCCTGCTTCGGGTTCTTCTGCGCGTAGCCGCGCAGGTGGATCCCCTGGCGCAGGTGATCGAGCGCCGCCAGGTGCTCGCGCCAGTGCGAATCGAGAATCTGCAGCATCAGGTAGCGCTCGTACTGGCGGAACTGCTCTTCCGCCCCGGCCGGGATCTTGTCGCGGTACGCGGCATCGGCACGCTCGATGATGCGCTCGAGCATCGAGTCGTCGGTGAGCTCGGGTTCCTTCTCGAGCCACTCGCGCAGGGGCAGTGACAGCTCCAGTTCCGCCGCCAGCGCGGTCTCCAGGCCGGCGATGTCCCACTGCTCCTCCACGCTGTCCGCGGGCACGTGCGCGCGCAGCGTGTCGGTCACGACGCCCGCGCGCAGGTCGCTGATGCGGCCGGAGACGTCGTTCGATT
>DATBSZ010000254.1:0-22250 GCA_036559525.1 Burkholderiales bacterium
CCGCGTTGTGGCGCGTGCGCTCGTACTCCTTGCCCGGGTTGCCCAGGCCGACAACTAGCCTGATCACTTCTTGTCTTTTTTGTCAGCCTTGTCGGCAGGCTTCTCGGCGCCCTTCGCGGCGGGCTTCTCGGCGCCCTTCGCGGCAGGCTTCTCGCCAGGCTTGGCACCCTCGGCAGCCGCCTCACCTTCCTTCGCCTCGGCGGCCTGCTCGGTCGTCGGGATCTCGGAGGGCGCGACTGCGGCGGCAGCAGCGGCGGCTTCTTCTTCCTCGGTGATCAGCGTCGGCACCACGACGGTCGCCACCACCGGGTCCTCGTCCTTCTTCAGGGCGAACTCCACGCCCTTGGGCAGGGCAAGCTCGCGTACGTGGAGCGACTTGCCGACCGCGAGGTTGATCAGGTCGACCTCGATGAACTCCGGCAGGTCGTCGGGGAAGCAGGTGATGTCGAGCTCGTTCAGCACGTG
The DNA here is from genome assembly GCA_036559525.1 of Burkholderiales bacterium. Taxonomy (GTDB): domain Bacteria; phylum Pseudomonadota; class Gammaproteobacteria; order Burkholderiales; family SG8-39; genus SCGC-AG-212-J23. Next base: position 466 of record DATBSZ010000254.1, read on the forward strand.
GCTCGCGACGCCGCCCTGGTCCTTCACCCCCGGCGACTTCTCGGCGTTGACGAAGTGCAGCGGCACCTTCATGTGCAGCTTCTTGTTCTTCAGCACGCGCTGGAAGTCGACGTGCTGCACCTGCAGCTTGTACGGGTGCATGCTCACCGAGCGCAGCAGCACCTGCTCCTTCGCGCCGGCCACCTCCAGGGTGAGGATCGAGGCATGGAAGCGCTCGTTCCTCAAGTTGAGAGACAGGGCCTGGTGGTCGAGCTCGATGTTGAGCGCGTCCTTCTCGCCGCCGTAGATGATGCCGGGCACGAGGCCCTTGCGGCGCAGGCGGCGTGCGGCGTTGGTGCCGTGCATTTCGCGCTTGCGCGCGCTGATTTCGATAGCCATATGGACTTACCTCAGTAGATGCTCATTTACTCGTAAAACAGCGAGCTCACCGATTCCTCGGTGTAGATGCGCAGGATGGTCTCGGCGATCAGGCCGGAAACCGTCAGGATGCGGATTTTCTTGCAAGCGCGCGCGTCGTCGCCCAGCGGGATGGTATCGGTGACGACCAGCTCGTCGAGGTCCGATTTCGCGATGCGCTCGACCGCCCCGCCGGAAAGCACGGGGTGGGTGCAGTAGGCGACCACGCGCGTCGCGCCTTCTTCCTTCAGCACCTGCGCCGCCTTCACCAGCGTGCCGGCGGTGTCGACCATGTCGTCCATGATGACGCAGGTGCGTCCCTTGACCTCGCCGATGACGTTCATCACTTCCGAGACGTTGGCCTTCGGCCGGCGCTTGTCGATGATCGCCAGGTCCGACTCCAGGCGCTTCGCCAGCGCCCGCGCGCGCACCACGCCGCCGACGTCGGGCGAGACCACGATCAGGTCGTCGTAGCGCTGCTTCCACACGTCGCCGAGCAGCACCGGCGCGGCGTAGATGTTGTCGACCGGGATGTCGAAGAAGCCCTGGATCTGGTCGGCGTGCAGGTCCATCGTCAGCAGGCGCGCGACGCCGACCGAGGCGAGCATGTTCGCCACCACCTTGGCGCTGATCGCGACGCGCGCCGAGCGCGGCCGGCGGTCCTGCCGCGCGTAGCCGAAATACGGGATCGCCGCCGTGACGCGCGCCGCCGAGGAGCGCCTGAGCGCGTCGATCATCACCAGCAGCTCCATCAGGTTGTCGTTGGTCGGCGCGCAGGTCGACTGCAGCACGAACACGTCCTTGCCGCGCACGTTCTCGAGCAGCTCCACCATCACCTCGCCGTCGGAGAACTTGCCGACGATCGCGCGCCCGAGCGACAGGTTCAGCCCCTTCGCCACGTCGTGCGCGAGCCGCGGGTTGGCGTTGCCCGTGAACACCATCAGCCGCTCGAGAGCGGCGTGGTTAGTCATCCCGGCGGTGTTCATGGCGGTCATGGATCAATGGCTGGGGAGGAAGGATTCGAACCCTCGTATGGCGGAATCAAAATCCGCTGCCTTAACCAGCTTGGCGACTCCCCAGTGTAAAGCTCACTCAGTCTGCAAGATCGTAAAGCGGGTGTCGCTCCAATCCCTTGGCGACGAATCCCCGCATCTCCCCGGGTAAGTCGGCCTGTAATGCGGCCTCGTACAGCGCGCGCGCTTCGGCTTCGGTCTCGAACTCGGCGAAGACACACGCTCCGGACCCCGTCATGCGCGCCTGCGGGCGGTGTTGCCTGAGCCACGCAAGGCCCGCTGCCACGTCGGGGTATCGGGCAACGACCGCAGGCTCGAGATCGTTCGCTCCCTGCCCCGACAAAAAGGGCGGTATTTTGAGTCGTTTCGACCGATGTGTCAACGCAGATTCGAAGGTTTCCTTCGTGGAAACCGAGACTTGCGGCGTGAGGACGAGGTACCAGGCGCCCGGAAGCTCGAGCACGCGCAACTGCTCCCCGATGCCTTCTCCGATCGCGCTTCTTCCGTAGATGAAGAAGGGAATGTCCGCGCCCAGGGGAAGACAAAGCTGCATCAGCCTCTGGCGGGTCAGCCCGAGGCGCCACAGCTTGTTCAGGACCACCAGAACCGTGGCCGCGTTGGAAGACCCGCCGCCCAGCCCGCCGCCGATCGGAAGGCTTTTTTCCAATGCGATGTCGCAGCCGTGACGCGCTCCGGTCTGTGATTTCAACAAGCGCGCCGCGCGCACGCACAGGTTGTCTTCGCCGAACATTCCGGAAAACCGGACCTCGCCGTCGCCGCGGACGGAAAGCCCGACCCGGTCGTTGCGGTCGATGAAGCGAAAGACCGTCTGCAGCTCGTGGTAGCCGTCAGGCCGGCGCCCCAGGACGTGAAGGAAGAGGTTGAGCTTGCCTGGGGCCGGATACCAGGTCAGTTCCACTGCGATATTGCCAGCCGCACCTCGGCCCCGACATTCGTGAGCCGGAGCCGGGTGGGCCGGCGCTGCGCGTCGTACTCCTGATATTCGACCTTCCAGCCGCGGTCTTCGAGCACGGGCGAGGGTCTCCCCTGTACGGTCTCGGCGAGCCCCTCGATCGGCAGGCGGAAACCGAGAACTCGCGCGGTGAGTTCCTCGGAGTCGGCCGAGCGGTATTCGCGCGGCTCCGAAGTTTTCAGCACGACGGCATCCCCCTGGCGCAGGATCTGCGCCACGCCCTGGCCGGTCGGCGTGCTGATGAGCAGCTCGTCGCCATCGCGCGCATGGCGCCAAGAAATGTTGCCGGTGAAGGATTCCTGGCCCGAGCGCGCCGCGATGCGGCCCGTGAGGGAAAACTCGAGCGGGCCTTCGGGGGGCTTGATCTCGACGTGAGCGCAGGCAGCGAGAAGCGCCGCCAGCACCAGAATACGTTTCACGGGTCGTTACTTCTTCAACCGCTTGATCGTCTTCTGCAGGGTCTCGTTTTCCGGGCCGGCCTTGAGCGACTCGTCCCAGACGCGGCGCGCCTCGTCGCGCTCGCCGAGCATCCACAGCACCTCGCCGAGGTGCGCGCCGATCTCGGCGTCGGGACGGCCGCCGTAGGCGCGGCGCAGCTCGCGCGCGGCGCCCTTGAGGTCGCCTTCCCGGTAGAGCACCCAGCCCAGGCTGTCGATGATGAAATAGTCCTCGGGCGCGAGCTCGAGCGCCTTCTCGACCAGCTTGCGCGCCTCGGGCAGGCGGGTGTTGCGCTCGGCGAACGAATAGCCGAGTGCGTTATAGGCGTGCGCGTGGTCCGGCTTCACCTCGATCAGCTTGCGCAGATTCGACTCGAGCAGGTCGAAGCGCTCGAGCTTCTCGGCGGTGAGCGCGAGGTCGTAGAGCAGGTCCGGCTGGTCGGGCTGCTTGCCCAGGGCCTCGTTCAGCAGCGAAAAAGCATCCCCGTGCCGCTGCGCGTCGCGCAGAAGCTGTGCCTCGGCGACCGTGAGCTGGATCTGGTCTTCGGGATTCTCCTCGGCGACGCGCTTCAGGTACGCGCGCGCCTCGTCGAGCTTGCCCTGCTTCGCGATCGCATTGGCGGTGCGCATGCGCGCGGGCATGACGTGGTCGCCGTTCTGGATGCCCTCGTACCACTCGATCGCGCGCGGCCACGCCTTCTGCTCCTCCGCCATCTGCCCGAGGAGATAGCGCACGCCTTCCGGGTCGCGGTAGCCGAGGTCGAGGACGCGCTTCATGTAGCCCTCGGCCGCGCTGTAGTCCTTCAACTGATAAGCGAGCAGGCCGACGGCATAGATGACTTCGGGATTCTTGGGATTGGCGGCGGCCACGGCCTCGAACTGCTTGCGCGCCTCGGGCAGGCGCTTGTCCAGCACCAGCACGCGCGCGTAGCTGAGCCGCACGTCGCGCGATTGCGGGTACTTCTCGACGAACTCGCCCAGCCGCTTCGCCGCCGCAGCGTTCGAGCGCTTCTGCAGCACCTGCGCTTCGAGCAGCACGGCGAGCTCCCACTCCGGCTGCAGCTTCTGCGCTTCGCGCGCCGCCGCGATCGCCGCGTCGTCCTCTCCCGCCACCGCCGCGGCCTGGGCGACCGCGAAGTGCGCCTGCGGCATCTGCGGGTATTTCGCCGCGAGGTTGCGGATGGCGCGCAGGTTCGCGGCCTTGTCCGGATTGCTGCCGAGCAGGCGGTTCACCTGCATGAACGCGTTCTCGCGGCTCACGCCCTCCGCGGCAAACAGCTTCTCGAGCACCGGCCCGGCTTCGTCGACGCGCTTCGCCGCCACCAGCGTCGCGGCCAGGACCTGCAGCGCGTGCGCCGAGGTCGGCTCGATGTCATGCCAGAGGCGTGCGGCCTCGAGCGCGAGCTCGGGCTGCTTCGCCTGGCTCGCCACCTCGACCGCGCGGCGCGCGACGCGCGGGTCGCGCGTGCGCCGGGCGAGATCCAGGTAGGTCTTTGCGGCGAGTGGCAGGTCGCCGCGCTGCAGGGCGATCTCGCCGAGCAGGAAATCGTACAGCGTCGGCTCGCTCAGCTCCTCGACGCTCTTGTCCGGGGACGGGCCCGGAACCTGAGCTGCGGCGAGACCGAAGGCGAATGACAGCGCCGCTGCGCCAATAAGTCGTTTGACCATGCTGGATGCGATCCATCTTAGGTATATTTGGTGCCCCGCACAAGCGCACCTGGCATGCCGGAGCTCCCCGAAGTCGAAGTCACGCGGCGCGGTCTCGCGCCGCAACTCACCGGCCGCACGATCAGCGGCGTGGCGGTGCGCGAGCCGCGGCTGCGCTGGCCGGTGTCGCGCGACGTGCTCGCGCTCGCGGGCCGCACCGTGAAAAAGGTCCGCCGCCGCGGCAAATATCTGCTCGTCGACTGCGGCGACGGTCACCTCATCCTGCACCTGGGAATGTCGGGAAGCCTGCGCGTGCTGCCGCTGGAAACCCCGGCCGGGAAGCACGACCACTTCGACCTGGTGCTCGGCGACCGCTTGCTGCGCCTGCGCGACCCGCGCCGCTTCGGCGCGGTGCTGTGGGCCCCGGGCGATGCCGCCGCGCACCCGCTGCTCGCGCATCTCGGCGTCGAGCCGCTGTCGCGCTCGCTCAATCCAGGGCGGCTGCACTCGCTCACGCGCGCGCACCGCACGGCGATCAAGCAGTTCCTGATGGACGGACGGCGCATCGTCGGCGTCGGCAACATCTACGCGAGCGAGAGCCTGTTCCGCGCGCGCATCAATCCGCGCACCCCCGCAAGAAGGCTGTCGATCGAAAAGTGCGACAAGCTCGCCGCGGCGATCAAGCACACGCTGCGCGCGGCGATCCGCGCCGGCGGCTCGACGCTGCGCGACTTCGTCGGCGTCGACGGCGCCGCGGGATATTTTCAGCAGCGCTATTGGGTGTACGACCGCGCCGGAAAGAAATGCCGCCGCTGCGGCGCGCCGATCCGCAAGCTACAGCAGGGCCAGCGCTCGACCTACTACTGCCCTAGCTGCCAGAAGTAGACTTCTGCTTCAGCCGTTTCGCCACGCTCGGGTGAACGAACTCCGTCACGTCGCCGCCGAGGATGGCGATCTCGCGCACCAGCGTCGCCGAGATGAACATGTGCTGCTCGGAAGGCGTGAGAAAGATCGTCTCCATCTCGGGGTAGAGGTTGCGGTTCATGCCCGCGAGCTGGAACTCGTACTCGAAATCCGACACCGCTCGCAGCCCGCGCAGCACGAGGCGCGAGCGCTGCTTGCGCACGAAATCCGTGAGCAGGCCGGAGAACCCGACCACCTCGACGTTCTTCATGTCCGACAGCACCTCGCGCGCCATGGCGATGCGCTCCTCCAGCGTGAAGTACGGGCGCTTCGCCTTGCTGTCCGCGATCGCCACGACGATGGTGTCGAACAGCGTCCCGGCGCGGCGCACCAGGTCCTCGTGGCCGCGCGTGAGCGGATCAAACGTTCCCGGATAGACCGCCCTGATCATCGCCTCTCCATTCCAACAGCTGGTAGCTCACCTGGCCGGCGCGCGCGCGCCTGAGCTCGTGCCACGCTTCTCCCGCCTCGTAAGGCTCGTCCGATTCCACGTAGACGCGCGCCCCGCGCTGCAGCCTGAGTTGTCTGAACACCGCCGGCAGCGCATTCTGCCTGAACGGCGGATCGAGGAAAACCACGTCGAAGCCTTGCTGGCTTCTCTTCAAGTACGCGAACGCGTCGTCAAAGACGAGCTCCACTTTTCCCGTGCCGATCGTGTCGCGGGTTTGCTTCAGCGCTTCGAACACCGTGCGATCGTGCTCCACCATCACCACCCGCGCCGCGCCGCGCGACGCGGCCTCGAAGCCGAGCGCGCCGCTGCCGGCGAACAGATCGAGGCACGCGAGCCCGTCGAGCGACTGGCCGAGCCAGTTGAACAGGGTCTCGCGCACGCGATCGGGCGTCGGCCGCAGGCCGGGCCGGTCGGGGACCGCGATGCGCCGGCCGCGGAATTCCCCGGCGATGATTCGAATTCTTCCTGCCTTTGCGGGTTTATTCCTATTGGTAGAATGCACCGATCGATGGTAGCGACTTCGTGGGCCGCGCGCCTCAAGGCAGGACTCGCGCGCACGCGGGATGTCCTCAACACGCCCGTCTCCGAGCTGTTCGTCCGGCGCAAGATCGACGAAGCGCTCTACGAAGAGCTCGAAGCGGCGCTGCTGCAGGCCGACTGCGGCGTAGCGGCGGCACACGCGCTGGTCGATGAATTGAGGAGGAAAAAGGTCGACGACGGCGAAGCGCTGAAGGGCGCGCTCAAGGATGCAATCACCGATTTGCTTTCTCCCCTCGAGAAGCGACTTGAGGTTGAAAAAGCAAGGCCGTTCGTCATCATGATTGCGGGCGTGAACGGCTCGGGCAAGACCACCTCGATCGGCAAGCTCGCGAAATGGCTGCAGTCGCAGGGCAAGAGCGTGATGCTCGCCGCCGGCGACACTTTCCGCGCCGCCGCGCGCGAGCAGCTCATCGCCTGGGGCGCGCGCAACGCCGTGCCGGTCATCGCGCAGGAATCCGGCGATCCCGGCGCAGTGGTGTTCGACGCGCTCGCTGCCGCGCGCGCGCGCAACGTCGACGTGGTGATCGCCGATACCGCCGGCAGGCTGCCGACGCAGCTCCACCTCATGGAGGAGATCAAGAAGGTGAAGCGCGTGGCGGCGAAGGGGCTCGAAGGCGCGCCGCACGAGGTGCTGCTGGTGCTCGACGCGAATACCGGGCAGAACTCGCTCGCGCAGGTGAAGGCGTTCGACAGCGCGCTCGGGCTGACCGGGCTCATCCTCACGAAGCTCGACGGCACCGCCAAGGGCGGCGTGGTGTGCGCGATCGCCAAGGAAAAGCCGGTGCCGCTCCTCTTCATCGGCGTGGGCGAAGGCATCGACGACCTGCGGCCGTTCGCGGCGCGCGATTTCGCCGAGGCGCTGGTTGGTTAGCTTCTCCGCGGTCGCCAAGCGCTACCCCGGCGGCCTGCAAGCGCTCAAAGACGTCAGCTTCTCGCTCGAGGCGGGGGAGCTCGCGTTCCTCACCGGGCGCTCGGGCGCGGGCAAGTCGACGCTTCTCAAGCTGATCCCCGCGATCGAGCGGCCGAGCGCCGGCTCGGTGGTGGTGAACGGGCAGAACGTCAGCGCGCTCAAGCGCTCCGCCATCCCCTACCTGCGGCGCAATATCGGCCTCGTGTTCCAGGACCAGAAGCTTCTCTACGACCGCAGCGCCTACGACAACGTGATCCTGCCGCTCGCCTTCTCGTCGCATCCGCCGAAGGAAGCGGCGCGCCGCGCACGAGCCGCGCTCGACAAAGTCGGCTTGCTCGGAAGAGAGAAATCGAACCCTGTCCAGCTCTCCGGCGGCGAGCAGCAGCGCCTCGCGATCGCGCGCGCGGTGGTCAACCGGCCCGCGCTGCTCGTTGCCGACGAGCCGACCGCGAACCTCGACGCGGAATCGGCGGCGCGCATCCTCGAGATCTTCGTCGCGTTCAACCAGGTCGGGGTCACGGTGCTCATCGCCACGCACGACCAGACGCTCGTCGCGCGCTATGGCAAAAAGGTCCTGCACCTGGACGCAGGCCGCCTCGCGTGAGCGCCTGGCTGCGCCAGCACCGGCAGGCCTTCGCCGCAGCGTGCCGAAGACTGGGCTGGTTGAACGCCCTGGTCATCGGCATCGCACTCGCCCTGCCCGCGGGCGGCTATGCGCTCCTCGAGAGCCTTCGCCCGGCGGGCGCGCGGCTCGCGCTCGAGCCGCGAATGACGCTTTTCCTCGACGCGCAGGTGCGCCGCGCGGACGCCGAAGCGCTCGGCAAGCGGCTACGCGCCGATCCGCGCATCGCGGGCGTGCGCTTCGTCCCGCGCGAGGAGGCGCTGAAGGAGATGAGCGCGGTCCAGGGGCTGTCGGAGGTGATCGCGGCCCTCGGCCGCAATCCGCTCCCCGACGCCCTGGTCGTCACGTCGCGGGAGAACATCGCCGACGAGCTCGCCCGGCTGCCGGGCGTCGCGCACGTGCAGGCCGATGCCGTCTGGGCACGGCGCCTCGCCGCCGCCGCCGCGATCGTGGAGCTCGGGCTGTGGCTGCTGGCGGCGCTTCTGGGCGCGGGACTGGTTGCCGTGACCTTCAACACGATCCGCCTCCAGATCCTCACGCAGCGCGATGAGATCGAGGTCTCGAAGCTGATCGGCGCGACCGACGCTTTCATCCGCCGCCCCTTCTACTACCTCGGGCTCTTGCAAGGCCTCGTCGGCGGCGCCGTGGCGCTCGCGCTCGTCGTGGCGGCGCTCGCCCTTCTCAACCGCGAGGTGAGCGTGCTGGCCGAGTCGTACGGTTCGAGCTTTCGCCTGGGCTTTCCGGCTGAGGGGGCGCTGGCTGTCGTGGCGTTCGCCGCCTTGCTCGGGTGGCTAGGCGCTCAGCTCTCGGTGAGCCGGCACCTTCGCGCGATAGAGCCAATGTGAGCGCCTACTGTCAACATAAGTTCATGAAGTTACATATGAAATATCGGGAACCCCCGCCACCATTAGCACTCTAATAAATGGACTGCTAAAATGCCCGATCAAGGAGGAATGAGCCCTATGCAAGCGACGATGCCCCTACTCAGGTCGGTTCCGATGCCGATGCCAACGGGGAGCCTCGAGGCTTACATCCAGACCGTCAACCGCATCCCCATGCTGACGGGACCGGAGGAGCGTGAGCTGGCGCTGCGCTTCAGGGACCACAACGACCTCGAAGCGGCGCGCCAGCTCGTGCTTTCCCACCTGCGGCTGGTGGTCGCGGTGGCGCGCGGCTACCTCGGCTACGGCCTGCCGCACGCCGACCTGATCCAGGAAGGCTCGATCGGCCTGATGAAGGCCGTGAAGCGCTTCGACCCGGACCGCAACGTGCGGCTGGTGTCCTTCGCCATCCACTGGGTCAAGGCCGAGATCCACGAATACATCCTGCGCAACTGGCGGCTGGTCAAGCTCGCCACGACCAAGGCGCAGAGGAAGCTCTTCTTCAACCTGCGCTCGATGAAGAGCGGCCTCGCCCCGATGACCGTCAAGGACGTCGAGCGCATCGCCGGCGAGCTGCGCGTCAAGCCGGAGGAAGTGGTCGAGATGGAGACCCGGCTATCGGGCCAGGAGATCGCGTTCGAGGCCGACCAGGACGACGAGGACGGCTACGCTCCTGCGAACTATCTCGCCGCCGATCGCGACGCCGAGCCGCTGTCGCAGCTCGAGGCCAAGGAATCCGAGGAAGGCCGCGCCGCCGGGCTCGAAGACGCCCTGCAGAGCCTCGACCCCCGCAGCCGCCGCATCATCGAGACGCGCTGGCTGCGCGAGAAGGACGCCCTCACCCTCCACGACCTCGCCGCGGAGTTCAAGGTGTCGGCCGAGCGCATCCGCCAGATCGAGGCGAAGGCGCTCGAGAAGATGAAGAAGGTCATGCAGTCCGAGCCCGGCGCGCCGCTCGCGCTGCCGTCACCCACCTAGCCCGGATTCTTCAGCAGGGTTCGCAGGTCCGGCGCGAGGTCTTGCCCGATGCGGTCGTGGCGCACGAGCAGGCGCAACCGGCCCTGCGGGTCGATGACGTAGCTCTGCGCGCTGTGGTCGACGCTGTAGCTGTCGCCCTGCTTCCGCTTCTCGAAGTAGATCTTGAACTCGGCCGCCACCTTTCGCGTGGCGGCCAGGTCGCCGCGCAGGCCGAGGAAGCGCGCGTCGAAGGCAGTCACGTATTTCGCGAGCGAGTCCTGCGTATCGCGCTCCGGGTCGACGCTGACCATGAGCAGCTGCACGCGCTCCGCGTCGGGCCCCAGGGACCTGATCGCCTGGGAAATCTCCGCCAGCGTGGTCGGGCAGATGTCCGGGCAGTGGGTAAAGCCGAAGAAGAGCACCACCGCCTTGCCGCGGAAATCCTCCAGCCGCCGGGCTCGTCCGGTGTGGTCGGTCAGCTCGAGCGACTGGCCGTAGGGCGCGCCGGTGATGTCGGTGCTCTTGAATTGCGGGCGGCTGTCGCAGCCCGCAATCGCGCTACAGATAGTGATCGACCAGAAGAGCCGCGAAAAGGAACGCAAGGTAGGCGATCGAATAACGGAATGTCTTTCGCGCCAGGGCATCGCTGTAGGCGAAATAGATGCGCAGCGCATAGGCCAGAAAAACCGCGCCGAGCGCAGCCGCGGCGATCAGGTACGCGAGGCCGCTCATGCCCGCGACGTAGGGCAGCAGGCTCACCGCGAACAGGATCAGCGTATAGAGCAGCACCTGCAGCTGGGTGTATTTTCGCCCGTGCGTGACCGGCAGCATCGGCACGCCGGCGCGCGCGTAGTCCTCGGTGCGGTATAGCGCGAGCGCCCAGAAGTGCGGCGGGGTCCAGGCGAAAATGATGAGGAACAAGAGCATCGCCTCGATCGGCACCTCGCCGGTCACCGCCGCCCAGCCCAGCACCGGCGGCATCGCGCCCGAGGCGCCGCCGATCACGATGTTCTGCGGCGTCGCCGGCTTCAAGATCACGGTGTACACGATGGCGTAGCCGACGAAGGTGGCGAGCGTCAGCCACATGGTGAGCGCGTTGACGAAGTTGTAGAGCAGCCACAGGCCCGCGCCGCCCAGCGCGCCGGCGAACACCAGCGTGTGCGCGGCGGAAAGCTCGCCTTGCGGCAGCGGGCGCCAGCGCGTGCGGCTCATCACCGCGTCGATCTTCTGCTCGACCAGGCAGTTCACGGCCGCGGCCGCCCCTGCGACGAGAGCAATCCCGATCGTGCCTGCCAGGAGCGCCTGCATCGGCACCACCCCCGGCGTCGCGAGGAACATGCCGATCACCGCGGTAAACACGATGAGCGAGACTACGCGCGGCTTGGTGAGGGCAGCGAAGGCACGAAAGCGCGCGCGCAGCTTCTGCGCAAAGCTATGGGAAAGAACTTGTGTGTTCACGGAAAGCAAAAAAGTTTAGCACGGCGAGGGCCACGCTTCATTTGGTGCGCGGCGAATACTTCAGCAGCCGCTGCAGGTCTTTGATCATCTTCGACGGGTCCGGGTCGCGCGGGAAGCGCAGCATCAGGTTGCCAAACGGATCGACCAGGTAGATGTGATCCGTGGCTTTGCCCGGAAAGCTTTCCGATGACCATGCGGCAAGGCGCGTCCCTTCGATCCCGGGCAGCAATTCGGCGGGCGGCTTGCCGCCGTCGGTTACGACCCAGATGCGCTCGACACGGTCCATCTCCTTGCCCTGGGCGCGGCGCACCTGGCGCATGAAATAGAGCTTCTTCTCGCAATACGCGTCGCACTCGGCGGCGTCGAAGCTGACGAGCACCCATTTGCCGCGCAGCGGGTCGAACCCCGAAACGGGCCTGGGGTCCAGCAGTTCGCCGTAGTTGGTCGCGCCGCCGGGCGACCAGCCGAGCAAATAGGCCGCGGTGCCGAGCACGATCGGCGCGGCACAGATCAGCGCGACCCAGAGGAGCTTATTTCGAAGGAACGTCAATTTTCCGGAACGACAGCACGACGGCGAGGATCAGCGCAAGCGCCGCCAGCGAGTACCACTGCAGCGCATAGCCTTCGTTCTTCTCGACGCCGGCATCGTGCGGCGGCCAGTCGCGCGCGAGGCCGTCGGGCAGGTCCGAGTGCTGCTCGATGACGCGCGGCTCGAGCCGCAGGCCGGTCTCTGCCGCATACGCCGCGATATCGAGGCTCTGACGCACACGTGACTTGTCCTCTTTCAGCTTCAGGGGTTGCGCCAGCCGTTCCAGGGCAAGGCCTTCGAGCCGCAGCTCTCCCGCCGGCGTGCGCACCTCGGGCAGGACTTCGCGCGTCTTGCCCGCCTCGATCCAGCCGCGGTTGACCAGCACGTGGCTGGAGGACCCGCGAATCTTCATCGGCGTGACGATCTCGTAGCCTGCCTTGCCGCGACGCGTCTTGTTGTCGAGATACACCGTATAGCGCGGCAGGAACTCGCCCTCGACCGCCACGCGGGGAAGTACTACTCGCTTTTCGTCTGCGCGGCGCAATTGCCAGTTCCCCAGCGCGATGCCCGCGGCGCACGCCGCGGCCGCGAGCGCGAGCGCCCAGAGCCGCGGACGGAAAGAGTATCCTGCCGGCATGCGCTACGTGGTGATCGCCATGCTGGTCGCGATCGTCGCCAGCCTCGGCTCGGCGCTCTGGTACATGCTGCGCCCCGGGAAGGACCCGAAGCGGATGGTCAAGGCGTTGGCGCTGCGGGTCGGGCTTTCGGTGACCTTGTTCGTGTTGCTGATGGCCGGCTACTACTTTGGCTTCATTACCGGTCGTCTATAACCAGTAGACGAAGATAAAGAGGCCGAGCCAGACCACGTCGACGAAGTGCCAGTACCAGGCCACGCCCTCGAACGCGAAGTGATGGTCGGGCGTGAAGTGCCCCTTCAGGCAGCGGAACCAGATCACCGTCAGCATGATCGCGCCGATGGTGACGTGGAATCCATGGAAGCCGGTCAGCATGAAGAAGGTCGAGCCGTAGACGCCGGTGTGCAGCGTTAGATTCAGCTCCTGGAAGGCGTGCACATATTCGATCGCCTGGCAGACGAGGAACCCCACGCCGAGCAGCACGGTCGCGCCGAGCCACCACAAGAGCTTGGGGCGGTTGTTGGCGATCAGGTTCCAGTGCGCGAACGTCACCGTCACGCCTGAAGAGAGGAGCAGGATCGTGTTCACCGCCGGCAGGCCCCAGGCGCCCATCGGCGTGAACTTCTCGATGAACGCCGGGCCGGCGTTCGGCCAGTGCGCGGTGTAGCCGGGCCACATCAGGGCGTTGCTTTCGATGCTCGCGAGGTCGGGCACCGAGATCACGCGCGCCCAGAACAGCGCCCCGAAGAACGCCGCGAAGAACATCACTTCCGAGAAAATAAAGAAGCTCATTCCCCAGCGGAACGAGACGTCTTCCCAGCGGCCGTACTTGCCGCCCTCGGACTCGCTGATCACCTCGCCGAACCAGCGCACCATCATGTAGAGCAGCAGCATGAAGCCGGCGGCTATCCCGATCCAGCCGCCGCTCATGCCGTTGAACACGAACACCGCGCCGAGCGCCATCATGAACAGCGACGCCGATCCCATGACCGGCCAGGGCATCGGCTGCGGCACCGAGTAGTGCGCCTGCTTGCCGTGGGGGGTGGATGCGCTGTGCGCCATATTGGTTCTCTCTCCCTAGCTGGTCACGATCCGCACGATCGTCACCAAAGTCAGTATGAACAGAACGACGAAGCCGATCGCGGCGATCGCGAGATGGACCGGGTTGAGCGGGGTCTTCTCGTGATCGGCCTTGCGCCGGATGCCGACCATGCCCCACAGGACGGTCTTCACCGTCTCTATCACGTCTTTCCTCCGCGGCCGGCGACTTCGAAGAAGGTGTAGGACAGCGCGATGGTGTTGACGTCCTTCGGCAGCTTCGGGTCGACCATGAACACTACCGGCATGCGCCGCGTCTCGCCCGCCGCCAGCGTCTGGTGGGTGAAGCAGAAGCACTCGATCTTCCTGAAGTACTCGCCGGCGCTCTGCGGCCCGTAGCTCGGCACCGCCTGCCCCGTCACCGCCGCCTCGCGCACGTTGACGATCTCGTACTCGACCATCGCGAGCTCGCCCGGGTGCACCTTCACCTCGGACACCAGCGCCCTGAAGCGCCATGGCAGGCCGTGCACGTTCGAGTCGAGCTCGATCGTCACGGTGCGCGAAGTGTCGACCTGGGTATTGAGCGCTTCGGCCGGTTGATCGAGGTTGTTGATGCCGAGCGCGACGCAGATCTGGTTGTAGAACGGCACCAGGGCGAAGGCGAAGCCGAACATGGCGATCGCGACGATCGCCAGGCGACGCGACAGCCTGCGGTTCTCCCGTTTCGCGTTCACCGCAGCAGCCAATACTTCGCGATGATGCCCAGGAAAAACGCCAGGGCGATCGACGCGAGGATCAGGGCCGTCTTTGCGTTCTTGCTCACTCACTGGGTCATTTCACTTGATCGTGGGCTGGGTCTCGAACGTGTGGTAGGGCGGCGGCGTCGGCAGGTGCGTCCACTCGAGCGAGTCGGCGCCCTCCCAGGGCCGCTGCGGCGCGGGCTCGCCGCTGCGGATGGTCTTCACCACGATGTAGAGGAACAGGAGCTGCGCGAGGCCCATGCCGAAGGCGCCGAGCGAGGAGATCTTGTTCCACAGCTCGAACATCGGGTGGTAGTCGGGAATGCGCCGGGGCATGCCCGCCATGCCGAGGAAGTGCTGCACGAAGAAGATCATGTTGAAGAAGATGAGCGTCAGCCAGAAGTGGATCTGGCCCAGCCGCTCGTTGTACATGCGCCCGGTCCACTTCGGCAGCCAGAAGTACACCCCGGCAAACGCCGCGAACAGGGCGCCAGCCACCATGACGTAGTGGAAGTGCGCCACCACGTAGTAGGTGTCGTGCATCTGGATATCGATCGGCACCACGGCGAGCACCAGTCCGGTGAAGCCGCCGAGCGTGAACATGAACAGGAAGCCGAGCGCGAACAGCATCGGGGTCTCGAAGGTGAGCGAGCCCTTCCACATGGTCGCCACCCAGTTGAACACCTTCACCCCGGTGGGCACCGCGATGATCATGGTCGCGTACATGAAGAACAGCTGCCCGGTCACCGGCATGCCGACCGTGTACATGTGGTGCGCCCAGACGATGAACGAGATGATCGCGATTGCCGAGGTGGCGTAGACCATCGAGGCATAGCCGAACAGGGGCTTCCTCGAGAACGCCGGGATCACCTGCGAGATCACGCCGAACCCCGGCAGCGCGATGATGTACACCTCGGGATGGCCGAAGAACCAGAAGATGTGCTGGTACAGCACCGGGTCGCCGCCGCCGGCGGCGTTGAAGAAGGTAGTGCCGAAGTGCCGGTCGGTAAGCGTCATGGTGACCGCGCCGGCGAGCACCGGCATCGCCGCCACCAGCAGGTAGGCGGTGATCAGCCAGGTCCAAACGAACAGCGGCATTCTCATCAGCGTCATGCCCGGCGCGCGCATGTTGAGGATGGTGGTGATGATGTTGATCGAGCCCAGGATCGAACTCATCCCCAGGATGTGCACCGCGAAGATCGTCAGGTCCATGCCGATGCCCATCTGCACGGTGAGCGGCGCGTACATCGTCCAGCCCACGCCCGGCGCTCCGCCCGGCATGAAGAACGACAGCACGAGCAGCGTGGCGGCGAACGGCAGCAGCCAGAACGACCAGTTGTTGAGGCGCGCGAACGCCATGTCGGGCGCGCCGATCATCATCGGGATCTGCCAGTTCGCGAAGCCGACGAACACCGGCATGATCGCGCCGAACACCATGATCAGGCCGTGCATGGTGGTGAGCTGGTTGAAGAAGTCCGGGTCCATGTGCTGCAGGCCCGGCGAGAACAGCTCCAGGCGGATGCCGACCGCGAGCAGCCCGCCGATGCTGAACATGATGAAGCTGAACCACAGGTACAGCGTGCCGATGTCCTTGTGGTTGGTGGTGGTGACCCAGCGCATCAGCCCCGCGGCGGGACCGTGGTGGCCGTGATCGTCGTGGGCGTGACCGTGATCGTGGACGACTGCGCTCATGAGCGTTATTTCCTTCTAGCCTTGACTTCGGCGGGCTGGACGTCGCTCGCCTTGTTTCCCCAGGAATTGCGCGCGTAGGAGATCACCGCGGCAATCTCGGTATCGGAGAGTTGCTGCTTGAACGCCTGCATCGCGGTGTTCGGCCGGCCGTTCAGCACCGTGTCGATCGGCCCCGGCTCGGCGCCGGTGACGAACTTGTTGCCGGCCAGCGCCGGCGCCTTCATCGCCGCCAATCCCTGGCCGGACGCCTGGTGGCAGGCCACGCAGTTCGCGGCGTAGACCTTCTCGCCGCGCGCGACCAGCTCCTTCAGGTCCCAGGCCTTGTTCGGATCATCGGCGGCCGCGGCCATCGACTTCTTCTGGCTTTCCACCCACTTGCTGTACTCGGGCGCCGAAACCACGCGCACCACGATCGGCATGAAGCCGTGCTCCTTGCCGCACAGCTCGACGCACTGGCTGCGGAAGGTGCCTTCCCGGTCGGCGCGGAACCAGAGGTCGCGGATGAAGCCGGGGATCGCGTCCTGCTTGGCGCCGAACGCCGGCACCCACCAGGCGTGCACCACGTCGGCGGCGGTGGTCAGCACGCGCACTTTCTTGCCCACCGGCACCACCACTTCGTTGTCGACTTCCAGCAGGTAGTTCTCGCCCTTGGGCGCCTTGCCCTCGATCTGCTCGCGCGGCGTGGCGAGCGTGGAGACGAAGCTGATGCCCTCGCCTTCGCCCTTCAGGTAGTCGTAGCCCCACTTCCACTGGTAGCCGGTCACCTTGATGGTGAGGTCGGGGGCGGAAGTGTCCTTCTGCGCGATCACCACCTTGGTCACCGGCCAGGCGATCACGATCAGGATCAGCGCCGGAATCACGGTCCAGAGAATCTCGACCGTGGTGTTCTCGTGGAACTGCGCGGCCCGGTGGCCCTTGGATTTGCGGTGCGCGAAGCAGGCGTAGAACATGAAGCCGAACACGCCGATGAAGATCACCAGGATGATCCACATCAGCACCTGGTGCAGCCAGTCGATCTCGCGCGCCATGGCCGAGGCCGGCGACTGGAAGTACCAGGCGATGGCGTGCGCCGCGCTCGATGCCGCGAGCGCGATCATTCCAGCCAAGGCCGAGAAAAGCTTCGATCCCTTCATGTAGCGATTCCCCTGATCAACCTTTTCTGGAGCTCGGCGGCCAGCTCGACGCGCGCTTCGGCGCCGAGGTAACGGCCGACCTCTAGTTCTTCTTTCGCGTCGCGCAACACGACGCGCCCGTCTTCCACCGACACCTTCGCATTCACCAGCCTGTAGCGCGCGATGCCCTGCGCCTTCGCCACCTCGACGCTGACGCCGCCCGGCTCGATCTCGAGGCGCTCGTAGTCCGCCGCGTGCCGCGCGTACGCCACGTACGCGCCGCCGAGCAGCAACACTTCGAGCCCCGCGAACGGCAACACCAGCCAGGCCCCCGCCAGCGCGAAACCGGCGCCAATCAGCAGCACTACCAGCGCCAGCGCCGCGAACACCCCCGCCAGAGCCTTCGGCGACATCGAGCAATTGCGCTTCAGGACCAGGCTGAAGGAAGGCGCGCTCACGGACACGCGAAAGTATCACATCCGGGAAGCGCGCCTCAAGGCATGCGCTTGAAAATACGCACGGTTTTCGGGTCCTGGTTCGCGTCGCGGGTCGCCTTCGCGGTCCGCCAGGCATGGCCGTACACGACCTCGTAGGTGGCGCGCGGCGGCAGCGCGCGCAAACGCTCGCCGAAGCCCTTGCCCGCCAGCCCCCGCGGCCGGTCGGCGCGCGCGTTGATTTGACCTGTGTTCTTCAAATCCTCGACCAATCCCCCCGCTGCGGCGTAAGCGATCTGGAGCATCTCCATGTCCATCACCGGGGCGGAAAACCCGTTCGCCACCAGCATGTCGCCCAGGTCGTGCATGTCGATGAACGCGTGCACCCGCGCGGCGCCGGCGGCGGCGCGCAGTTCCTTCAGCGTGTCTGGTCCGAGCGTGCTGAACATGAGCAGTCCTTCGGGGGTGAGCACGCGCGCAAACTCCGCGAACGCGCGCTGCGGATCCGGCAGCCAGTGCAGCGCCATGTTGCACCAGACGAAATCGACGGCGCCGTCGGCCAGCGGCAGGCGCTCGAGATCGCCGCATACCCGCAGCGAGTTCTTGCCAAAGATCCTCTTCCTCGTCGCGCGAAGCATTGCCTCGGCAAAGTCCAGCGCAATCACCTGCGCACCGGGGTAGCGCCGCCCAAGCTCGCGGCGCGGCGGGCCGCTCGCCGCGTCGAGGATGCGCCACGGCGCGAGCTTCATGTAGTCCAGGCGCTCGAGCATGCGCGCGGCGACCTCGCCTTCGAGCCGCGAGGCCGCGCCGTAGGTGCGCGCGGCGCGCTCGAAGCGCCGGCGCGCGAGGTCCCGGTCAATCCCGGGCGAGCGTGCGCTCAATCGCCGCGGCCACCGCCAGGATGCGCCGGTCGCTCATCGCCGGGCCGGACACCATGAGCCCGACCGGTGCCGCACCTGCCGCCTGGCAGGGCAGCGAGACCGCGCAACCGTCGAGGAAATTCACCAGGCCGACGATGCCCAGGATGCGCATGTTCCAGCGGAAGTAGGACTCGTCGCTCGCGTTGACCTCGGCGATCGGCGGCGGGACGCAGGGCGTGGTCGGCAGCAGAAACGCGTCGAACGGCGCCAGCGCCGCCTCGACTTCGCGCTGGTACGCCGTGCGCAGCAGCGTGAGCTCGACGAAATCCGCCGCGCTCAAGTCCTTGCCGAGCAGCACGCGCTTGGCGACGCGCGGGTCGTACTCGCTCAGGCGATCGGCGTTCTTGCGGTGGATGGCGTAGGCCTCGGCGCCGGCGAAGCCGCCGCCCTTGAAATATTCGCTCTGCCGGTCGAACGCCGGCAGCGGCTTTTCGGTCACGACGGCACCGGCGCGCTTCAATCGTTCAACGGCCGAATTGAATGCTTCCGCCACTTCGCGGTCCAGGCCCTCCATCACCGCGCTCTTCGGCACCAGCAATCTCAATCCCCGAGCGGGTAACTCCGCGAGCGCATCCGGCGCCTCGCCGGCGAGGATCGCGTCGTACGCCGCGCAGCAGGCCACCGAGTTGGCGAGCGGCCCGATCGAGTCGAGCGTGTAGGAGAGCGGGAACGCGCCCTCGCGCGGCACGCGCCGCGTGGTCGGCTTGAAGCCGGTCACGCCGCAGAACGCCGCCGGGATGCGGACCGAGCCGCGCGTGTCCGAGCCGAGCGCCATCACGCACATGCCGTCGGCCTGCGCCACCGCGGCGCCGGACGACGAGCCGCCGGGGACCCGGCCCGTAAGCGGCTCGGCCGCGTTCCATTTCGGGCGATCCCACGGGCTTCGCGGCGTGCCGTAATGCGGATTGATGCCGGTGGTGCCGAACGCGAACTCCACCATATTGGTACGCCCGACGAACACCGCGCCCGCCGCGCGCAAGCGGGCGACCGCCGCCGCATCGCTTTCCGCCTTCTGATGGTGAACCTTCGAGCCGGCGCGGGTGACATCGCCGGCCACGTCGAACAGGTCCTTGAGCGAAACCGGCAGGCCATCCACCGGCGAGCGCCGCACGCCGCTCTTGCGCAGGCGGTCGGCCGTGTCGGCGTCGGCCAGCGCGCTGTCGGCGTACACCTTGAGGAAAGCGCGGCCGCCCTCGCCGGCCGGATCGGCGATGCGCGCGAGCGCCTGCTCGGTCAGGCGCCGGCTGGTGGTGCGTCCCGCGGCCAGATCGGCGGCGAGCTGCGCTACAGTCCACATGGGGCCAAGTGTATGCGGAATTTCTTCGCGCAGTTGTTTGGCGGCAGCTGCTTTCTGTGCCGCGGCGCGGCCACGGATCTGCTCTGCCCATCCTGCGACGCCGACCTGCCGCGCCTCGCCGCGCCGTGCTGCCCGCGCTGCGCGCTGCCCTCGCCCCGGGGCGAAGTCTGCGGCCGCTGCCTGCATGAGGCGCCGCACTACGACGCCACCATCGCCGCGCTCGCCTATGCGTTTCCCGCCGACGTGCTGGTGCACGCGCTCAAGTTCCGCGGCGAGCTCGCGCTGGCAGGCTTGCTGGGCGGCCTGCTTTCGCGAAAAATTTCCCACCAGGTGGATTGCATCGTCCCCGTGCCCCTTTCCTCCGCGCGCCTGCGGGAGCGCGGCTACAACCAGTCGGTCGAGATCGCGCGCCAGCTCGGCGCGCAGCTCGACCTCGCGCTGTGCGTGCGCGAGCGCGACACGCCGGCGCAGATGGACCTGCCCTACGCGGAGCGCAAGCGCAATGTGCGCGGCGCGTTCCGCTGCACGCGCTCACTTGGCGGCACTCGCGTGGCCGTGGTCGACGACGTCATGACCACCGGTGCCACGCTGAACGAAGTGGCGTCGGTGCTGAAGCAGGCCGGCGCGGCGCAGGTCGTCAACTGGGTCGTGGCCCGCACGCTGCCCGATGTTTAACATCGTCCTGGTCCAGCCCGAGATCCCGCCCAACGCCGGCAACGTGATCCGCCTGGCGGCGAACACCGGCGCGCGCCTGCATCTCGTCGAGCCGCTCGGCTTCACGCTCGAGGACCGGCAGCTCAAGCGCGCCGGGCTCGACTACCACGACCTGGCGCACGTGACGGTGCACCGGGACTGGGAAACCTGCCGCGCCGCCCTCGGCGAGCGGCGCCTGTTCGCGCTCTCGACGCGCGGCACGCGCGGCTACGCCGAGGTCGAGTTCCGCGTCGGCGATACGTTCGTGTTCGGCGCCGAGACGCGCGGACTGTCCGCGCAGCTGCTCGACGAATTCCCCGCCGCCATGCGCCTGCGGCTGCCGATGCTCGCCGGCAACCGCAGCCTGAACCTGTCGAACGCGGTGGCGGTGGTCGTGTTCGAAGCCTGGCGCCAGATCGGCTTTCTCGGCTCCGCCTAGTCAGAACCGCGTGCTGACGCCCAGCACGCCGGCCCAGTCCGCCGTAAGCTGCACGCCGTTCACGTACTGGTAAAGCGGCAGCTGCACGAACGCGTAAGCCTGCACGCGCTTCGACATCATGTAGCTGATGCCGGGGCTCACGTATAGGAACGTGCCGCCGCTGTTAGCGGGCTCGGCTTCGCTTCCCTTGTCCCGATCCTTGTAAAGCAGGTTGAGCTGCAGCATGCCCGCGAGCACCGAACCCAACTCGCGCCGGTAGCCCAGATCGAGCGAGACGCGCGAGCCCGGCTCGTAGTTGTCACGCGCATCGAACGGGCTCTGCACTAGCGCATCGGCAAACCAGGACGAGCCGGAGCCGAGCACGCGCGTGAAGTAGCCGCCCACCAACAGATCGGTCGTGCCGGATCCCGGCTGCAGACTGCGCTCGGCGAGGGCGCCCTCGTGGTTACGCACGTCGCGCTTGCCGGTCGGCACCTTGAGCCCGAAGTTCACGCCGTAGAAGTCCACGCGCTCGGCGGCCGGGCTTTCGGAGCGCCACTGCCGCCGGCCGAGCATGCGCGCATCGCCGATCTCCCGGAAGTCCCAGGATTCGGTGAGCTGCGCGCCGTGGTGGTTGTGGATATGGGTGTGATCGCGATCGATCAGCGGCAGCGTCGCCGATATCCCCCAGTCCGCATTGAAGGCGTAGTCCACTGTCGCCAGCCAGTTGCGGTTGATGGTGCGCACCTCGTCGTGGTGCTGGCTGATCTGGCCGACGCCGACTTTGCTGTCGCCGGCCATCGGCTGGTCCTGGTCGATATACTCGAAGCGCAGGTCGAAGCGCACACCGGGCTCGGTCCAGACGCCCTGCGTGTTCCAGCTGGTATTCACCATGCAGAAGGCGCTGCCGCATGAGGCGTGCGCGCCGCTCGCGAACGTGCATGCGCAGGCGAGCGCTGCCAATAACCGTCGTTTCACATTCTTCTCCCTGTCGACAACTAGAAAAAAGCTAGCTGCGTACGATCAGGA
>DATBSZ010000255.1:0-32885 GCA_036559525.1 Burkholderiales bacterium
ATCGTCGATCAGGACCTCGCACACCAGCTTCTGCGCGCCGTAGGAAAGGCGCGGCGCCACGGGGGTTTCGTCAGTCACTTCATCGACGCCCCCGTAAACGGCGATCGACGAGGCGAACACGAATTTCGGGCAGTGCCCGGCGAGGCGGCAGGCTTCGAGCAGGTCGCGCGTCGCGTCGAGGTTCACCTTGGTGCCGAGCTCGAAATTCTGCTCGGCGCCCCCCGAGACCAGCGACGCCAGATGGAATACCGAGCCGATGTCCGGTGTGATCAGCGAACGGGCAAACTGCGGGTAGGCGATATTTCCGATGACCGGCGCCGGGGACGACTGGTCGGTCGCGAGGACGTCGCGCCCCGCCAGCGCCTTCACCAGCGCGGAACCGATGTAGCCTGCCGCGCCGGTCACGAGTATTCTCATGGCAACAAGCATTCTAAAGAGAAGGAGGAGAGCGTGGTCCGCACCCTGTTGGCGCTGTTGCTTCTTTCGTTCGGCTCTGCCGCGTGGACGCAGAGCTATCCCTCGAAGCCGGTTAGGATCATCGTACCTTTCGGTGTCGGCGGCTCGGCGGACGTTTATGCGCGCTACCTCGGCGCCAAGCTGCAGGACAGCGTCGGCCAGAGCTTCGTGGTCGAGAACCGGCCCGGCGGCGGCTCGATCGTCGGCAGCGACGTGGTGGCGAAGTCCGATCCGGACGGCTACACCCTGCTGATGATGTCGAACACCCATACGGTCAACGAAACGCTCATTCCTAAAAAGCCGTTCGAGCTGATGCGCGATTTCGCGCCGATCACCGGGGTGAGCTATTCCGACCTGATCATGGTGGTGCATCCCTCGGTGCAGGCGGCGAGCCTCAAGGAATTCATCGCGCTGGCGAAATCGAAGCCCGGCGCGCTGAACTACGCATCCTCGGGCAACGGCACGCCCTACCACATGGCGGGCGAGCTCTTCAAATCGATGGCGGGCGTCGACATCGTCCACGTGCCGCACAAGGGCAGCGACCAGGCGCGCGTCGCGGTCATGGGCGGGCAGGTGCAGATGATGTTCGACGCCGTGCCGACCATGGCGGCGAACGCCAAGGCGGGCAAGGTCAAGGCGTTCGGCACCACGGGCGAGAAGCGCTCGAGCGTGACGCCCGAGCTGCCCACGCTCTCCGAGGCGGGCGTTGCAGGCTACGAGACCGGCCTGTGGCTTGGGCTGATGGCGCCGGCAGGAACGCCGCGGCCCATCCTCGAGCGCTTGAATTCTGAAGTAAACAAGCTGCTCAACTCGGCCGAGGTCAAGCAAAACTGGGCCAAGCAGGGCACCATCACCATGGGCATGTCGATCGACCAGTTCGACAAGTTCCTGCGCCAGGACATCCAGAAGTGGTCCAAGCTGGTGAAGTCCACGGGAATGAAAGTCGATTGACGAACGAGCAGCTCGCGATCGTCGAGGTCGTCCACAACTGGGCGCTATGGCGCGACGCCGGCGACTGGCAGCGCTTCGCGAGCGTCTGGCACGACGACGGCTGGATGACCGCGACCTGGTTCCAGGGGCCGGCGCAGGAGTTCATCAAGGTGAGCAAGGCCGGCTTCGAGAAGGGGGTGAGCATCCTGCACTTCCTCGGCGGCTCGAGCGTGGACGTGAACCGCACTCGCGCCATCGCCCAGACCAAGATGACCATCAGCCAGCGCGGCCCGTGCGAGGGCGAGCTGGTCGACGTCGTCTGCACCGGCCGTTTTTACGATTTCTTCGAGAAGCGCGCCGGCCGCTGGGCGATCGTGCGGCGCCAGCCGATCTACGAGAAAGACCGGATGGACCCGGTCGACCCTGCCGTTCGGATCAAGCTGGACCCTGATTTGCTCGGTTCGATCCCCGAGGGCTACCGCCATCTGGGCTATCTGCAGTCGAAGCTCGGCTTCCAGATCAAGCGCGATTTGCCGCAGCTGAAGGGCGCGGCGGTCGAGCTCCTCTACCGCCAGGGCCGCGCCTGGCTCGACGGCGCCGCGTCGGCTTTCCCCGACGAGGAGAGACCTTAGTCCTAGCGGGCTTGCTGCGCGTTGGCGGGGCGCAATACGCGGGCTTCAGCATGCGTGGGTGACCCCCGCTGCACAGCCTTTCGAGGTAGTGGTCGCCCGGCTGGACGCTCCCTCCGACGAGCTGCGCGCTCTCCGGGAATCGCTTTGCGCGGCCGAGCAGCATCGCGCCGGGCGCTTTCGCTTCGAGCGCCACCGCCGCCGCTTCGTCGTCGCGCGCGGCCGCCTGCGCAAGCTGCTTGGCGAGCGCCTCGGCGTGCCGGCCGAAAAGGTCGAGCTCGCGCACGGCGCGAACGGCAAGCCCTGCCTCAAGCACAACGGCTGGCACTTCAACGTCTCGCATTGCGACGACGTCGCGCTGTTCGCATTCTCGAAAGCGTTCGAGATCGGGGTCGATGTCGAAGCGATCCGCCCGATCCGCGGCGCCGACACGATCGCGGCGCAATTCTTCTCCCCGCGCGAGAAGGCGGCGTACGCCGCGCTCGCGCCGGATGACAAGGCGCTCGGCTTCCTGCACTGCTGGACGCGCAAGGAAGCCCTGGTCAAGGCGATCGGCGAGGGCCTCTCGATGCCGCTCGAGCGGTTCGACGTGGCGCACGCGCCGGGCTGGCGCCTGCACAGCTTTTTCCCGCTTCCCGGCTTCATCGGCGCAGTCGCCTGCCAACATGGATAGATTGCAAATTCCGCTTACCGCTTACGAGTCTCCCTGGGTGAACGACGACGTGCGGATGTTCCGCAAGACGGTCAGCCAGTTCATCGAGAAGGAATTCGTTCCGCACCAGCCGCGGTGGCGCGAGAACCGCGGCCCCGATCCCGAGTCGTGGGCCAATGCCGGCCGCGCCGGAATCCTGCTCGCCGACCTGCCGGAAGAATACGGCGGCGGCGGCGGCACGTTCGCGCACGAGGCGGTGGTGCTGGAGGAGCTCGCCCGGGCCGGCGTGCACTTCGGCTCCGCCATCCAGAGCACGGTGGCGCATTACATCCTCGGCTACGGCAGCGAGGAGCAGAAACGCAAGTGGATCCCGCGCCTTGCGCGCGGCGAAAGCGTCGCCGCGATCGCGATGAGCGAGCCCGGCGCGGGCTCCGACCTGCAGGCCATCAAGACCAGCGCCCGGCGCGACGGCGAGCACTACGTGATCAATGGCTCGAAGACCTTCATCACCAACGGCGCGCGCGCCGACCTGGTGTGCCTCGCGGCGAAGACCAACCCGAAGGCCATCGGGATGCGCGCGATCTCGCTCATCATGGTCGAAACGAAAGACCTGCCGGGGTACCGCGTCGGCCGCGCGCTGGAAAAGGTGGGCATGCACGGCCAGGACACGGTCGAGCTTTTCTTCGACGACGTGCGCGTGCCGGTTTCGAACCTGATCGGAGGCGCGAGTGTGGCCAATGAGGGCCGCGGCTTCTCCCAGATGATGGAGCAGCTTCCCTACGAGCGGCTGCAGATCGCGGTGGGCGCCGTCGCGATGGCCGAGCAGGCGGTCGCGATCACCGCGCGCTACGTCAAGGAGCGCAAGGCGTTCGGAAGACCGCTCCTCGACCTGCAGAACACGCGCTTCAAGCTGGCCGAATGCAAGACCAACGCCCAGGTCGGCCGCGTGTTCCTCGACAACTGCATCGAGCGCTTCATCGCCGGGCGCCTCGACGAGCCGAGCACCGCGATGGCCAAGTACTGGCTCACCGAGAGCCAGTGCCGCATCGTCGACGAGTGCCTGCAGCTCCACGGCGGCTACGGCTACATGACCGAATATCCCATCGCGCGCATGTGGGCCGACGCCCGCGTGCAGCGCATCTACGCCGGATCGAACGAGATCATGAAGGAACTGATCGCATGGTCGCTTTGAAGCTTTGCCTGCACGAGCTGATCGAAGCGCAGGCGGCGCGCACCCCCAACGCCCCCGCGCTGGCATTCGAGGGCCAGGCGCTCACCTATCGCGAGCTCGACCTGCGCGCGCGCCGCCTGGCGGCGCACCTCGCAGGCCTGGGCGTAGGTCCGGATGTCACGGTGGGTCTCTTCGTCGAGCGCTCGCTCGAGATGATCGTCGGCATTCTCGGCATCCTGAAAGCGGGCGGCGCCTACGTGCCGATCGACCCCGCGTATCCGGCGGAGCGAGTGGCCTACATGCTCTCGGATTCGGGCGCCGCCGCAGTGCTGACGCAGTCGAGCCTGGCGGACAAGGTGTCCGGCGTGCAGGCGGTTTGCCTGGATGCCTTTGCATGGAACAAGGACGTGCCCCGAATCGAAGCTCCCGTGCAGTCCCGCCACCTCGCGTACGTGATCTACACGAGCGGGTCGACCGGCCAGCCGAAGGGCGTGGGCATCGAGCATCGCAATATCGTCAACTATGTGCTCGGCGTGATCGAGCGCCTGCAGCTCGAGCCGGGAATGCGCTATGCCGTCGTGTCGACCATTGCCGCCGACCTGGGCAATACGGTGATCTTTCCTTCGCTCGCCACCGGCGGCTGCCTGCACGTCATCTCGCAGGAGCGCGCCGAGAACGGCGGCCTCCTCGCCGAGTACTTCGAGCGCGAGAAGATCGACGTGCTGAAGGTCGTGCCATCGCACTTCGCGGCATTGAACCCGGAAGGCGTCATGCCGAAAAGGCGCCTCATCCTGGGCGGCGAGGCATCGCGCCTCGACTGGATCGAGCGGCTGCGCGCCCTCGCGCCCGCCTGCGAGATCTTCAACCACTACGGGCCCACCGAGACGACGGTCGGCGTGCTGACCTGCCATGCGGCCGGCCGGATTCCCGCCACGCAGTCGGGCTCCCTGCCCCTGGGCAAGCCGCTGCCGAACGTCGAAATCCGCCTGGTGGATGGCGAGATCTGCATCGGCGGCGCCGGGGTGGCGCGCGGCTACCTCAACCGGCCAGAGCTGACCGCGGAGAAGTTCGTCGACGGCTTCTACCGCACCGGCGACCGCGGCCGCGAGCTTGCGGACGGCTCGATCGAGTTCTGCGGGCGCATCGATCACCAGGTCAAAGTGCACGGCTACCGCGTCGAGCTCGGAGAAATCGAGGCGGCATTGCGCTCGCATGAGAAAGTGCGCGACGCCGTCGTGCTGCTGCGCGAAGACCAGCTCGTCGCGTTCGTCGCGCCGAGCGAGGCGGACGCGCGGACGCTGCGCGAGCACCTCAAGGCGCGGTTGCCGCAGTACATGGTGCCGTCGGTCGTGGCGCCGATGGAGCGGCTGCCGCTGACGCCGAACGGCAAGGTCGATCGGCAGGCGCTCGCTCGCTTCACGGTCCAGAAAGAAACCCCTGCCGCCGCGCCGCGCACCGAGACCGAGAAGGCGCTCGCCGAAATCTGGGGCGAGCTGCTGCAGGCCGAGGTCGGCGTCGACGAGGACGTGTTCGACCTCGGCGCGCATTCGCTAATGGCGATGAAGGCGCTCACCCAGATCCGCGACCGGTTCCAGGTCAACCTTTCGCTGCGCAATCTTTTCGAGCACCCGACGGTCGCCGGGCTCGCCGGCGTGCTCGATGGCGTCTGGCTCACCCAGGCGAGATCCCCCGCGAGCGGCGCGCAAGAGGAGTTCGTTCTGTGAACGCCGCCACCTTCCTGTCCGAGCTGCGCCGCCGCGAGATCCAGGTCCGGGCGGTCGGCGACCAGCTCCATTTCACCGCCAAGGCTGGCGCACTCACTCCCGAGCTGCGCGAGCAGTTGCGCGCGTGGAAGAACGACATCCTGAAACTGCTGGCTTCCGCGCAGGCGCTCGATACGCAGGAGCGCGCCATCGTGCCGCTGCAGGCGAAAGGAACGCGGGTCCCGGTCTTCGCGGTACCCGGACATAATGGGGATGTCTTCTGCTATCGCGCTCTGGCGCAGCGCCTGGGCGAGGACCAGCCCTTTTACGGCCTGCAGCCTCCCGGGGTCGACGGCAAGGACGAGCCGCTCGGGCGCGTCGAAGACCTCGCGGCCAGCTTCGCGCGGCAGATCCGCGTCTTCCAGCCGAAGGGGCCGTACGTCATCGCGGGCTACTGCGCCGGCGGCACCGTGGCGTTCGAGCTGGCGCAGCAGCTTTCGCGCGACGGCGCGGCGGTGAACCTGCTCGCCCTCTTCGGCAGCCCCTATCCGGCGTACTTCAGGCTTCCCGCGCAGCTCTTGCAGCGCGTGGCCGAGCACGCGGCGCGCATCGGCGGCCTTGCGCGCGATCTCGCCGTGCGCTCGCCGGCGCAGTATCGCCGCTATTTCGCGGAAAGGATGCGCCGCCACCGGGATCGCGTCAGCGCCGCGGCGGCTGCGGCCGCGGACCCGGTACTCGCGCTGCGCGCGAGGGTGGAGCGCGCTACGGTCGCGGCGGTCCGCGCCTACACCCCCGGCGACTTCGACGGCCGCGTGGCGCTCTTCCTGCCCTCGATGGAGTGGGACCTCGCGCAGCGCTGGCGCTCGGTCGCGCCGCACGCCGAGCAATATTTCGGCCCCGATGCCTGCAGCAGCCAGGACATGCTGCGCGAGCCGAATGCGACAATATTTGCCGAGCTCTTCGCGGCCGCGGTTCAACGTTGGAAAATGCCCTAATATGGTTCGTCGCCTTCCTTGGCCTGGCGATTGCCGGGCTGGGCGGGCTGTTCCTCTACGGCTGGCGGCGGCGGAAAGAGAAGCCGCCGCCGGGCGTGAAACCGCTCAGGGACGAAGACGACGACTGGGGGCGATGACATGACCAAGAAACAGGGCAGGCGCGCCGACGACATCAGCGCCGAGGAAATCAAGCAATTCTGGCACGGCTTCTGCGAGCGCAAGGGTGTCGACGCCGCGACTCGCGCGCGCGGCGATGCCAAGATCGACCAGGATCCGGAACACTGGGCCGACCAGACGATGCTCAAGCTGCTGGACGCTGTCGCGATCTAGCAACTCCGCATTTGCACTACCCGAGATTCGGGCAGCGGGTGACTTGAGCAGGCCGGGTCGCCGCCCCACCATCGCTCGATGGAGAAAATCGAAATTCCCGCAGACAACTGCCCCGTGGCGCCGCCGCGGCGCATCACGGTCCATACGCGCGTGCTGCACCGGGCCTGTCAGCACCTCGGCGGGGTCGAGCATCTCGCCCGGCACCTCAAGGTATCGCCGGACCTCCTGCACTCGTGGCTCGAGGGTGAAGACGTGCCGCCGTCGAGCATCTTCCTCAAAGCAGTGGATCTCGTCCTGCCGGCCTGGGGACCCGACGACGACGCGCTGGCCAAGACCATCTCCGCCTCGCGCCCGAAAAAGAACTAGCGAATCAAGAAGTCGTCCCCGCGAAGGCGGGGACCCAGTTTTCTTTTTTGAAGAACATAGGTTCCCGCCGCGGGAACGACGGTTCTTTCAGAGTTTCCCTAGTGGTAGAGCAGCACCGCCTCGCGCTCCTCGCGCCAGGCGTCCTCGTCCGCGCGCGCGGCCGCGTCGAGATCGCCCGGCTTCGCGCCCGCGTCGTCCACCCACTGCCGCAGCAGGCTGCCGCCGTTGATCACGTCGATCGCGAGCCGCGTCTCGTACTCATAGGGAAAATCGCGCCACAACGGGTACTCCGGCGCGAGGCTGCGGATCGCCTTGAGCGCGAGGGCGACGATCCGCCACGGCCGGAAGGCCGCGTGGCCGTAATGCGGCGCCTCCGCATGGATCTGCAACCCGGCGCACAGCTTCCCTGCGTGCTTGTGGAAGGTCGGCTCGAACCAGCAGGGCCGCAGCCGGCAGCCTCGCAGCCAGCGGGGTTCGAGGGAATGCATTTTTTTGAGAATGGCTGCCGAGTCCAGATCTGGAGAGCCAAGAACCTCCAGCGGCCGGGTAGTGCCGCGTCCCTCCGAGAGCGTGGTGCCTTCGAGCATCACGGTGCCGGGATAGCAGCGCGCCATGCCGAGATTCGGCGCGTTCGGGCTGGGGTTGACCCAGGCGCGCTCGCCGAGCGGCCAGCCTTCAGCGGGCTTCCAGCCTTTCATCTCGACGACCTCGCAGTCCACGTCGATCTTCGCGGACCGGACGAACCACTTCGCGGCCTCGCCGAGGGTGAGCCCGTGGCGCATGGGCAGCGCTCCGGCGCCGACGAAGCTTTCCCAGCCGGGGCGCAGCTTCAGGCCCTCGACGAGGCGGCCGATCGGGTTCGGGCGATCGAGCACCCACACACTCTTGCCGTGCTGCGCCGCCGCCTCGAGCACGTAGCGCAGCGTGGTCAGGAACGTATACACGCGACAGCCGAGGTCCTGCAGGTCGACGAGCAGGACGTCGAAGCGCTCCATCATCTGTGCGCTCGGGCGGCGCACCGCGCCGTACAGGCTGAACACGGGAATGCCGTGCACCGGGTCGGTGAAGTCGGAAGACTCGACCATGTTGTCCTGCTTGTCGCCGCGCAATCCGTGCTGCGGCCCGAGCGCCGCGGTGAGCTTCACGCCGGCGGCGGCGAGCGCGTCGAGCGCATGCTCGAGGTCCTGAGTCACCGACGCCGGGTGCGCGAGCAGCGCCACGCGGCGCCCGGCGAGCCGCTTCGCCAGCGCGCGCTCGGCGAGCAGCCGGTCAATGCCGAACTTCATCCGAGCGCCAATGCGAATGCCTGCGCATGATGGAAATCCGGCTTGCCGGGAGCGTGGCGCAGCGCCCAATACGAAAGCGCCCCGCTTTCCTCCTCGATCACGGCCGAGAGACCGATCAGCATTTTTTGGGTTTCAGGGAAAGGGATTGACGCGGCCAGCTCGAGCCGGCCGGCGCCCTGCCGGACCACGATTTCAGAAGGAACATCGAGGGACCGGCCACCTTCGCGGTAGCCCTCGAACGCATAGGCCGCCCACTCGCCCGACGGCGAAAAGTTGAACTCGCGATAGCCCGGCTCGCCCGCGCGAGCGACGAAGAGCTCGCAGCAGGTGTGCTGCCACAAGCCCTCCGCAACGCGCGGCGGCCGCGGCGGCGGGATGCGCAGCCGGTCGATCTCGCCGTCGAGCACGTAGGCGACCTGCATGCGCCGAGGTTTTCGCGTCAGGGAAACCTTGATGCCGCGCAACGCGGCGCATGAAGTCGCGGGATGGCGCTCGAGCGCGGCGGACGGCATGGCCGCGCGAGCCTATCATGGGCATCGTGAAAGGGCTGGGGACGCTGGCAGTAGCGGCACTCGTGGGCTGGGCGTTTCTCGCTCCGCCGTCGGGCTCGTGGGCCTTTGCCGCGGCGGAATTCGCGTTTCTCGCCTGGCTTGCGCGCGAGGTGCGCAAGGCCGACGCAGCGGCGCTGCGCGCTCGCGCGCTGGAGCCCCTCGAGCCCGACGAAGCCGACATCGTGCAGCGCTACCCGCTTTACTTCGCGCGGCCGGCGCTCGCGCGCGAATGCGCCTCGACGCTCTCGGCGCTCGGCCTCGCGAGCCTGGTGGTGGTCCCCTGGCTGACCTACAAAGTGCAGTGGGCGCCGGCGATCCTGATCGGCGTATTCCTGTTCGCGGTGGCGCGGCTCACCAAGCTGCTTAGCCCGGTGTACGCGCTGCGGCTGGCGACCGCCAAAGGCGACCGCAAGGCGCTGCGCCTGCTCTCCGCGCACGACGGCGCGGCGCGCAAGCTGTCAGCCCATCATGTTCCACAGCCAGAAGAGCACCGCGCCGCCGGCCGGTAGGAAGATCGCGAACCTCAGCACCGACATCACGCGGTTGCGGTCCTGGGGTTCCCATTCCGGCTTGAGGTGCCGCGCTGCGGCGCGCTCTACGACCTGCTTGTTGACCGCGTAATACTCGTAGCCGACGAGAATCGCCCCGAAAACGAGGCCGACCAGTGCGCCTTCCAGCCAAGGGGCCATGGCGCGCGACTCTAGCGGAATGTCGATAACCGGGCAAACACGCGCTTCATCGCGTTGACGCGGGCAAGGTAGGCGCGCGGGTCGTGCTCGCCGCAGCGCTGGCCTGGAGCGAGGCGGAAGCCGCGCCGGGCATAGGAGTCGCCCGCCGCCGCGCCGCACAGGTGGATGATCGCCGCGAGGTCCTGCTTCTGCTCCAGGGTCGCCTTGAGGCGGTGGCGCTCGAGCACCATGGCCACGCGGCGGTCGAGGTAGGCCGAGGTGAGCTCGACCGCATGGCTCGGGATCACCCGCATGTAGAGCGAATTGAACCAGCAGCCGTCCTCGAGCACCGCGTTGTCGCGGATGCAGTAGCGCTTCGCCTCGCGAAAAGTGCCGTCGGTGATCTGGTACATGCCCACCGCGCTCGAAGCCGGCCGGTAAACCTCCCGCGGATCGGAGCTCGCGCGCAGGCGCCAGGGCGTCCGGGCGACCGGATTACCCGAGCCCTCGACCTGCGCGAGCGCGGCGAGCAGCTCGGGCGTCATGACTGCGGTCGAGTGCCTGCGGAAGATCGGTTCGTAGTGCTGCCAGGTCTCCGTCGGCGTCTTGAACAGCGCGCCGCTCACCGGAAAGAAAAGCTCGGCCGGCTTTCGGACGACCTGATAAACCCAGTTGAGCGCCAGCGCAGCCGCGACCAAGCCGAGCACGCCGAAAATGATGTGCTTGCGCGACCTCATGTAGCTGCGCGACGACAGACGGCGCACGCCCCTCTTCGTAGAATCCTCCTGTGAACGAGCCGCGGATTCTGGTTGCCGACGATGACAAGGATACGGTGCTCAGCCTGACCGCGCTGCTCCGCGAGGAAGGCTACGAAGTGCGCGGCGTGCACCGCGGCTCCGAGGTGCTCCAGGCGATATTCAACTTCGCCCCCGACGTGGTGCTGCTCGATATCGGCATGCCGCAGATGAGCGGCTACGACGTCGCGCGCACCCTGCGCGAGCGCTACGGCAGCGCTCGCCCGGCGCTCATCGCCGTGACCGGCCGGGCGGGCGACGCCGACCGGCGGCACGCGCACGCCGCGGGCTTCGAGCACCACGTGGCGAAGCCGTACGAGCCGCGCGCCCTGCTGCGCCTGATCGGCGAGCTCTCCGCGCGATAAGGGAATTCGGGGACGGAGCCCGAACTAATTAGGGCTCCGTCCCCGAATTCTTGCTGCACAATCCACGTTGAATGAAAACTGCGGTAGCGCCACGCCCTGCCCTGCGCGAGCTCGCCAGGTTCGAGTTCGAGAACAGCTTCGTGCGCGAGCTGCCGGCCGATCCGGTGCGCGACAACGTCCCGCGGCAGGTCGCCAATGCCTCCTACACGCGCGTGGAGCCGACGCCGGTGGCGGCGCCGCGGCTCCTCGGCTGGTCGCGCCGGCTCGGGGAATATCTCGGAATGGCACCGTCTGACATCGACGTGCTGGCCGGCAATCGCGTGCTCTCCGGCATGAAGTCCTACGCCGCGCGCTACGGCGGGCATCAGTTCGGGAGCTGGGCCGGCCAGCTCGGCGACGGCCGCGCCATCACCCTGGGCGAGATCGTCGCCACCGACGAAACGCGGCAGGAGCTGCAGCTCAAGGGCGCCGGCCGCACGCCCTACTCCCGCACCGCCGACGGCCGCGCAGTGCTGCGCTCCTCGCTGCGCGAGTTCGTGTGCAGCGAGGCCATGCACTTCCTCGGCGTGCCCACGACGCGCGCGTTGAGCCTCGTGGGCACCGGCGAGCAGGTCGTCCGCGACATGTTCTACGACGGGCATCCCGAGGCCGAGCCCGGCGCCGTCGTCTGCCGCGTCGCCCCTTCCTTCGTGCGCTTCGGCAATTTTCAGATCCATGCGGCCAACGACGAAACCGACACGCTGCGGCGCCTCGCCGACTATGTGATCCGGGAGTTCTTTCCAGGACAGTCCTATGTCTCCTGGTACCAGGAAATCTGCCGGCGTACTGCGCTGCTGCTGGTCGACTGGATGCGTCTGGGCTTCGTGCACGGGGTCATGAACACCGACAACATGTCGATCCTCGGCGTGACGATCGATTATGGGCCGTACGGCTGGCTCGAGGGCTACGACCCGCAGTGGACCCCGAACACCACCGACGCGCAGACGCGCCGGTACTGCTACGGCAACCAGCCGCATATCGCGCAGTGGAACCTCACGCGGCTGGCGGAAGCTTTGCTTCCGTTGGCGAAAGACAAGACGCCGCTGGAGGAAGGCCTGGCGCTCTACGCCGAGACCTTCAACGGCGCCTGGCAGCGCGCGCTCGCGCACAAGCTCGGCTTCGAGGCGCTCGGCCAGCCGGGCGACGACGAGCTCGTGTCGGACCTCTTCGCCCTGCTCTACGAGGTCGAGACCGATTTCACGATCTTCTTTCGAAACCTCGCGGCCGTGGAAATGGAGGCGCTGCTTCCTGCCTTCTACTCGAAGGCTCCCGAAGGCATGGCGGGCTGGCTCCAACGCTATGCCGCAAGGGCGAAGCATGAACCGGGACGCGTCGAGCGCATGAACCGCGCCAACCCGAAGTACATCTTCCGGAACTACCTGGCGCAGGTCGCGATCGATGCGCTCGCGGCCGGCGATGCCTCGGTCATGGAGCGACTGATGCAGGTGCTCGAGCGCCCGTACGACGAGCAGCCCGAGCACCAGGACCTCGCCGCGCGCCGCCCGGAATGGGCGCGGGACAGGGCGGGCTGCTCCGCCCTGTCTTGCAGCTCCTGAGTCAGTCGACGACCGCCACGACCTGGATTTCGATCAATTGCTCGGGCTCGCCCAGCTCGAGCACCGCCATGTTGGTGGTGGTCGGCTTGTGGTTGTGGGGCGCGAAGTACGAGTTGACTACCGCGCTCGAGCGGCCGATGTCGCCCATGCGCGGGCGGGTGCGAAAGATAAAAACATGCACCACGTCCTTCGGCGAGGCGCCCGCCGCTTTCAGCGTTTCCATGATGCCGTCCATGGTGCGCCGGGTCTGGGCTTCCAGGTCGTTCGGCATGAACTGCATGATCTGCTCGCGCTTGTGCGGATGATCGTGATACACCGGCAGCGCGGTCCCGCCCGCGAGCCACAGCAGCTTGCCGCTCTTGATCTTGAGCGCCGGCGAGAACGGCATGAACAGGCTCTTGTCGTAGTTCGGATGATGGATGACCTCGAGATGATTCCCGCTTTGCGCTCCGGCGGGGGACATCGCGATCGACAGCGCGGCGAAACTCAGTACGGCCAGCGGCTTCATGATTTTCTCCCTTAGGGTGGACGACGGAAGCACCGTCCCGATTATCCCGCCTTGCGGAAGGTGAGGTTGATCCGCTGCTCGCCGGTCAGGGGATGGAACCCCGGCTTCAGCGGCAGCACGCCGTGGTAGCGCATCCGCGCTTCGCCTCCCAGCACCACCACGTCGCCGTGCTCGAGCAGCACGCGCTCGGCCTTGTCGGTCCTCTTCAGCCCGCCGAACAGGAAAACCGCTGCGACGCCGAACGAAACGGACACGATCGGCACGGCGAAATCCCCTTCGTCCCGGTGCAGCGATAGTCTGGCGCCGGGCTCATAGCGGTTGATCAGGCAAGCGTCGGGAACGAAGCCGCGAAAGCCGGCATGCGCGGCTGCTTCCCGCGCCAATCCCAGAAAGCTGTCGGGCATCGGCGGCCAGCGCCTGCCGCTCTCGGGATCGTTCGCATCGTAGCGGTAGCCGGCCCGGTCGCTGACCCAGCCAAGCGGTCCGCAATTGGTCATCGCCACCGACATGCGGTATCCGCCCGGCGTGACGAGGTGGCGAAACGGCGCCCGCGCCGAGATCTCCGCCACCGCCTCGAGGAACGTTTGCTCCTCGGGCAGCGCGAACCCGCGTAATAGCTTCACGCCGCGTCGTGGAAGATGATGCCGGCCGTATGGCGATGGCCGGAGCGCACGCGGCTCACGCCATGGCGCAGGTTCACGCGGTAGGTCCCGCGGGTGCCTTGCACCGGCCGATGACGCACCGCGAAGACCACCGCGTCGCCCTTGTCGAGCGTCACCACCTCGGCCCGGGACTGCATCCGCGGCCGCTGCTCGGCGAGGACGAACTCGCCGCCGGTGAAGTCCCGCCCGGGCTCGGACAGCAGGATGGTGAGCTGCAGGGGAAACACGTGCTCGCCGTACAGATCCTGGTGCAGGCAGTTGTAGTCGCCGGCGCCGTACTGGAGCAGCAGCGGCGTCGGCCGGCGCTGGCCCGCGGCGTGGCAGCGCTTGATGAACTTCGCGTGCTGCTCCGGGAAGCGCACGTCGATGCCCATGGCCGCGTTCCAGCGATTCGCGATGGCTGCCAGGTGCGGATAGAGGGCGGTACGCAGCCTGGCGATCACGTCAGGCAACGGATAGGAGAAATACTTGTACTCGCCTCGTCCGAAGCCGTGTCTTGCCATGACCACGCGGCTGCGGAAGAGCGCATCGTTGACGTAGGCGGCGGCCAGCTCATCGCACTCGCCGGGTGAGATGAGATTCTCGAGCACGGTGCAGCCTTGAGCGTCCAGCTCGACCCCGATTCGCGCCCAGTCGTTCATGGATGCAATCTATCTCTGGCGGGCCGCCCGGGCACTCCGATCCTTGCTTTTGAATTGCTTGTATTTCCCAGGCAAGCAGACCGCGCAAGGCCGGTAACCTGCAGCCCGGGCATGTCGAGCCGGCCGTAGATCCGGGTGCGGCGGTGGCCGCCAAGCGTTCCGGGCCGGCGGCTCGCGTACAGCTTGCCGTCGGGCCCGAGAAGTGTCCGGGTCAAAGACTCTCCTCGAGGAGGCGCAGCGCCGCCGCGGCAAAAGCATGCATGTTGGCCAGGCGATCCTTGCTTCCGGTCTTGAGCGTGATCGAGATTTCCTTACGCCCGCAGACCGCAAGGCAAGCATGGCCGGCAGGGTCGCCGTAACGGTTGCCGGTCGGGCCGGCGGCACCGGTCTCGCCGAGGCCCCAGGTCGCGCCGAACCGGTCGCGGGCGAGCCGGGCCCGGACCAGGGCATTTTGTTCGGTGGCCGAGCGATGTCCTCCCAGCAGGCTCTCGTCGAAGTCGCGCAGCGCCTCCCAGCCCTGGCGCGTGTAAATCACTATCCCGCCAAGGCAATAGGCCGAGGCCCCCGGTACGGCCAGCAAGGCGGCCGTAATCAGCCCGCCCGCCGAGGATTCGGCCACGGCCACCGTCTCCTTCCGCGCCTTCAGCGATGCTGCGATGCGTTCGGCGTACACCAAAAGCTCTTTCATGGCTATTCTCTAGGGTGAGGAGCAGTAGTTAACACCCGCGGCCCAGCGCCCGGGCGTAGGCTGCTGTTGAGGGGATGAGGACCAATACCACACTGGTAATCAATCCGAAGGGCGGCTCGGGCAAGACCACGATTGCCACCACCCTCGCGAGCTATTTCGCCGCCAACGGCACCGCGACCGCGGTGATGGACTACGACCCGCAGGGCTCCACGATGAACTGGCTGCGCGTGCGCCCGGCGCATGCGCGCAGGATCCACGGCGCCAACGCTGCGCCACAGAAGACCGGCTTGCGCACGCTCGGCATGCACGTCCCTCCCGGCACCGAGCAGCTCGTCATCGACGCGCCCGCCGGCGCCTCGGGCCTCGTCCTCCAGGACATGCTGTCGCGGGCCCATTGCATCCTCATCCCGGTGGCGCCCTCGCCGATCGACATCCACGCCACCGCGAACTTCATCCGCGACCTGCTGCTCACCGGGAAGATCCGCGCCAACAACATCCGGCTCGGCGTGGTCGCTAACCGGGTACGCAAGGCGAACCCGGTCTACGAACCGCTCGAGCGCTTCCTGAAGGCGCTCAACCTCCCGCTTCTCGCGCGGATCGGCGATTCGGAGGTGTTCGTCACCGCCGCCGAGTCCGGCCTCGGCATCTTCGAGATGGACTTCGCCGTGTCGGCGGCCGAGCGCGGCCAGTTCCAGCCGATCGCCGAATGGGTGGACCGTGTCCCCGTCGCCCAGACGCGCGCCGTTCCGCTCATCGCCGCCGCCTCCCGCTCCGGCGGCTTGCGCGTCGTCAGCAGCGCTCCCTCGCTACCCGGCGGTTTTCGCTAAGCACGCTGTTGCTTTTCGCCGTGAGACGTAGCATGATGTTCCCGCTGTAGCTCGTTGGATAAAAACAAAATAAGATTCAAACAAGAATTACAAGAATGAGAATCAACACGACGCTGGTGGTCAACCCCAAGGGGGGTTCAGGGAAAACCACCATCGCGATCAACTTGGCCAGCGCCTTCGCGGCCGACAACGTTGCCACCACGCTGATGGACTACGACCCGCAAGGGTCGAGCCTCAACTGGCTGCGCTCACGCCCGCCGCTGGCGCCGCGAATTCACGGCGCCAACGGCGCCCCCGGAAAATACGGCCAGCTGCGCAGCTTCGACATGTACGTGCCGCCGGAAACGCGCCAGCTCGTCATCGACGCGCCCGCGGGCTCGGCAGGAGTCCTGCTGCAGCAAATGGTCGATCGCGCCCACTGCATCCTCGTTCCGGTGGTGCCTTCCGTGATCGACATCCACGCCAGCGGCAACTTCATCAAGGACCTGCTTTCGATGTCCCGGGTGCGCATGGGCGGCGCCCGCGTCGGCGTGATCGCGAACAAGGTGCGCGTTTCCATGCCCGCCTACCAGCCGCTCCTGCGCTTTCTCGATACGCTCCAGCTGAAGATGCGGGCGCGCCTGCTCGATTCCGACGCGT
This sequence comes from Burkholderiales bacterium, assembly GCA_036559525.1. Taxonomy (GTDB): domain Bacteria; phylum Pseudomonadota; class Gammaproteobacteria; order Burkholderiales; family SG8-39; genus SCGC-AG-212-J23. The sequence goes on from DATBSZ010000255.1 coordinate 16,457, forward strand.
ACCTGAAAGCGGCGGAAGCGGGCCTCTCGATCTTCGAATACGAGCCGAACCAGACCGTGGCCGAGCGCAAGCAGTTCCAGCCGATCGTCGACTGGGTGACCGGCGAGTACGCGCGGCCTCAGGAACTTGCGGGCGCCGTTCGCGAGATCACGCACATCCGCCGCATCAGCTTCTGAGCCAGGCGAGCAGCGCCGCGTTGAACTCGCGGGGCTGCTGGACCATGATCCAGTGCCCGGTCGGGAACGCGATCACGCGGCAGCCGGGCCGCGCAGCGACGCGCTCGGCCCAGGCGCGCGAGTGAAACATGAACGGCTTGCGCTCGCCGTACAGGAAGAGCATCGGGCAGTGGGGGTCGAAGGCCCTCAGGCGCCCTAGCCCGCCGGCCGCGCCCAGCCAGCGCAGCGCGTAGGGGTAGCCCATGTGCGAGCCAATGGCCGGAGAATAGGTCGGGCAACCGAGCACGCGCGCCATCCAGCGCGCCATGGCATCGCCGATCCCGCCGCCGATCCGCCACGCGAGTGCGAGCCAGACCTGGTAGGCGAGCACCATGAACCTGCCGATGAAGCCCAGCTCGGCGCGGTTCCCGCGCGAGCCGGCGTCCCCGATGTCGACGCCGATCACCCGCCCGACCAACTCGGGATGGCGCATTGCGAACTGATAGCCGAAGAAGCAGCCCCAGTCGTGCAGGAGAAGGGTGATGCGCTCGCCCGGGCAAACCTGCTCGACCACGCGCCGGATCGTTCCGAGCACCTCCTCGAACGTATGCACGCGCTTTGATGCTGCGAGCTCGAACCCCGGCAAGGTGAAGCGCACGCAGCGGTAGCGCTCCTTCAGGGCCTCGACCTGCGCGTCCCACAGCCGGTGCGTATCGGGCCAGCCGTGGATCATCACGATCGCCGGCCCAACGCCCTCGACGAACACCTCGACGCCGTCGATCCTCATCGGTCTTTCGCCTCGATCCGTGCCTAAACGCACAACTTCTTACTCCGGATGGTCCACCGCGCACCGAGGCTAAGTCCACAATGGAAGCTTGAACAAGCTATTGGTGCTCGACGATGATCCGGACATGTGCGCACTGGTCGTGCATGCCGCCGGCTCCGCCGGCTTCGAGGCGGCCTCCGCCACCAATTTCGAGCAGTTCAAGACTCGCCTTGCCGCGGACACGTCGGTGGTCGTCCTGGACCTGATGATGCCGGAGGTCGACGGCATCCAGGTGCTCCGGTACCTGAGCGAGCAAAGCTACCCGGCCGGCATCGTCCTCATCAGCGGCTACGACCGGAAGGTCCTGAAAGTCGCCGCGCAGCTCGCGGCGTCGCTCGGGCTCGATATCCACGCTTCGATCCAGAAGCCCTTCAAAGCGAACGAGCTGCGCGAGGTTCTGGCAAAGGGCGGCCAAACCCGGCGACCGCTGCGCGGCGGCGCGGCCGACAGCGCGATCGACGTCGAAGAGCTCCGCCAGGCCATCGCCGGGGATCAGCTCCTGGTCTACTACCAGCCCCAGGTTCACATCAAGACGCGAACGCTCGCCGGCCTCGAAGCGCTCGTGCGCTGGCAGCACCCGACGCGGGGTCTCCTGCCGGCCACCGCATTCATCGAGTCGTTCGAAACCGCCGGACTGATCGGCGAGTTGACGTGGCTCGTGGTCCGCAAGGCTCTTGCCGACCGGAAAAAGCAGAGCTCGCAGGCGGCACGGGTCCCGGTCTCGGTAAACCTGTCGGCGCTCCTGCTCCGGGACCTCGCGCTTCCCGAAAAGCTGCTGGCGCTGCTTGCGGAGCACGGCGCCACGCCCGCCGACCTGGTGCTGGAGATCACCGAGAGCGGCCTGATGAAAGAGCTGCATACCTCGCTCGACATCCTCGCGCGCATGCGGCTCAAGCAGCTGCACCTGTCGATCGACGATTTCGGCACCGGGTACGCAATGCTGCAGCAGCTGCAGCGCGTGCCGGCGCGCGAGCTGAAGCTCGACATTTCATTCGTGCAGGCGATGCTGGCCGACGAGTCGGCCGACATCATCCTGAGGAAGACGCTCGAGCTCGCGCACGACCTGGACATGTCCGTCGTCGCCGAGGGCGTCGAAACGGTGGAGCAACTCAACCGGCTTGCCGAATACGGCTGCGACGTCGCGCAGGGCTACCTGCTCGGCCGGCCAAGCCCCACCGGAGCGCTGCACGAAATCTGAGCGAAAGGCGCCGAGCAATCGGCGTTCCCGCTCCCGGGGCATGGCACTTGCACAACGTTCCAGTATGGACAACACCGCCAAGCAGCACCTGCTTCAGCGGGCCGCTGACCTACTGGGCCGGGGTGAGATTGCTCGCCGCCTGAACACGCCCCCGCCGGTCCTCGAAGCTTGGATCTGCGGAGAAGCCAGCATGCCAGACGGCAAGTTGCTCGTGCTCGCTGCCGCGCTGGAGGAGCATGCGAAAACCGGCAAGTAGGTGGCGCTAGCAGGATTCTCTATCGCGGCTTGGCATGCCGGCTGGCCTCCTCCTCCGTGCGCTGCCACAGCTCCAGTGCCATCGGCTGATTCGCTTCCTCGAGAATGTGCCCGACCAGGCCAATGGCGCGCGCGATGACGCCCAGGCCGCGCACAGCCCTCCAGTCGAGCTTGAGCTCGCAGGCAAGCGCGCCGATCGCACCGGTCGCGTTCAGCGTCAGCCCCTTGAGCCTGGACACCTCCTCGATCAGCTTGCAGTAGATGCCGTAGTGGCCGGTCTCGCGCGCGATCTCGAAGAGGCGAACCGAGCGCGGGTCGACCGGCTTGTGAAGCGGATGGCCAAGGCCGGGGATGCGCTTGTTCTCGGCGACGATCTGCTCCGCGGTTTTGTCCTTGGATTCGGTGAGAAGCTTTGCACAGCCTTCCATCGAACCCACGAAGACGCTGCCCAATCCGCACAGGCCCGCGGCAACCGCGGCCTGCATCGCTTCGGGCGCGCCGACGTAAGTCATGCGCGCCGCCAGGGCGCTCGGCGTGACGCCGTGCTCGACCAGCGTCACGACCATCGCATTGAAAATCTTCGATTCGTTGGCCGTGGGGACGCGGCCGGTGATCTCGAGAAAGGCCATGTCCCCGAGGTTGAGGTGTCCAAGGATCTCCTTGGGAAGGTCTTTACCGCGAACCACGATGCGGTCCACGGTAGACCAGGCGAGGTCGCTGCGAATCATTTGGATGCCTCCTCCTTGATATGCGCATGGTATGCCTTGGCCTAAGGACTTGGTATGTTGATGCCCATGGCGCAGCAAACCAGGCCAAGGCATTTCTCGATGATCCGCGGCTTCCACCTCGCGGACTTCTTCACCCTCGCCAATGCCGCCTGCGGCGTCGGCGCGATATTTCTCGCGATGCTGTACCTGAAAAGCGGGGCCCAGGCGCATTTCTACGCCGCGGCCGCGATGGCGCCCCTCGCGTTCTTCTTCGACTGGCTGGACGGCAACGTGGCGCGCTGGCGCCATCAGCACTCGGCGCTCGGCCGCGAGCTCGACTCGCTGTCCGACGTCATCTCCTTCGGTGTCGCGCCCGCCGTGCTGGCCTATGCCGCCGGACTGAACGGCGGTTGGGACGCCGCGGCGCTCATCTACTTTGTGTGCTGCGGCGTGAGCCGCCTCGCGCGCTTCAACGTGACCGCCGAAACGCTCGCGGCCGGCAGCGACAGCGGCAAGGTCGCCTACTTCGAAGGCACGCCGATCCCGACCAGCGTGGTGTTGACGGCAGTGCTCGCCTTCGCCGCGTGGCAGGGCCGCATCGGAGAAAACCTCTACGGCGGCGCCTGGAACCTCGGTCCCTGGCAATTCCACCCGCTGTCGCTGCTTTTCATCGCCTCGGGCAGCATGATGATCAGCAAGACACTGCGCATTCCGAAGCCGTAAGCTTACGGTGCATCGACCCGGCACAAGTACTGCACCCACGGATGCAGCCACGGCGACGCGGCGACAATTTGCGGCGCGAGGACGGTAAGAGCCGCGCTGCAGATCAGAACCGTGCCTGCCACGCGACGGGCGGTCCCTCCTGCGGCAAGGCTCGCTGCTCGTCGCGCCCCGTAGGCGAGCGCGATCATCGTCGGCGCCGTTCCCATCCCGAACGCCAGCATCGTCGCCGCCGCGCGCAGGGCGTCCTGCTCGAGCGCCGCGATGAGGATTACGGTATACGCGAAGCCGCACGGCATCCATCCCCACACCATGCCGAAGCCGAGCGCCCGCCCGACGTTGGTCACGGGCAGGAGCCGCCGGCCGAGCGGCGCGATTCGACGCCAAAGCAGCTGCCCGGCGCGCGAACCCGGGTCGCGCAGCGTCCCGAACGCCACCAGCGCGGCCACGACTAGCGCCACGGCCGATAGCGCACGCAGGCCCCGGCGCACCGCGTCCATGTCGAGCCAGTCCACGAAGGTGCCGACCGCTCCTCCCGCAAGCGCGCCCGCAATCGCGTAGGAAGCGGTCCGTCCAATCTGATAGGAAATGATCAGCGGCACGCGTGGCTGTCCATGGGGCGATCTTGCCGACGCCAGGCCCAGCGCGGACGAGATTCCGCCGCACATGACCAGGCAGTGCCCGCTGGCCGCGATGCCGAGGATCAGTGCGGCGCCGAGCGTGAGTCCGCCGCTCACTCGCGCTCCCGCGGCGCATCGTCGGTGTCGAGAAGCGGCAGCAGCGCCGGCGTTTCCAGATCGTCGAATTGCCCGCGGTTGATCGCCCAGAACAGCGCGATGCCGGCGCCGACGAGGACCAGGACCGACAGCGGAATGAGGAACAGCAGGCTGGTCATGCCAGCGCGCCCCGGCGGACGATCGCTTCACCCGCCACGGGGGTTTCCTCGACTGGGCCGATGCGCAGCGCGTTCACCACGACCGCGAGCGAGCTGGCCGACATGCCAATCGCGGCAAGCCAGGGAGGCACGAAACCCAGGGCGGCGAGCGGAACGGTGGCGAGGTTGTAGCAGAGCGCCCAGCGCCGGTTCTGGCCCAGGATCGAGAGGGTTTGCCGCGCGACCGCCCGCGCCGCGGCCAGCGCGTCGAGTTGCCCGGTGATCACGATGTCGCTCGCCGCCTGCGCCGCATCGGCCGCCGTGCCCACCGCGATCGCCACGTCGGCGCCGGCAAGCACCGGCGCATCGTTCACACCGTCTCCGACGACAGCGACCCGGGCGCCCCGTGCGCGAAGCGATGCGAGAAGCGCGAGCTTGTCGGTCGGAGACTGGCGGGCTTTCCACGCCGCGACGCCGAGACGCTGCGCCACGGCTTCGACTCGCGATCTTGCGTCTCCGCTCGCGATCGTGACGTCGATGCCGGCGCGAGCGAGCGCATCGACCGCTGCCCGCGCCCCGGGCCGGAGACGCTCGTCGACGCGGAATGCCGCGACCAGGCCATCGGCATCCGCCAGCACCACCGCGTCCTCGAGGTCAGCGGGACAGGATGCGGGGAACGATTCACATCCCAGCGCATAATCGGCCCGGCCGAGCCGATAGCCTCGCCCGCCGACGACGCCGCCGATTCCGCGGCCCGCGAAGCTTTCGCGCGCTTCCACGGCCGGAAGCGTTGCGGGTGTTTCGGCGACGAGTGCGCGCGCGAGCGGATGACGGCTCCCCTGTGCGAGCGCCGCGGCAACGGCGAGGGCCGCATCGCGGTCGACGCCCTGCCTCGTGGCCGCGAGACCGGGCGCAATCGCCGGCTCCGTCAGCGTGCCGGTCTTGTCGAACACCACGTGCGTCACCGAGGCGAGGTCCTCGAGCGCATCGGGACGCACGACGAGCACGCCGCGGCCCGTAAGCACCGCGAGCGCGCGCGTCACGGCCGCGGGCGCCGCCAGCGCGAACGCGCACGGACACGCGACGACGAGCACCGCCACGGTCGCCGCGAGCGCGTGCGACGGATCGACGATCGCCCATCCGATTGCCGTGCAAATCGCGAGCACCAGCACGCGCGCGACGAAGCCCGCCGCTGCGCGCTCGCCGGCGCGCGCCAGCCGGGGTTTCGAGCTCGCCGCGCGCGTAGTCAGCGCGACGATGCCCGCGACCACGGTATCCGCGCCGACACGCGTCACGCGCATGGTCGCGGGCGTTCCCACGACGATGCTGCCGGCGCACAACGCCTCGCCACGGCGCCTGTGGCGGGGCGTCGATTCGCCGCAGAGCAGCGCTTCGTCGACGCGACACTGCTCGGTTTCGAGCATCCCATCCGCAGGGACGCTGCCGCCGTCGCCGACGACCACCCGGTCGCCGGGCACGAGCTCGAACGCGCCCACGCGCAGCAGCGTCCCATCGGCCTGCACGCGATCGGCAAACACGGGCGTCAGCCGTGCGAGCGCGTCGGACAGGTCCCCAGCATGGTGACGTGCCCGCATTTCGAGATAACGGCCGGTGCAGAGAAAGAAGATGAACATGCTGACCGACTCCAACCAGATGTCGCGGCCGCCGGCGAAGATCTCGATGACGCTGCCCGCGTAGATGAGCGCAACGGCGAGCGCTACCGGGACGTCCATCCCGAGCCGGCGCGCGCTTGCGAGGCGAAAGGCGCCCGTGAAGAACGGCGCCGCCGAATAGAACACGACCGGGGTCGCGGCCAGCAGCGTCAACCAGCGGAAAAAGTCGCGGGTGGCGGCGTCGGCGCCGTCGAACGCGCCGAACCACAGCGCGCTCGCGTACATCATCGCCTGCATCGCGCCGAAGCCGGCGACTGCGAGGCGTTTCTGCGCGTCGCGAGTTTCGCGCCGGCGCGTATCGTCGAGCGCGTCGCGGTCGAGCGGCAGCGCGCGGTAACCGACGCGCTCGAGCGCGTCGACGATCCTGGCGAGCGGGAGCGCCTTTGCGTCGAAAACGATGCGCGCACGCCGCGCGCCCGCGTTGACGCTGACGTCGACGACGCCCGGCAGGCGTCCCAGCGTCCGCTCGATCAGCCAGCAGCAAGCGGTGCAATGCATGCCGTCGATCAGCACGATCGCCTCGCTGCTGCCGTCGGCGAGCGGGCGCACGAGGTGGCGCGACAGCTCGGGCCGCAGGAAGGCCGCCGCACTCGCCTCCGACTCGCGGCGGTCTGGCGCCCGGGCGGCCGGGCCCGTGCGCAACCGATAGTAGTCGGCCAGTCCCAGGTCCGCGATCCATTCCACTACGGCGCGACAGCCGTTGCAGCACACCGCGCGCCGGATACCGGCAACGTTCGCTTGCGGCGGATCCGGCGGCAACGACTCGCCGCAATGCCAGCAGGTCCCAGTCACGCCAGCACGATCATGACGATGCAGTTGACGAGCGATGCCAGAAAGATCAGCGCGCCGAGCCAGAGGACCGGCTTCACGTCATTGCGTCGGGTGGGACTGGGCGTACACCCAGGCGGCGACGAGCGATGCATTGTCCTCTCCCAGCCGATGGCGCAACGCAGGCATGACGCCATTGCGGCCGTTCCGGATGGACTCCACGATGTCCTCGATGCTGTCGCCGTAGAGCCAGACGCCGTCCGTCAGATTCGGCGCGCCAAGCGCCGTGTTGCCCTTGCCGTCGGCGCCGTGGCACGCGGCACAAGCCGCGAAGCCCTCCTTGCCGAAGTGCGCGCGCAGCGAGTCGTGAGTCCGTCCCGCCAGCTTCAGCACATAGTGCGCGATGTCCCTGATCTCCCGCTCGGATTTCCCGCTGCCGAGCGGCGGCATCGTCCCATTGCGGCCATCCAGGATGCTCGTGAGGATGGCCTTGCCGTCGCCGCCGTAGAGCCAATCGCGGTCGGTGAGGTCGGGTACGCCGAGCGCCCGGTTGCCGCGCGCGTCGCGGCCGTGACATGCAGCGCAGTTCTCGATGAACAACACCCCGCCGACGCGAAGCGCCTCCGGGTCGGCGGCGATGGTCTCGACCGGCTTGCCGCGGACGCGCTCGAGCAAAGGCGCCTCCAATAGGCGGTTCGACTCCTGCTTTTGCGCAAGCTCGCTCCCCGATGTCCAGCCGAGCGTGCCCGCGAAAGCGCCGACGCCGGGATAGAGCACGAGATAGCCTAATCCGGCGATCAGCGACGCCGCCGAGAGCACGATCCACCACGTCGGCAAGCGCCGTACCCCTTCGCGCAGCACGCCGTGCGCCCACACGTGGCCGCTGGTGCCGTCGGGCAGCGTCGGAATGTCGACGCGCAGTCCCCACAAGAACAGGAACACCGTAATGCCGAGGTTGATGGAGACGAGAACGATCACCCAGTTCGACCAGAGCTCGGTCATCGCTCGTCCTCCGCATCCTCCATCGGAAGCTTCGCCAGCGCGTCGAACTCGCGCTTGTGGAACGGAAGCCAGGCCCAGGCCCAGATCCCGATGAAGACCAGCATCAGGACCAGCGTGACGAATCCGATGAGCTGTCCCCAGAGCGGATTCACCGGGACGCTCCCAGCCCCTGCAGATAGGCGACCAGGGCGTCCAGCTCGGTCTTGCCTTCGACCGCCTTGGGGGCCGCGTCGATGTCGCTCTCGGAATACGGATCGCCCAGCGCGCGCAGCGTGCGCATCCGTGCCGCGATGTCGTTGCCGTCGAGCTGCGCCGATGCCAGCCAGCGATAGGCCGGCATGTTCGATTCCGGGACCACCGCACGCGGATCGACGAGATGCAAGCGCTGCCACGCATCGGAATACTTGCCGCCGACGCGCGCGAGATCGGGACCGGTGCGTTTCGAGCCCCACTGGAACGGCCGGTCGTACACCGATTCGGCGACGGTCGAGTGAGCGCCGTAGCGCTGCGTCTCGGCGCGCAGCGCGCGGATCATCTGCGAGTGACAGAGGTAGCAGCCCTCGCGCACGTAGACGTCCTTTCCCGCGAGGCGCAGCGGGTCGTACGGCTTCACCCCGGGCGCCGGAGCGACCGCGTGCGCCTGGATGAAGAGCGGCGTGAGCTCGGCCAGCCCTCCCAGCGACACCATCACCACGATCAGGATGCCGAGCAGCCCTGCGTTCTTCTCGATCGCCTCGAAGTACTTGTAGCCGCGTGCCATCGTGCGCCCCCGTCAGCCGGTGGCCGGCAGCGGCGCAGGCACCTGCGCCGGCTCGGGCTCCGGTATCGGCACCGGGATCGGCTTGATCAGGTGCGCGCGCGCCGCCGCGGCGGTGTGCCAGAGGTTCCACGCCATGACGACCATGCCGCTCAGAATGAGGAGGCCGGAAAACCAGCGCACGCCGTACAGGCCCTTGATCGCGACCAGGCTGTCGATGAAGGGATACGTCAGCGAGCCATCGGCCTCCGTCGCGCGCCACATCAGCCCCTGCGTGATTCCGGCGATCCACATGGAAAACACGTACAGCAGCACGCCGACGACGTGCAGCCAGAAGTGCAGCTCCATCGCGCCGTGCGAGTGCATCGCGGGCTGCCCGAGCGCCCGCGGCGCCATCGCATAGAGCGATCCGATCGTGATCATCGCGACCCATCCCAGGGCGCCCGAATGCACGTGCGCGATCGTCCACTCGGTGTAGTGCGAGAGCGCGTTGACGGTCCTGATCGCCATCATCGAGCCTTCCAGGGTCGCGGCGGCGTAGAACACCAGCGCCACCACCATGAACTTCGCCGCCGGATCGGTCTTCAGCCGGTGCCACGAGCCGTTGAAGGTCATCAGGCCGTTCGCCGCCGATCCCCAGCTCGGCATCAGCAGGATGAGCGAAAACGCCATTCCCAGCGACTGCACCCAGTCGGGAAGCGCCGTGTACAGCAGGTGGTGCGGGCCCGCCCACATGTAGATCGAGATCAGCGCCCAGAAATTGACGATCGAAAAGCGATAGCTCCACAGCGGCTGCTGCGCCTGGCGCGGCACGAAGTAGTACATCATCCCGAGGAATCCCGCGGTCAGGAAAAAGGCGACCGCGTTGTGGCCGTACCACCACTGCACCATGGCATCGACCGAGCCGGCATACACCGGATACGACTTCGTCAGCGATACCGGCAGCGCGATGTTGTTGACGACGTGCAGGAGCCCGACGGCGATGATGAACGCGGCGTAGTACCAGTTGGCGACGTAGATGTGCCGGATGCGCCGCCGCGCGATGGTCGCGAAGAACACGATGCCGAAGGAAACCCACACGATGGCGACGGCGATGTCGATGAACCACTCGGGCTCGGCGTATTCCTTGCTCTGCGTGATGCCGAAGGGCATGGTCGCCATCGCCAGCACGCAGCCGAGCTGCCACCCCCAGAACGTGAAATTGGCGAGCCCGCCGAGCGCGAGGCGTGTGTGCCCCGTGCGCTGCACGACGTAGTAGCAGGTCCCCATCAGCGCCGACCCGCCGAACGCGAAGATCACCCCGAACGTATGGTTCGGTCGAAGGCGGCCGAACGACAGCCACGGCACGCCGAAATCGAGGCCGGGCCAGACCATCTCGGCCGCGACATAGACGCCGATCGCCATTCCGACGATGCCCCAGACGGCGGCAGCGAGCAGGAACAGCCTTACGATCTCGTCGTTGTATGTTTCCGCTGTACGGATCGACCATCCTCCCCTAGGAACGCGGGCGACGGGAATTGGACCTTGGTCCCATACGCTCGGGCTGGCGGCCTAGCGCCTTCAGCATGAGGGGCATGCTAGGTCCCGCTGCCCCGCAAGGTTTGATGCAGATCAAAGCCCCTAGGCAGGCTCCAGGCCGTGCTTTCGGATGACCGGGGCCGCGATACGATTTTCATGCCTATCCTCCCGTGAGCACTACACGCCTTCAACGATGCGGAGGTCCCGCTCGGCGCCGCCGGCCAGCGCGCGCAGCGCTTCCTTGTAGTCCGCAGTATCGTAAGCCGCCACGGCTGCAGCGAGATTCTCAAACTCGATCACTACCGTCCGCTCTTCGATCCCGCTTTCGTATACCTTGGCCACCTTTGAAGTTCGGACCAGGAATCGCCCGCCTGCGGCCTGAATCGCCGGATACGCGAGCTTGGTGAATGCAGCGAATTTCTCCGGACTCTTGGTCGAACGATGGCAGATCACCCAGTACGCTTTAGGCATGACGGGAGCGTAGCGTCCTTCCAGGGGCGCTACTTCGCGGCGGCCGGGAAGGCCGGCAGCTTGCCGATATCGCGCATGTCGTGCTGGATGACGACGGTGGCGTTCAGGTTCTGCGCGAGCTTCTTCACCCGCTCGAGCGAAGCCAGCGTCTGCGCACGGTCGGCGTTGAACCAGGGCACGCCGTTGCTCTCGTAGTTCTCGCGGAAGTGCGCGAGGTCGCCGATCAGGATCACCGGGCCCTTCTCCTTGAGCCGCACCAGCAGGCAGCTGTGGCCGGGCGTGTGCCCCGGCGTGCGCAGCACGACGACCGTGCCGTCGCCGAACACGTCCTTGTCGATCGCCAACGGCTCGACCTTGCCGCCATCCTTGGTCCAGGGCGTGAAGCCGAGCGCGTTCGCGCCCTGCATCGGCGGGTTCGCGCTGACGCCTTCCCAGTCGCCCTTGCCGATCAGCAGCGTCGCCTTCGGGAAGTTGATCAGCTGGCCGGTGTGGTCGCCGTGGAAATGGCTGATCCCGACGTACTTCACCTGATCGGGCGTAACCTTCAGCTCCTTCAGGCGGTCAACGATGCCGACCTTCGGTGCGTTCGGGTTCGATCCCGGCGCAAAGCCCGTGTCCCAGACCATGTACTCGTCACCGTGCTTGATCAGGTAGCAGCTGAACGTAAAGACGAGGTTCAGATCCTTGTAGGCGAAGGTGTCGGAGAAACGCTCGTTGACGTTGGTGGGCTTGGCGCCCGTGCCGCAGTCGATTCGTGTCAGGGTCACTTCCGGCGTTTGCGCCGATGCCGACAACCCCAGCAATGCGCCGGCGCAAAGCGCCAGCCAGCGTTGAGTCTTAATGGCGTTTCTCCTCCCGTTGGATGGCGAATCATACGCAGAAATTGTCGTCGATTCGCGACACTCCTGCGCGCGCCGGACTGTGCATCGCTGCCGCGACGCCGGCGTAGCGATCGAGGTATCCTTCGCTACGTAGGGGCAACAAGCAGAAGTGGAGGTCACGATGTCCATCCGTCGTCATGTCAGCAGTGCGGCCCTTGTTACGCTATTTGCCGCGGCAGGCTGTGTCTCGCAGGGCGAGTTCGACAAGCTGCAGAGCGCGAAGAACCAGGAGATCGCGTCGCTGCAGTCGAGCCGCTCGACGCTCGAAGGGCAGGTGCGCAACCTCGAGAACGAGCGTGCGAGCCTGGAGAAACAAAAAGACAGCCTGACAAAAGAGAAGGACAGCCTTACCCAGCAGGTGGCGGAGCTCGAGGCGCAGCGCGCGCGGCTCCAGGCGAGCGAGAAGCAGGTTGAGGCGCGCTACGACAGGCTGCGCGCGGACCTCAGCGAAGAGGTGAAGAAGGGCCAGCTCCAGATACGCGAGCTCGAGGGCAAGCTGACCGTCGACGTCGCGGAGCAGCTCTTCTTCGACTCCGGCCGCGCGGCCCTCAAGGACACCGGCAAGCAGGTCCTGCAGAAGGTCGCCGACTCGCTCAAGAGCTACGAGGACAAGGCGATCCGCATCGTCGGCCACACCGACAACGTGCCGATCAGCGGAGGCCTGCAGAAAGTGTTTCCATCGAACTGGGAGCTCTCGGCTGCGCGCGCCACCACGGTGGTGCGCTTCCTCCAGGACAACGGCATCCCGCCCGAGAGGCTCGTCGCCACCGGCCGCGCCGAGTACGCTCCGGTCGCGCCAAACGACAGCGCCGAAGGACGGCAGAAGAACCGGCGCATCGAAATTACGCTGATCGACAAGGGGCTGGTGCAGTAGCGCGATCGCACCAAGGCAGAAAGCGGTTGGGAGAGGTCGTCTCCCAGCCGCTTGATGTTTTCAGGGAATTCTGGCGAAGAACTGTCGCCGATTCGCGACAACTCGCGCGGCGCGCCGGAACATGTATCGTTGCCGCACCACCGGACGCCCAATCCAATGATGGCGCAACAGAACCCGCTTGAGCGCTACGAAATTCTCAATGAGCTGGGACGCGGCGCGATAGGCCGCGTCTACGCGGCGCGCGATCGCTCCACGGGCACGGTCGTTGCGTTGAAGACCCTCGATCCCGCGTTATTCAACGAGCCCGACGCGACCGTTGCCGAACTCTTCCTGAAGGACGCGGTCTCGGCCGGGCGCCTAAGGCACCGCAATATCGTCAAGGTCCATGACGCCGGTGAGGCTGGCGGCACTGCGTGCGTTGCGATGGAGCTGCTTGAGGGCGAGAGCCTGCGCAGCATACTCGACGCCGGGCCGCTCTCGATCGCGCGCGCGATCCAGATCTTCGATGACATCGCCTCCGCGCTCGCCTATGCCCATGAGGAAGGCGTCGTGCACCGGGGCGTCAAGCCGTCGAACATCATCGTCTTGCGCTCGGGCGTTGCGAAGCTCGGCGATTTCGGCGTCGGGCGACTCGGCGAAGCAGCGCTACTGTCCGGGCAGCGGGGCGACTGTATAAGGTACATGTCCCCCGAGCAGGTGCGCGGCGACCCGGTCGACCATCGGTCCGACCTATTTTCGCTCGGCGCCGTGTTTTACGAAATGCTCACTCGCCAAGCGCTCTTCGAGGGCGACTCTGCGAAGGAAATCACACAGAACATTCTTCATGCCGAGCCGCCGCTGCCGAGCAAGGTGAACCCGCTCGTTCCATTCGCACTTGACCGGATTGTTTTCAGCATGCTCGCCGACCATCCGGACGACCGGTTCGCCAACGCCCGCGTCCTGCTCCGCGAGTTGCAGGGCCTCGAGGAAGGGCTCGGGCTGGGACCCGGCGCGGGCGCCGGCGCCGGCGGACCGACTGCAAGCGTGCCCCCGATGCAGGATGCCCCTCGGTTCGCGGTCGACGAGCACGATGCGAGGTTCAGGATGGACCGCGGACCCGAGCCGGAACGGTCCTCTGGATCTCGGGCCGCACGGTTCGCGGCGCTAGCCCTCCTGATCGCCGTGCTTCCTATTGGGCTTGGCGTCGCCTGGTATTACTCGCCCGGCCCCAGCGAGCCTGCGCCGTCCCCATCGACCGCGCCTCCGCCTGTTGCAGAAGCGACCAAGGAACCCGCGACTGCGCCCGCTGCACCGGAGGAATCGCCGCCGCGCGCAATGGTTGATGCGAGAGCAGAGCAAGAGCCGTCAGGCATCGCGTCCGCGCCGAACCCGTTGCCGCCGAAACCGCTGGTTGCGGAGCCCAGCCCGCCAGCGCAAGAGGTGCCGGCGGCGGCGCAACCGACGGCGAAAATTTCGGAGCCGCAGCCTGGCGGCACGGCGAAACTCATCATCGCGGTGTCGCCGCAAGGCGAGCTCTACATCGATGGCAAGCACTACGGCACGACACCGCCGCTCACGACGCTCGATCTCGAGCCGGGAATGCATCGCATCGAGATTCGCAGCGGATCGCGAAAGCCGTATCTCACCTACATGACGGTTCAGGCGGGTGACCAGCGGCGCATCCGATACGACTTCGCCGCAAAGGGCAGCCGTCCACCTTCCCGATAGAGAGAACACCAGGTTCCTGGCTACTGCGGCTCGAGCCCGACTTTCTTCACCAGCGCGGCGTACTTGGCCAGCTCGGTATGGAACGCAGCCTGCGCCTGCTCGGTCGTGGTCACCCGGATCGTGTTGCCCTGCTTCGCCATGGCTTCCTTGACCGCCGCGTCGTTGAACGCCGCCACGATGGCGTCGTGAACCTTCTTCACCGTCGCCGGGCTCATGCCCTTGGGGCCGATCACGGCGAACCAGGCTTCGACCTCGAAGTTCGCGAGCCCCTGCTCGGCGAAGGTAGGAATGTCGGGCGCGGCCGCCGTGCGCTGCGCGGGGAACATGCCGATCGCGCGCAGCTTGCCGCTCGCGATATGGCCTTGCACGCTCGGCAGTGCGGCGGCGGCGAAATCGACCTGTCCGCCGAGCAGGTCGGCGACCATCGGTCCGACGCCTTTGTAGGGAATGTGCCGCACCTTGATCCCGGCGGCCTCGAGGTAGAGCTCCACGGCGAGGTGCAGGATGGTACCGCTGCCGCTCGAAGCGTAGTTGAGCGCGTCCGGCTTGCCTTTGACCAGCGCGACGAGCTCCTTGTGGTTGGTGGCCTGCACCTTCGAGGGGTTGACGACGAGCACCATGGGCGTCGAGCCGACCCTGGCGATTGGCGTGAAGTCGCCCGGCATCTCGAACGGCAGGGACTTCAGCACGCTCGGGAAGATCACCACGTTGTTGGACACGACAGCGAGCGTGTGGCCGTCGGGCGCGGAGCGCGCTAGCGTCTGCAGCCCGATGACGCCGCCGGCGCCCGTCTGGTTCTCGACCACGACGGCAGCGCCGAACGCCTTGGCGAACGCAGGTTGCGCGGCGCGCGTAATGGCGTCGACGCCGGAGCCGGCGGCGTTCGGCAGCACGAAGCGGACCGGGCGATCCTGCTGCGCGAGCGCTCCGCCGGCGGTGAGAAGGGCAAGGACAAGGGCGTAGACTGTTTTCATGGCCGATATTCTACGGCTCGAGATCCCGAAGCCGTAGCGTAGTGGCGCTCCGCTCCACCATCTACCGGGCCGATCTCTCGGTGTCGGATCTGGATCGCCAGGTCTACGGTCGGCACGCGCTGACGCTCGCGCGCCATCCTTCGGAGACCGAAGAGCGGCTGATGGTGCGGCTGCTCGCGTTTGCACTGCATTCCGATGAAGCGCTCGAGTTCGGCTGCGGCCTGTCCGCGGAAGGCGAACCCGACCTCATCCGGCGAGATCCGACCGGCGCGGTCGACCTGTGGGTCGAGGTCGGGCTGCCGGACGAGAGAGACGTGCGCAAGGCGTGCGGTCGCTCACGCGAGGTTGCCATTCTCGCCTATGGCGCGCGACGGGTGGAAAGCTGGTGGAGCGCGACAATGCCGCGGCCTTCATGCGGCAATCGAACTTGCGGGTGCTCACGCTGACTGGCGAGGAGACTGCCGCGCTGCAAACGCTCGCGGCCCGCACGATGTCCCTCACGTCCACCGTGCAGGAACAACACGTCTGGCTCGCGTCGGCCACGTCGACCATCGAGCTCGCCCCGGTCTGCAGAACGCCGGACCGCAATGAAAAAGGGGCTGCGTAAATTCGCAACCCCTTCATCTTGCAAGAAGCGGCTACTTGACCTTGTCGTCCCCCAGCATCGCGGTCTTCATGTCGATCGCGGCGCCTCCGGCGGGTGCCGGGACTTCGGTGACGCGCTCGTCGATGTCGTCGAACTCCAGGCGCAGCCCGCGGGAGAAGGTGGCCCACGCCTTGTAGAGGCAGGTGACGTAAGTGAGCTCGAGGATCTGCTCGTCGTCGAAATGGCGCTTCAGGCGCTCGAAGGTCGCGTCCTGCACCCGCCCGTCGGCAAGTACGAGCTCGTCGACATAGCCGAGGACGGCGCGCTCCTTCGCATCGAAGGCTTCCGCGGAGGTCCACGCCGGCACCGCGGCCACCTTCTCCTCGCTCAGCCCGGCGGCGCGGGCGAACTTGCTGTGCTGGGAGAAGACGAAGCGGCTGCCGCCGGCAAACCCGGTGCGCAGGATCGCGAGCTCGCGATAGA
>DATBSZ010000256.1:0-5477 GCA_036559525.1 Burkholderiales bacterium
GCCGGTGCGCAGCATGTCATCTCCGAAGAACTGAAACTGGTTCTTCAGGCGCTCGCGCAACTCGGGCAGCTGGTTGGACAGGTCGCCGAGCGCCGCGATGAAGCCCTGGTTGTGCAGGAAGTTCATCTGCAGGCGGACGAAGGCCTTGCCTTCCGCATGCAAGGCGAGCCACGCGTCGTACATGCGGTAGTGGTTGAGGTTGAACAGGGCATGCGTCGGCTGCGGATCGAGGGAGGCCGGATCGAGCGTCCCGGTGGCGACCGCCACCAGCGTCTGATCGAGGTTGGCGGTGATGCCGACCGACGCCGAGTAGGCCATCGCGTCGAGCGCGCTGCGCTTCTTGTCCTCGAAGGTCTGGCGCACGCGCAGGTGGTACAGCGCGCGGTTTGCCATGTTGGGATTGCCGCCGGCGATCGTGCCGTCGGCATTGACGGTCACCGTCGGGTTTGTCACGGTCGCGAAGAACGCCATGCCGAGCGAGTTGACGCGCGCCGGCCCGCCACCGCCCTGGTACAGGAACACCGGCCGGTCGGGCACGGCGGCATCGAGCTCGGCGAGCGTGGGCATCTGGCGCACGGGCCAGATGTTCGGCGTGCCCGCGCCCATCGCGGTGATGAACGCTCCCACCGGCACGTCGCCGCGCGCGCGGCGCGCGCTGAGTGTCGCCAGTACCTCGGCGACGTTGTTCGCGAGCTCCCACTGCGCGACGTGATAGCCGGGACGATTGGCCAGGCTCACGAAGTGGGTGTGGCTCTCGATCAGGCCGGGCACCACAGTCTTGCCGCGCAGGTCGATCACGCGCGCGCCGCTGATGTTGCGCGCGCCGTGTCCGACTTCGACGAATTTTCCGCGCCGGATCGCGACCGAGGACACGACGCTGCCGCGGTCGTCCATGGTGTGGATGCGGCCGTTCACGAGGACGAGCGAGCCGCGCTTGCGGCGCCGCTTCGACTTCTCGGTGGCGCTCACCACGCTCGCGGTCAGCACGCTGCCGCCGCTGACGGCAGCCGCGCCGGCGAGTGCTCCGGTTTTCAGGAAATCGCGACGGGAAACTCCAGACTTGCGCTTCATGACGTCCCCCTCCAAAAGGTTCGGCAGAAAATATATTCTCTGCCGCCGGACGCGGCTTTATATATAGAACTTGGTCGTGGACTCACGAGCGCGGCTCATGAATCCGCGCGGTGGAATCGGCCCACTGCGCGGCCCACTGCGAGTGGGCAGCGCTCAGTCGATGTCGGCGGGGTGCTTGAGGATGATTTCGGCGGTGATCTCGACGTGGCGCTTGCTGAGCGCCACGGTCTCGTCGAGCCGCCGGGCGAGCGCGGCGTCGACGATCTTCTTGTGCTCGTCCTCGCGCGGCGCGACCTTGAGCTTGCGCGACAGGTTGCGGTAGCGCTCGGCGTGGTCGAACAGGCGCTCGCACAGGGTCACCACCCACTGCGAGCCGCAGCCCGAGATCAGCGCGGAGTGGAACGCGCGGTGCGGGTCGTCGTAGGCCGGGTTCGGCACTCTCGGCTCCAGGCTCAGATATCGCCGCACCTTGGAGAGCCGGTGGTACGAGAGCAGCACCCGCTCCTCCCACGCCGCGTCGCCGTGCAGCACCGCTTCGCGCATCGCGACTTCCACCAGCATGCTGCGCGCTTTCGCCAGGTCGCGCAGCCCCTGGGCGCTGATCGGCGCCACCGCGAAGCCGCGCTGCTCGGAGTGGATCACCAGGTGCTCCGCGGCGAGGCGGTTCAGCGCCTCGCGCGTCGGGATCGCGCCGCAGCCGTAGCGCTCGACGATGTCGTTGACCCGCAGCCGCTCGCGCGGCACCAGCACGCCGCGCAGGATGTCGGTGCGCAGCCTCGCGTAGGCGAGCGCCGACACCGTCGGCGCGGCGGCTTCCTTCGGGCTGCGAAGGTGCATGGGCACGACTATACGATCAGTCGTCATCGTCGTCGTGATGGTGGCCCTTGCCCTTGAGCGGCACGGTGACGGTGTCGCTCACCTGCGAGCTGTTGCCCGCGCGGTCGGTGAGCGTGTAGGTCACGGTGTAGACGCGCCCGTTGCCGCGGTCGCTGCGCTCGGCGCGCAGATACAGCTTGCCGTGCTTCACCACCCAGTCGGGACCGACGTCATGGCGGCCAAGGCCGGTCTGCGGCTCGTCGCTTCTCACGACCGGGCCGGCGACGCTGACCGGACCGCTCAGATCGGAGGCGACGAAGAGATGCGTGCGGATCCGCACCAGCTTGCCGTTGGCCGGCCACAGCACGCTCGGCGAGAGATGCAGCTTGCCCGCCGGCGCGGTCGTGTCGATGCGCACGACCAGCGTCTTCGGGGCTTCCGCGTTGCCGGTGTTGTCGGTGGCGGAATAGCTGAGCGTATTTGTTCCTTCGTTCAAGACCATGACCGAAGCGACGGCGCCATTCACGGTCACCGCGGCACCGCCGTTCAGGCGCCAGGTGATCGAGCGCACGCCGCTGCCGCCCGCTTCATCCGCGGCGGAGAGCGACACCGTGACGGGCCCGCGGTGCCATCCCGCCGCGTTCGCCGCCGGCGAAACCGCGGCGACGCTCGACGGCGCGACGAGGTCGTTCCTCACCTCGAAAGCTTGCGCCGCGGCGTTGTTCGCCTCGTTCAGCTCGGCGATCGCGTCGTCGGGATCGAGGCGCACTTCGACGGCGTGCATTCCCGGCGTCGCGGTCCATTGCGCGCTGACGGTCGCGTTCGACCCGGCGGCGATCTGCGCGACCGTCTGGTCGCCGATCGGCACGCCGTCCACCAGGAAGCGCACCTTGACGCCCGCTGCGCCGTCGGGCGCCGCGTTGGTCACGAGGGCGCTGAAGGTCGCCGTGGAACCCTGGAAGAGCACCGCCGGCGACACTGTGGGCGCGACGGCCACCAGGTCCGGCGGCAGCACCTTGAAGGCCTTCGCGTCGGCGCGCGCGTAGCGCTCGGCGTACTCGGCCGGCCACCAGCCCTCGGCGATCAGCTCCTGCAGCCGCTGCTCGAACTTCTCCAGGTACGCGGACTGGCCGAAGGCTCCGTACAGGCTGCGCAGCACTTCGTCGGACAGCCGTTCCTCGCGGCCGGACTGGTTGCACAGCGTTCCGGGCACGTTCACGTTCGGCGCGATGTAGCGGGCGACCGGAACGTCGAGGTGCGGCGTGCGCACGCCGCCCTTCGCGTTGCCTTGCTCGTCGAACACGATGGCGCGCGGCGGGCCTGCATTCACTTCGATGTAGTTCGCGTGCGGCGGCAGCGTCCCCGCCACCGCCCAGTCGATCACCTTCTGCAGCGCCGTGAAGGTCGACGCGCCGTACGGGTAGCGGCTGAGCGGCTCGGCGCAGCCCGGGAACACCTCGGGCGGCTGGTCGCGCGAGTCGTTGTGCGACATGCCCGGGACTTCGTAGATGCGGAAGAGGTTTACCGGCGGCGTGGCCGCGTCGCTGTCGGGCCGGCGATAGGCGTTGGTGCCGGCGACTTCGAACTGCGTCGGCACCTGGATCGTCGGCACGTCGGTCACCTCGACCGGCGCGCCGCCGAGCGTGGCGGTGACGAGGAAGCCGTCGACGATCGGACCGCCGTCGGAGGCGCGGAACACGGTGTTATGCACCGCGCCCATATAGCTCCGCGTGAAGCCCGAGGAGGCGGACGTACCGCCCATCACGAGCCTGTTCACGTGGTAGGCGGAGGGCACCGGGCTCGCCGCGTTGTTGCTCTTTATGAGCCACGCGATCTGCGCGAGCACCTCGTTGCTCTGGTTGTTGTTGACGTGGAGCAGCGGATTGCCGGGCGCATTGGGCAGCGTGCCGTAGCGCTCCGGGTTGTAGATATAGAGGCCGATACCCCTAGGGTTCGCCGGGTTAATCGTGGTGCTGGTCAGGACCACGGCCTGCGCGCTTACGGTGACGCAGGCGTGGCCGCGATGCGCGATGCCGTAGCGCGCGAACTGGCAAATCAGCGCGTTGCCGCCCTGGTGAGTCGGCTCGTAGACCACGACGCCGCTGAACTTCGCCGGATCCGCCGGCCGCCACACCAGGACGCGAACCTTGTAGGTTGCGCCCGCCGGTCCGGCAATTCCCGACAAGAAATATTCGTCGACGACGTAACCGAAGTCCGCCAGGTTGGTGCCCTCCGGTCCCGGGCGCATACCCGGGTGCATCGGATCGGGTCCGGTGATCGGGCCTTGGACCGTGGGCGTGGCCGGCACCGTCTGCGCGAGCGCGGCACCGGTCGAGACGAGCACAGCCGCGGCGAACGCGACGAGGTACATTTGTCCTAACGTCGCAGAAACAATTGCAACGTTTCGAAGCGAAACCATTATTGCGAAGCAGCAATCGCCCTGACTGGTGTTGGGACGCATCCTTCCCCCCGGTAATTAATTGCTGCCAAACTGCAAAACGCTCGCCGCTTTAGGCGGCGCGGAGTAGGATTTATCACGCGGTGAGTTCTAACTCCAATAGAAGTAAGTCATCTATTCATCACCGTTAGAAATGAATATCACCTCTCGGCAGTTAAAAGCCTTCGTCCTCACGGCTCGGCACCAGAGCTTTTCGCGTGCCGCCGAGCAGTTGTTCATCACGCAATCGGGAATGAGCGTTCTGGTGCGCGAGCTCGAGACGCAGCTCGGCGTGCGCCTGTTCGAGCGCACCACGCGCAAGGTCGCGCTCACTGCGTTCGGGTCGCAGTTTCTTCCGATCGCGGACCGCAACCTGCGCGAGCTCGAGGCGGCGGCGGCGAACCTCAGCCGCTCGGCCGCCGCGGCGAGTGATTGCTTGTCGGTCGGCGCGGCGCCGTTTCCGGCGGCCGAGATCATGCCGCAGGCGATCAGCGCCTACATGGCGCTGCGCCCGCGGCTGCACATCCAGATGATCGACGCCGAGCGCACGCGCCTCATCGACCTGGTGCAGTCGGGAAAGATCGACGTCGCGGTGCTCACCGGCGTGCGCGAGGAGCTGCCCGGGATGCGCCAAACCTCGCTCGCGCGCTTTGCGCTGATGCTCATCTGCCCCGCCGACGACCCGCGCGAGCTGCCGCTCGAGCTGCGCTGGTCCGACCTCACCGGGCTGCGGCTGATCGGCCTGCCGCCCGAGTATCCGATCCAGAAGCTGGTCGACGAGCAGCTCATCCGCGCCGGGCGCGGCAGCACGGCCGACACGACCTGCAACTTCCTCGAGACGCAGATCGCGATGGTGGAGGCGGGCGCGGGCGCGGCAGTGACGCCGACTTCCGCGGCGCCGGCGTGCGTGAAGCGCAAGGTGACGATGCACGCGATCGTCGATCCGGTGGTGTGGACCGACTTCTGCTGGATCTCGAGCCGCTCGCGCGAGCTGTCGCCCTCGGCCGAGGATTTCGGCGAATTCCTGCGCGGCTATCTCAGCCACATCGCCGACCAGGGGCCGCGCGTCGCCGCGGCGGCCTGATTCGCCGCTAGCGAATCGGCACCTGCGAGCGGAAGCTCGCCATGCCGCTCGCGTCGAGGCGCGCATGCA
>DATBSZ010000257.1:0-4333 GCA_036559525.1 Burkholderiales bacterium
GCCAAGGCGAGCGGGCCGAGCGACGAGGCCGCCGCGATGCTCAAGGGAATGGACAAAGGCTGGGCGCAGACCGTCGCGCGCCTGGACGCACACTTAAGGAAGTGATCATGCTGAAATGGATACTGGCCGCGGTCGCGGCAGCCGTCGTGGTATTCCTCGTGGTCGTCGCACTGCAGCCGTCGGACTTCAAGGTCGAGCGCAGCGCCACCATGCGCGCGCCCGCGCCCGAGGCGTTCGCCCAGGTGAACGACTTCCAGAACTGGCGCGCGTGGTCGCCGTGGGAAAAGATCGACCCGGCGCTCAAGCGCCAGTACGAAGGCCCGAAAGCCGGCACCGGCGCGGTTTATGCATGGCAGGGCAACAAGGACGTCGGCGAAGGCCGCATGACGATCGCCGAGAGCCGCCCGGGCGAGCTGGTGCGCATCAAGCTCGAGTTCTTCAAGCCGTTCGCCGCCACCAACCAGGCCGACTTCACGTTCAAGCCCGCGGGCGACGGCACCTCCGTCACCTGGACCATGAGCGGCCAGAACAACTTCATCTCGAAGGCGATGTGCCTGTTCGTCGACATGGACAAGATGGTCGGCGGCATGTTCGAGCAGGGACTGGCGCAAATGAAAACCGTAGTCGAAAGGAGACCGTAAATGAAAGTCGAGCCCTATCTGATGTTCGAAGGCCGCACCGAGGAAGCGCTCCAGTTCTACCAGCAGAAGCTGGGTGCGAAGGTCGAAGCGATCATTCGCTACAAGGAAAATCCGGAGCCGAAGTACAACCCGCCGAACTCCGACGAGAAGGTGATGCACTCCCTTTTCCGCATCGGCGATGCGCAGATCATGGCGTCCGACGGCAACTGCACCGGCAAGCCGGGCTTCCAGGGCTTCGCGCTCACCCTCAACGCCGCCGATGCGGCCGAGGCGAAGCAGCGCTTCAACGCGCTCGCCGAAGGCGGAAAGGTGCAGATGCCGCTCAACGAGACTTTCTTCGCCAAGAGCTTCGGCATGGTCGCGGACCGCTTCGGCGTGTCGTGGATGGTGCTGGCGGAACCGAAGAAGCCCGCGTGAAGAAGACCTACAACGGCAGTTGCCACTGCGGCGCGGTGCGCTTCGAGGCCGACATTGACCTCGCGCAGGGCACCTTCAAGTGCAACTGCTCGATCTGCTTCAAGTCGCGGGCGTGGCTGGCGGGTGTTCCGGCAAGCGACTTTCGCCTGCTCTCCGGCGAGCAGTCGCTTGCCGACTACCAGTTCGGCAAGCACCGCATCCACCACCGCTTCTGCAGGACCTGCGGCGTACGCCCTTTCTCCCGCTCCGGCGACCAGCTCGCGGTGCGCGTGAACTGCCTCGACGGCGTGGACTCGAAGGAGCTGATCGGTGCGCCGGTGAAGTACTTCGACATGCTGCACGACAACCCCAAGTCGCCGCCGGCGGAGACGCGCCACCTGTGATGACCGAAAGGAAGCGCTGGCTGGCGTTCTACCTGCTGTGCGCGGGCGAGTTCATGGTCGTGATCGACACCACGATCGTCAACGTCGCCCTGCCGTCGATCCAGGCCGACCTGCGGTTCAGCGACGCGTCGCTGGTCTGGGTGGTCAACGCCTATATGGTCACTTATGGCGGCTTCCTGCTGCTCGGCGGGCGGCTCGGCGACCTGTACGGCCAGCGCCGCTGGTTCCTGCTCGGCACCGCCCTCTTCACCGTCGCCTCGCTGGTGTGCGCGCTGGCCACTACGCAGTGGCTGCTGGTCGTTGCGCGCGCGGTGCAAGGCCTGGGCGGCGCCGCGGTGTCGGCGATCGCGCTCTCGCTCATCATGAACCTGTTCAGCGAGGCCGCCGACCGGGCGAAAGCGATGGGGATCTACGGCTTCGTCTGTGCCGGCGGCGGCAGCGTCGGCGTGCTCGCGGGCGGCATGCTCACCAGCGCGCTGAGCTGGCACTGGGTGTTCCTGGTCAACCTGCCGATCGGCGCGCTGGTGTGCGCGTATTGCTTCGTTCTGCTTTCGCCGGACCGCGCGCCGGCGCAGCAGCGGCGCCTCGACGTCTGGGGCGCGCTCACGGTGACGGCTTCGTCGATGCTCGCGGTGTACGCGATCGTGAACGGCAACTATCCGCTGCTCGCGCTCGCGGCGGTCCTGCTCGGCGCGTTTCTCGCGCTCGAGTCGCGCGTGCGCGACCCGCTGATGCCGCTGCGCCTGTTCCGCGTGCGCAGCCTCGCGGTGGCGAACGTAATCGGCGTGCTGTGGGCGGCGGCGATGTTCGCCTGGTTCTTCATCTCCGCGCTCTACATGCAGCTCGTGCTCGGCTACACGCCGATGCAGATCGGCCTCGCCTTCCTGCCGGCCAACCTGATCATGGCGGTGTTCTCGATCGGCCTGTCGGCGAAGCTGGTGATGCGCTTCGGCCTGCGGCTGCCGATCGCGGGCGGCATGCTGCTCGCCGCCGCGGGGCTCGCGCTGTTCGCGCTCGCTCCGAGCGGCGGCAGCTTCATCGCCCACGTCCTGCCGGGCATGCTGCTGCTGGGCCTGGGCTGCGGCATGGCGCTCAACCCGGTGATGCTCGCCGGCATGAGCGAGGTCGATGCGAGCGAGTCCGGCCTCGCCTCGGGCGTGCTCAACACCTCCTTCATGATGGGCGGCGCGCTCGGCCTTGCCGCCCTCGCGAGCCTCGCCGAAGCCAAGGGGTATCACGCCGCCTTTGCCGCCGGCGCGCTGTTCGCCGCCGCTGCCGCCGTGATCGCCGCAGCCCTGCCGCGCGAACGCGCGCTGGCCGCGGTCGAACAGGGAGCGACGTGAAGCTCGCGCGAAACGAGCGCGAGAAACAGCTGCTCCTCGTCCTCTGGTACGACAAGGAAGCGGAAGCGGCCGCGAACTTCTATTGCTCGATCTTCAAGAAGTCGAAGATCCTCGGCATCACGCGCCACCTCGAAGGCGGCGGGGGCGCCAAGGGCGAGGTGCTGACGGTGCAGTTCCGGCTCGGCGACCAGGAGTACGTCGCGCTGAACGGCGGGCCGCAGTTCAAGTTCACCGAGGCGATCTCGCTCATGATCCACTGCAAGGACCAGAAGGAGGTCGACTACTACTGGGAGAAGCTGCTCGCCGGCGGCGGGCGGGAAAGCGCGTGCGGCTGGCTGAAAGACAAGTACGGACTGTCGTGGCAGGTGACTCCGACGATCCTCCTCGAGATGATCTCCGACAAGAACCGCAAGAAGGCGCAGCGCGCGTTCGACGCGATGTTGCAGATGCGCAAGATCGATATCCGGAAATTGAAGGAGGCCTACGATGGGTAACGCAGTGATTCACTTCGAGTTGATGTCCAAGGAGCCGGAGAAGGTGTCCGCGTTCTATTCGAAGGTCTTCGACTGGAAGATCAACCACGCGCCGCAGATCAACTACCGCATCGTGGAGACTGGCGCTGAGGGTGAGATGCACGGCATCAACGGCGGCATCGTCAAGCCCGACAAGCCGGGCCCGTGGCCGGGCAACATGCTGTTCTACATCCTGGTCGACGACCTGGCGAAGTACCGCAGGAAAGTCGTCGCCGCCGGCGGCGAGATCCACGTCGAGGAGCACAAGGTTCCGGGGATGGGCAAGTTCGCGCTGTTCACCGACCCCGAGGGCCGGATGATGGGCCTATGGAAAGCAAAGAACGCGTGAAGCGCCTGAGCGTGCGGATCGATCGCCCCGCGGCCGAGGCCTACGAGCTCCTCTCGCGGCCCGAAAGCTTCCCCAAGTGGGCCTCCGGGATGGGCGGCAAGCTGCGGCGCGAAGGCGCGGACTGGGCGATGGACACGCCCGAAGGAACGGCCACCATCCGCTTCTCGGAGCCGAACTCCCGCGGCGTGCTCGATCACCAGGTGAGGCTGCCGCGCCGCGCGCCGATCTACGTGCCGCTGCGCGTGGTGGCGCACGGCGATGCGTGCGACCTGGTCCTGACGCTGTTTCGCCAGCCGGACATGTCCGACGAAAAATTCGCCGCCGACGCCGAGTGGGTCATGCGCGACCTGCACGCCGCCAAGCGGCTGCTGGAGGGGTCATGAGCCGAATCACGACAGGACCGGCAGGCGTGCGGGTGCGCGTGAAGTTCGAGGGCGAGCTGATTGCGGACACCCGAGATGCAATCGCGCTCCACGAGGGCAGCTATCCGCCCGTGTACTACCTGCCGCGCAAGGACGTTAGGATGGACCGCCTCGCGCGCACGTCGCACCGCTCCCATTGCCCCTTCAAGGGAGACGCGTCGTACTACTCGCTGAAGGGCGGCCCCGAGAACGCCGTCTGGAGCTACGAGCAGCCGATCGCAGCCGTAGCGGTGATCAAGGAGCTGCTCGCGTTCTACCCGGACAAG
>DATBSZ010000258.1:0-6658 GCA_036559525.1 Burkholderiales bacterium
CGGGGATCGTGCGCTGATCGACGCCGCCCGTGACCTCATCGAGCAACAGCACGCGCGGCTGCGTCGCGAGGGCGCGCGCCAGCTCCAGCCGCTTGCGCTGCCCCGTCGACAGCGTGCGCGCGTAGGCGTCGACCTTCTCGCTGAGCCCGACCTTCGCGAGGATCTCGCGCGCCTGCTCGCGGGCGTGCTTCACGTCGCGCGTGCGCGTCAGCGCGCCGACCATCACGTTGTCGAGCACGGTCAGGCCCTGGAAGGGCCGCAGCTTCTGAAAGGTCCGGGCGATCCCGCGGCGGCACACCGCGTCGGGCGACAGCCCGGTCAGCCGTGCGCCGTCGAGGCGGACCTCGCCCTCGTCGGGCCGGTAGAAGCCCGTGATGATCTCGAACAGCGTCGACTTGCCGGCGCCGTTCGGCCCGATGATGCCGGTGACGGTGCCGCGCTCGATCGCCAGCGTGCATTTCGCAAGCGCCTGAAAACCGCCGAACGACTTGACGACTTCCGTCGCGGCAAGCATGCCGATCGGTCTCCCCCTCCGGTGAGGCTTTTTTTAGGCGGCTTGCCGGGCGGGCGCGGAGATCTTTCCGCGATTGCCCTTCTCGAGCTCGGCGAGGATCTTGCGCGCGCGCAACAGCGCCTGGTCCGAGCGCAGGAACACCTCGGTGTAATCGTCATCCGGGTAGTCGAACATGCGCTGCTGCCGCTCGAGCGCCCAGAGATCCTCCTGCATCACCGTCGGAAACGTCTCGGCGATGCGCTGCGTGCAGGTCTTGGAGGGGTCCGAGGCCGACGGCTTGCCCCGGCGCGTGCTGACCCAGAGCCGCCAGACGTGATTGGTGGGATCGACGGGGGTGTGCGAGTGATGGATCACGTAGCCGAACTCGTGCTCGGCCTGGCCGAGCTTTCCCGGCGGCGCGCAGCGCAGCTCGACGCGCGTCAATCCCGGCGCGACCATGTGATGCGTGTGCCAGCGGTCGACCACCGGTACGCCCCACCAGTCGAACATGAACGGCGGCTGCTTGTAGCCCTGGACGCGGCGGATGGTCTTCACCGTCGGCGTGCCCCAGAGCGTTTCCTCGACCAGCTCGATCGGAATCTTGCTCTGCTCGATGTCGCCGATGTTGCCCTCGTGCAGCGGATAGAAGTGCGTGATGTCCATCAGGTTCTCGATCAGCAGCATGTAGTTCGCCGGGACATGCACCGGATCGAACATGTGCGTCTCCCACGCCTCGCCCGAGATTTCGGGCGTTCGCGGCGCCTGCACGGCTCCGATCTTCGCCGGATCGCCGGGCCAGACCCACACCAGGCCGTCCTGCTCGAGCGACGGCAACGGCGTCAGCCTGGCCTTGGTCGGAATCGGGCGGTCGAGCTGGGACGGGATGCGCTGGCACTTTCCCGCGGCGTCGTAGCAGAACCCGTGGTAGGCGCACTCCAGCATGCCGTCGGCAAGCACGCGCCCCTCCGACAGCGGCATGCGCTTGTGCACGCAACGGTCATCGAACGCGCCGACCTTGCCGTCGCGCGTGCGCCAGACCAGCACCGGCCGGTTGGCGATCTTGCGCCCCTGGAGCTCGTCGACCTGAAACTCCTGGGACCGGCCGGCGACATACCAGGCATTCTCGACAAAAGTATCGCAGGGCATCTGTTCCTCCGGCCATAACGATAATCGATTCAGTCGATGATGTGGTAGACCGGCGCCTTCTCCATCGCCCAGTTGCCGGTCGTCCGGTCGTAGCGGGACAAGGTGAAGCAATGCCAGTTGGCATCGTCCAGCTTCATATGATCACCCCGGTAGTAGTACCCCGGCCAGCGCGTTTCCTCGCGGAAGAGCGTGTGCTGCGTCACCGACTCCGAGGCGAGCAGCCGGTGGTGCAGCTCCCAGGTGCGCTGAAGCTGGTGCAGGTCTTCGGCGCCCATGTGCTCCATGTCCTCCTTCATCATCATCAGCAGCTCGAGGCCGCGCTGGAGCAGCACGCCGTTCGTCATGTAGTTGGTGCTGATGCCGCCGACGTATTCGTCCATGATCTTCTCGAGCCGCTGCAGGCCGTGAATCGGCAGCAGGTAGCTCGGCGATACGGTGCCCGCGACGATCTCGTTGCGGCCGACGCGGTAGTTCTCCAGCGGCTGGTAGATGGTTTTCTCCAGGTCGCGAACTTCCTGCTCGCTCACCTGAGGCTGGTCCCGCCCCTTCTCCATCACGTACTTGACCGCGGCCTTGGCGGCGATGCGGCCTTCGGTGAACGAGCCTGACGAGAACTTGTGCGCGGTGCCGCCGATGGTGTCGCCGGCGCCGAACAGGCCGTCGACCGTCATCATGCGGTTGTAGCCCCACTGGTATTCCGAGGGGGCATAGTCTTCCGGCCCGCTCGCCCACGCGCCGGAGCAGGTGGCGTGCGAGCCCATGACGTAGGGCTCCGACGTGGTCAGCTCGGGGTTGATGAACTTCGGGTCGATGTTCTGCGACGCCCAGACGACCGCCTGCCCGATCGTCATGCCGAGGAAGTTCTCCCAGCCGACGGTCTCCTTGTGCGGGTCCTGGAACGCCTCCTTGGTCACCATGCGGATCGGACCGCGGCCGGCCGCGACTTCCCGCAGGATGGCGTGGTTGCGCAGGCAGGTCGGCACCGGGTGGCGGTCGATGTAGTCGCCCACCAGCGCTTTGGTGTCCTCGTACCACCGCTTCTCGTACTCCTCGCCATAGCCGTTCTGCGTGTACGTCTTCAGATGGAGGAAGTACGCGCCCACCGGTCCGTAGCCGTCCTTGAAGCGGGTGAGGACAATGCGGTTCTCCATCTGCGTCATCTTGGCGCCGACCTGGATCGGCAGCGCATAGGCGGACGCGCTCGACCAGGGCGCATACCAGGTCCGCCCCATTCCCTCGCCCACGGCGCGCGGCTTGAAGATGTGCGACGCGCCGCCGGCGGAGACGATCACCGCCTTCGCGCGGAACACGTAGAAGTCGCCCGTGCGCACGTTGAACCCGACGGCGCCGCCGACGCGGTTCGCCTGCTTCGTGTCCATCAGCAGGTGGGTCACCATGATCCGGTTGTAGACCTCGGTCGCGGCCTTGCGCGCGGCCTCGGCGACGATCGGCTTGTAGCTTTCGCCGTGGATCATGATCTGCCACTTGCCTTCGCGCTGGTAGCGCCCGGTCTTCGGGTCGCGCATGATCGGCAGGCCCCACTCCTCGAACTTGTGCACCGTGGAGTCCACGTGCCGCGCGATGTCGTAGCCCAGGTCCTCGCGCACCAGGCCCATGAGGTCGTTGCGCGCGTAGCGCACGTGGTCCTCGGGCTGGTTCTCGCCCCATTGCATGCCCATGTAGCAGTTGATGGCGTAGAGACCCTGCGCGACGGCGCCGCTCCTCTCGATGTTCGCTTTCTCGACGCAGACGATCTTCAGGTCGCGTCCCCAGTAGCGCGATTCGTAGGTCGCGCCGCAACCGGCCATGCCGCCGCCGATGACCAGGATGTCGGCGTCGACCAAAACCGTTTTCCTGCCGCCGAACAGGCCCATCAGACGAGTCCCTGCTTGAGCTGATCACGACGCAACGCGGGCAATCCCTTGTTGGTGTTGAGCGCTTCGGGCTCGTGCGCGAGCTCCTGGCTTGCGAAATCCTCGGGGCGGGGCGCGGGGTACTCGGCCGGCCCCTTGATCGTTCCCCAGTCGGTGGTGCGGATCGGCGACTCGAAGTTCTTCTCGCGGCCGTCGCGGAACTTAAGCTTCCACGAAATGGTGCCCTTCTTCTCCTCGCGCAGCACGCGCACGCTGTGCCCCAGCGGGGCGAAGTCGGCGTAGCCGCGCGCATCGATCGCGTTCTGCGGGCAGGCCTTCACGCAGGAGTAGCACTCCCAGCACATGTTCGGCTCGATGTTGTAGGCGCGCCGGTAGGTCTTGTCGATGTGCATGATGTCCGACGGGCAGATGTCGACGCAGTGCCCGCAGCCGTCGCACCGGGTCATGTAGACGAAGGTCGGCATGGTTTCGCTTTCTCCTAGATCAGTAGTGCTGCGGCGGCGTGCGAGCGCTGCCGAACCGCTCGGGCTTGTCGGCAGGCGCGGGCAGGTTGCTCCGCGTGCCGTTCGCGTACGAGACTCGTTTCTCGAACGCTGCCGCGGGCTTGAAGAACATGTGGGCGAACTTGGACCACGGCACCGATGCGAACAGCACCGTGGTGGCGAGGATGTACAGAGCGAAGAACAAGCCGGCCCCGGGACGAGTGCCCGCCTGCAGGAAGGCCCAGACAAGGCCCAGCGTCACGCTGGCGAGAAGCGAGAGGATGAAGAGGTCCGCGTGCATGACACGCCACGGCGAGTTCCCTTCGGCGGCGACGTCGGCCCGGATGAAGAACCAGAACCAGTAGCCGCCCACCAGGATCATCAGGCCGCCGATCCACCAGAGGTGCGGCCACAGGGAATCCATCGACAGGCCGAACACCATGACGACGGTGGAGACGACGTGGAGCACGAAGCCGTACATGGTGAGCAGGTGCGCGACGCGGCGGCGCGCGTTGCAGAATTCTCCCGACGCGAGGACGTCCACGACACCGGTCTTGATGGCGATCGATACCAGCTCGCCGCTGCCGACCTCCTTCGCCTTGCCCTTCATCTTGCGCCAGTTGGCGAAGAAGTACTTCGCGCTTCCCTTGTGCACGATGTCGAACAGCGTCCCCACCGCAACCAGGACGGCCATGATGACGACATAGGTCTGCATGACGGCCGGCGGTATGAACGCCGAAAGCTCGGCAAACGGGTTGATTGCGAACATCGACGCCCTCCTCGCCGACGATTCTAAGAGCGGGGTGGGGGCTGCCCCACAAAAAAGGCGCTATGCCGCCATAGAAGCGGCAAATCCCGCGCTGCCGAGCGTCCTTCCTTAGAATCGGGCGCGATGCTAGGCGATATGGCTTGGTGGATCTGGCCGCTGGCGCTGTTCGCCGTCACGTTCGCGCTCGGCATCCTGGCGGTGCTCGCGGGCGTCGGTGGCGGCGTGCTGTTCGTCCCGATCGTCGCGGGATTTTTCCCGTTCCACATCGACTTCGTGCGCTGCGCCGGTCTGCTGCTCGCGCTCTCCGGCGCGCTCTCCGCCGCCCCCGGAATGCTGCGCAGCGGTTTTTCCAGCCTGCGGCTCGCCGTGCCCCTCGCCTTGGTCGGGTCGATCACCTCCGCCGCAGGCGCGCTGCTTGGCCTGGCCCTTCCGGATCGAGTAATCCACCTCGCCCTCGGTGCGACGATTCTTGGCATCGCCGCGCTCATGTGGAGCGCGCCGCGGCCGGCAGGGGCGCAGGGCGTCGCGCCCGACCCGCTGGCGACGGCGCTGGCAATGCACGGCATCTACCACGACCCTGCGACGGGGCGCGACGTCGAGTGGCGGGCCGGCCGAGCGCCGCAGGGCCTGGTGCTGTTCGCGGGTATCGGCCTGCTCGCGGGGATGTTCGGCCTGGGAGCGGGCTGGGCCAACGTGCCGGTGCTGCACCTAGTCATGGGCGCTCCTCTCAAGCTCTCGATCGGCACTTCCGGCCTGGTGCTATCGGTGGTCGACAGCTCGGCCGCCTGGATCTATGTCAATCGCGGCGCCGTGCTGCCGATGCTCGTCGCACCTTCGCTCATCGGCGTGATCCTGGGCGCAAGGATCGGCGTGCGGCTGCTGCGCATCGCGCACGCGGGGGTGCTGCGCCGCCTGGTGATCGCGCTGCTACTGCTTGCCGGCGCGCGCGCGCTCCTCAAAGGCCTGGGGGTTTGGGCGTGATGAAGTTGCTGCCGCCTTCGCCGGAGCATCGGATGTACGCGCGTTGGGCGAGCTGGGGAACGCGTATCGGCCTCGCGCTATTGGTGTGCTCGTTCCTGGCCTACGCCCTTGCCCTGCTCGAGCCGCTGGTTCCGCTCGAGCGCCTGCCCGCAGTGTGGGCCCTTCCGGTCGAGCGTTACGTGGCCCTGACCGGCGCGCCCACCGGCTGGGGCTGGCTCGCAACCCTCCGTTACGGGGACTACCTGAACCTCCTGGGGATCGCGTTGCTGGCAAGCGTGACGATGCTCTGCTACGCACGATTGCTGGTGAGCTTTTTGCGCCGGAGGGATCGGCTGCAGGCTGCGCTTGCCGCTGCGCAGATCGCCGTCCTTCTTGCCGCCGCCTCGGGGCTAGTGGGCGGCCACTGAATTCACGGCACGCACTTCGAAGCGCATCGCCGCGAGGTCGGCGAACATCCACGTCGCCGGCGCAGCCAGCCCGGCCACCGTACCCGGGTTGACCAGCCAGGTCTTGCCGCCCTTCACGTTGCTGACTTCGTCGATCCCGGCGACATGCGAATGGCCGCAGCAGACGAGATCCCAGTCACCCGTGCACGCCATGGCGTAGCCGTACTCCGGATAGTGCACGACGAAGATCTTGCGCCCGCCAAGCTCGAGGCGCGCGTCCGGGCCGTGGTACTGGAGCTTGCCGTTGCTTTCCCGCGCCCAGCGCGAGAGCGAGATCGGGTCGCCCAGGTTGTTGCCGTGAATGACGTGCATCGGCAGGCCCACGGCCATCGCCGCGCGCAGCGTCTGCGTGCCGATCACGTCGCCGCAATGGATCACCGCTTTCGCGCCCTGCGCCGCCGCCTCGCGCACGGCGCCGGCGAGCGGGTCCGCCCGATCGTGGCTGTCCGAGACGATGCAGATCTTCA
>DATBSZ010000259.1:0-12505 GCA_036559525.1 Burkholderiales bacterium
CATCCCGACGCGCTCGGGCGGCACGCACGAGGCGGGCTTCCGCACCGGCATTTTCGAGGCGCTCGCCGCCTTCATGGACGGGCGCGGCCTCGCGCCGAAAGGGGTCAAGCTCATCCCCGACGATCTCTGGCAGCGCGCCTGCTTCACGCTTTCGGCGCGCATCGTGCGCACCCAGTTCCACGGCCAGACCAAGGAGAAGCTCACCACCCGCCACGCCGCGCGCCTGCTCGAGCTGTGCGTCAAGGACGCCTTCGAGCTGTGGCTGAACGAGCATGTCGACGAGGCAAAGAAGATCGTCGAGCTCGCGATCGAGCAGGCAATGGCGCGCCTCGCCAAGGGCAAGAAGGTCGAGCGCAAGAAGTCGAGCGGCATCGCCACGCTGCCGGGCAAGCTGGTCGATTGCGCTTCCGGCGATACCTCCCGCAACGAGCTGTTCCTGGTCGAGGGCGACTCCGCCGGCGGCTCGGCCAAGGAAGCGCGCGACAAGGAGACGCAGGCGCTGCTGCCGCTGCGCGGCAAGGTGCTGAACACCATGTCGAAGGACAGCCGCACGGTGCTCGCCAACAAGGAGCTGCAGGCGATCGCCACGGCGATCGGGGTCGACCCGCACTCTTCGGAAGAAAAAGCGGACCTCGGCGGCCTGAGATACGGAAAAGTCATCGTCATGACCGACGCCGACGTCGACGGCGGCCACATCCAGGCGCTGCTCCTCACGTTCTTCTTCATGCACGCGCCGCGCCTCGTCGAGAGCGGCCACCTCTACGTGGCGCAGCCGCCCTTGTACAAGGTCGAAGTTCCGAGCCAGGGAAAGGGCAAGCCCCAGCGCCGCCTCTATTGCCTGGACGACGATGAGCTTGAAGAAGTCTTGAACCAATTGAAAAAAGAAAAAGTAAAGGACGGCAGCTGGGAAATCTCGCGCTTCAAGGGGCTGGGCGAGATGAGCCCGGTGCAGCTCTGGGAGACGACGATGAACCCCGATGCGCGGCGGCTGGTGCGCATGGAGTTCGAAGCGAAGAACCTGAAGAAGGTGAAAGAGACCTTCGAGAAGCTGATGGACGCGGGGGAGGCCGAGGAGCGGCGCAACTGGATGCGCGAACACTGGAAGACCGTTGAAGCGGACATCTAAGAAAAACAAGCCCTTCTGGGAAAGGGCGTACCAAGGCCACGCCCTGTGGCTCGGAAAGAAAAAGCTGGGAAAAGTCACACTTCTCGCCGCGCAAAACCTCGATCCGCGCGGGAAATACCGATGGGAAGCCGGCGGCCGCGCCGGATTTGCGGACGAACTCACGAAAGCGAAATCGGCCGTAGAACTTGCCGTCGCGACCGCGGACAAACAAATGGACCTTTTCAGGTAACGAAATGGACGACACCCGAACCGGAGACCTCTTCACCAACAACGGCGATGACGCGGCGCGCATCGAGGAGCACGCCTCGCACGCGTACCTCGGCTACGCGGTCTCCACCGTCAAATCCCGGGCGCTGCCGGAAATCGCCGATGGCCTGAAGCCGGTCCAGCGTCGGATCTTGTTTGCGATGGATGGCTCGACCGCATTCTCGAAGTGCGCACGCTACGTCGGCGAAGTCCTGGGCAAGTACCACCCGCACGGCGACAGCTCCACCTACGAGGCGCTGGTGCACCTCGCGCAGCCTTTCTCGATGCGCTACCCGCTGATCGACGGCCAGGGCAATTTCGGCTCGCGTGACGGCGACTCCGCCGCGGCCTACCGGTACACCGAAGCGAAGCTTTCGAGATTTGCCGAATTGCTGCTGAGCGAAATCGGGGAGGGCACGGTCGATTTCACGAAGAACTACGACGGCAAGTTCGACGAGCCGGTGCTGCTGCCCGCGCGGCTGCCCTTTGGGCTGCTGAACGGAAGCTTCGGCATCCCGGTCGGCTTCTCGACGCGCATCCCCTCGCACAACCTGAAGGAAGTCGCCGCCGCCGCAGCGCACGTCATCAAGCATCCGCGCGCCAAGCTCGAGGATGTGCTGGACCTCCTGCCCGGGCCGGATTTCCCCGGCGGCGGCCAGATCATCTCGCCGAAGGAGGAGATCAAGGAGGCGTATGCCACCGGACGGGGGTCCTTGCTTCTAAGAGCGAAATACGAAAAGGAGACGCTCGCGCGCGGCCAATGGCGCATGGTGATCACCGAGCTGCCGCACGGCGTGTCGGTGAAGCAGGTGATGGAGGAGATCGAAGCGCTGGCGAACCCGAAGTCCCAGGGAAGCAAGAAGGAGGTCTCCCAGGAGCAGCGCCGGATGAAGCAGTTCATCCTCGACCAGGTCGAGGGGGTGCGCGACGAGAGCGACCGCAAGAGCAAGTTGCGCCTGGTCATCGAGCCCAGAAGTTCCAGACAAAACGAACACGAGCTGATGGCCGCGCTCATGGTGCACACGTCGCTCGAAGCGCGCTACCCGGTCAACCTCACCTGGCTTGGCCGCGACGGCCTGCCCGAGACCAAGGGCATCGTCGACACGCTGCGCGAGTGGGGCGAGTTCCGTGTCGAAACGGTGCGCCGGCGCACCGATTTCCGCCTGAAGAAGTGCGAGGAGCGCCTGCACATCGTCGAGGGCCGGCTAA
This sequence comes from Burkholderiales bacterium, assembly GCA_036559525.1. Lineage (GTDB taxonomy): Bacteria > Pseudomonadota > Gammaproteobacteria > Burkholderiales > SG8-39 > SCGC-AG-212-J23. The sequence goes on from DATBSZ010000259.1 coordinate 2,582, forward strand.
AGGCCTACGCCAAGATCGACGAGATCATCAAGCTGATCCGGGCGAGCGAAGACCAAGCGGAAGCCAGATCGAACTTACAAAAACGCTTTAAGTTTTCTGAAAAGCAATCGGAAGACATCGTCAACCTGCGCCTGGGCCAGCTCACCAAGCTCGACGGCGTCGCGCTGAACGACGAGCGCAAGGCGCTCGAGACGGAGCGCAAGAGCCTGAAGGAGATCCTCGGCGACGAGAAGGAGCTGAAGAAGCTGGTGGTCTCCGAGCTGCAGGACGACGCCAAGCGGTTCGGGGATGAGAGAAGGACCTTGATCAAGACCGCAGAGCGCGCGCAGGTCGAGCGCACCGTGGTCGACGAGCCGGTCAGCGTGATCCTGTCGCGCAAGGGCTGGATCCGCGCGCGCACCGGCCACGGCCTGGACGTCTCGCAGCTCTCCTTCAAGGACGGCGATGCGCTGCTGCAGACGCTCGAGTGCAAGACCATCGATCCGGTCACGCTGCTCGCCGCCTCGGGCAAGAGCTTCACCGTCGCGGCCGCCGACATCCCCTCGGGGCGCGGCGACGGCGCGCACGTCAACACGCTGGCGAACTCGGGCTCCGACGACATCGTGTGGATGGGCTCGGGCGACCCGGCGCAGCGCCTGCTCATGAACAGTGCGGCGGGCCTGGGCTTTCTCTGCAAGCTGGGCGACCTCGCGACCAAGACGCGCCAGGGCAAGGACTTCATGAAGGTGGACGAAGGCGCAGCCGCGCAGGCGCCTGCTTTCGTGAAAGACGATGCCGCGTACGTTGCGGCCTTGTCCTCGGATGCGAGGCTGCTCCTCTTCCCGCTCGACGAAGTCCCCGAGCGGCCGAACGGCGGCGTGGGCGTGCAGCTCCTCGCCGTGCCGGAAAAAGAAAAGCTCGCCGCGCTCGCCACGACCGACGGAAGATCGCTCGTGGTGTCCGGCATCAAGAGAAAGAACCGGGCCACGGAGACCCTGGACGCAAAACAGCTCTCCGAGCACATTGGCAAGCGCGCGCAACGGGGGAGAGTGTGCGATGTCGGCTTCAGGCCGGATCGCCTTGAAACCGGGGTTTGACGCCGACCTCCTGAAAGCCCTGCGCCCGGCGTGGATCCCGGCCGGGATCCTCGCCGCGACGGCGCTCCTCGCCTGGCTCCTGCCGCTGCCGGCGTCGCTCGCCGGGCTGCGCACCGCGGGGCCGTACGCGCTGCTCCTCACCGGGCTCGGCATGGCGTGGCGCTTCAACCGCGGCAGCGCGTTCGTGATCCTCGCCTCGCTCCTCGGCGGCTTCGCCGCCTGCCAGGCGTTCCCGGCCCGGGCCGTGTTCTCCGCCGTCATGGTGCTCGTGCCGCTCAACGCGCTCCTCGTCCTGATCCTTCCGGAGCGCGGTGTGCGCTACCGCGCGGCGTATGGATGGCTTGCGCTCCTGGCGCTGGAAGGGGCGCTGCTCGCCTGGTTTCCGGATGCGAGCCTGCCGACGCTCGCCGGCCGCGTGGCGTTCGCCGCCGCGTTCGCCGCGGCGATGTGGCGCGCCTGGCCCGATTTCACCCCGCTGCAGGTCGGCAATGCCGGCGCGCTCGCGGCGTTCTACATCGCCGCCGAATGGGCCGGCTCGCCCGGCGTGCACGCCGCGTTCATGTCGGCCGCGGGCGCGATCCTCATCATCTCTCTGCTCGAGGAATCGCACCGCCTCGCGTTCCGCGACCCGCTGACCGGGCTTCCCGGCCGGCGCGCGCTGGAAGAGCGCCTGCGCAGCCTCGGCGCCCGCTACGTGATCGCGATGGTCGACGTCGACCACTTCAAGAAATTCAACGACGCGCACGGCCACGACATCGGCGACCAGGTGCTGAAGCTGGTCGGCGCGCGCCTCGCCGAGGTGGGCGGCGGCGGCATCGCGTACCGCTACGGCGGCGAGGAGTTCAGCGTGCTGTTCCCGGGGACCGGCCTCGACGACGCGCTGCTCTTCCTCGAGACGATCCGCATCTCGATCGAGGGCTACCGCATGGCGGTGCGCTCGCCCGGCCGCCCGAAGACCGCGGAGGACGGCAGCAAGCGCCGGGGCGCAGGCAATCCGGACAAGCATCTCTCGGTCACCGTGTCGATCGGCGCCAGCGAGCCGAGCGCGCAGCTGCGCACGCCCGCGCAGGTGATCCGGGCCGCCGACGAGGCGCTCTACCGCGCGAAGCAATCGGGCCGCAACAAGCTGAGCACGTGACGAGCCTCGTCATCCCCGAGCACGAGATCGAGATCATCGCAGTGCGCGCGCAGGGCGCCGGCGGCCAGAACGTCAACAAGGTCTCGAACGCGGTCCACCTGCGCTTCGACATCCGCGCCTCGTCGCTGCCCGCGGATGTGAAGGACCGGCTGCTGCGCACCGGCGACCAGCGCGTGACGCGCACCGGGATGGTCGTGATTAAGGCGCAGCAGCACCGCAGCCTGGAACGAAACCGAAGCGAGGCTCTTGCCCGCCTGCATTCGCTCGTCGCCGCCGCGGCGCACCTGCCGAAGAAGCGCAGGCCGACGCGGCCGACGAAGGCTTCGAAGGTCAAGAGATTGGAATCTAAAAAACACCACTCGAAATTGAAAGCGCTGCGCTCCAGGGTCTTCGATTGAAGGAGCTGCTCGCCTCGGTGATCGCCGTGGTCGAGGCCGAGGGCGAGCGGCTCGCCGCCGAGTTCCTGGCACCCGAGGGGCCGCGCGGCCGGCGCGGCAATGCGCCGATCGACCTCGAGATCGAGGAGCGCCTGTGCGAGGAGCTCCAGTCGCTCGTCAACTGTCCCTTTACCGGCGAGGAGTCGGGCCTCCACCCCGGCGCCGAGCAGGATTCGCTGTGGCTCGTCGACCCGCACGACGGCACCTTCGAGTTCACCAGCGGCAAACGGGGCTCTGCGATCTCGGTAGCTCTTTTGAAAGACAAGAATCCTGTACTGGGAGTGGTGCATAGCCCGCTCTCGCCCGATCGCGGCCGCGACACCATCGCCTGGGCCGAGGGCGCCGGGCCGATCCAGCGCAACGGAAAGCCGCTCGACGTCGACCTTTCGCATCGCCTGCTCGGCGCCGGCGAGTTCGTGTTCGCCACCGGCTCTTCCGCGCTGCGCCCGGGAGCGTGGGCGCGCGCGGTGGCGCCCGCGCGCTACATCGCGATGCCGAGCATTGCCTATCGCCTGGCGCGCATCGCCGCGGGCGATGGCGCGGCGACGCTGTCGACCCACGCGGTGAACGAATACGACATCGCGGCGGGCATGGCCCTGATCCGCGCCGCGGGCGGGGTCGTGCTCGACGCGGATGGAAAACCCGTCGTCCTGGAAGGCAAGCTCGAGCGTCGCCTCTCCGGCTGCTTTGCCGGCGCGCCCGGGGCCGCGGCGCAGCTCGCCGTCCACGACTGGAAGTCGCTCGAGAACGAGCCGCCGCAGAAGGCGCGCGTGTCGCTCGGTTTTCCGCGCGGAGTGTCGGAGGCCGAGCTCGAGCGCGCGCAGGGCTGCCTGCTCGGCCAGGTGATCGGCGACAGCCTGGGCTCGCTGGTCGAGTTCAAGAGCGCGGCCGAGATCGCGCTGCTCTTCCCCGCCGGCGTGCGCGAACTCGCCGACGGCGGCGTGTACCACACCATCGCCGGCCAGCCGACCGACGACAGCGAGATGGCGCTCGCGCTCGCGCGCTGCCTGGTGGCTCAGAAGGGATTCGTTCCGGACAAGGTGCTGGACGCCTACCGCGAATGGATGACCACGCGGCCGCTGGACATCGGCGCCACCACCGAGCGCGGGCTCCTCGGCCTGCACGCGACCGACAGCGAGTCGAACGGCTCGCTGATGCGCGTCTCGCCGCTCGGCGTCTGGGCGGCGGGCGACCCGGCGCGCGCCGCCGCGGCCGCGCGCGAGGACTCTGCGCTCACGCACCGGAACCCGGTGTGCGTCGAAGCCTGCGCCGGCTATGCGGCTGCGATCGCGACGGGTATCGCCGGTGCGAGCCGGGAAGAGATGCGCGAAGCAGCACTTGCCCACTCGAGAGGCAAGGCGCGCGAGGCGATCGAGCGGGGCAATCCGCCGACGGATTTCATGGCGCGGATGGGCTGGGTGCTGGTCGCTCTTCAAAATGCTTTTTTTCACTTGTCGCATTCGAATTTTGAAGAAGCGCTCATCGCCACGGTCGCCCAGGGCGGAGACACCGACACCAACGCGGCGATCTGCGGCGCGCTGCTCGGCGCCGCGCTCGGCAAGCAGGCGATTCCGCCGCGCTGGGTGCTGCCGGTGCTCGCGTGCCGCTCGACCGTCGATGCCGGCGCGCCGCGGCCGCGGCCGGCGGCCTACTGGCCCGACGACATCCTCGAGCTGGCCGAGGCGCTGTTGCCGCGCAGATGAGAGGGTCTTTACCGGTAACTTTTCTACTCCTGGGAATTTCTCTCGTCACGTCTACATCCGCCCGCGTGCTCGACGTCCACACCGAGATCCGCGTCGCGAAGGGCGGCGAGCTCACCGTCACCGAGCGCATCACCGTGGAGGCCCACGAGAAGACCGGCGCGCTGCAGCGCGAGCTGCCGCCGGGGTCGCTCGTGGTCGAGGTCATCCGCAACGGCCACCCGGAGCGCTACGCGCTCGACGATGGCATGCGCCTGCGCGCCGGCGGCGAGGGCCTGCCGGCGGGCCGGCACCTCTACCAGATCACCTATCGCTGCCCGCGCCGCCTCGCGTTCCTGCACGACCACGACGCCCTGCACTGGAGCCTGAAGGGCGCAGGGCGCGTCACCGCGGAGGTCATCCTGCCGGCGAGCGTTCCCGCGCGGGAGATAAAGGTCGAGGCGAGCGGCGGCAGTTACCAGAGTTTCGTCCGTAACGGCCGCGCCGCCTTCCGGGGCCAGGGGGACATCGGCATCGTGGTGCGCTTCCCGAAGGGCGTGGTCGTCGAGCCCGCCATCGACGAGCGCGCGCGCTGGTTTTTCTCCGACTACTTCGGCGCCGTGCTGGTGCTCGCCCTGATCGCCCTCACGGCGGGGTTCTTGATCCAGGCTAGAAAGTTATCGAGAACCTGAGGGTATTGATTCGCCGGCGGCAGCCTCGTGGCGGTCGGCCGCGGCGTAGCCGGCGGAGAGCAGCACGATGAACACGACGGCGATCAAGGCGGTAGCGAGAGAGAGCTGCATTGGATGGTCCGTGTTGTCTTGGTTGCCCCTACGAGCTGCGATTGTGGCCACCGCCTGTTTACGCAGCTAGCGTGCACGGCCACGTTTCGCATTAATCCGTGCAGCCCATGCCGCGCTGTGGCTAAAGTTGAGGGCTATGAAAATCAGCCAGTTCTGGGACGACGCGATCATCCCCTCGCTCGTCGACTACATCCGCATCCCCGCCAAGTCGCCGCATTTCGACAAGGCGTGGTCGAAAAACGGCTACATCGACGCCGCGGTCGAGCTCGCCGCCGGCTGGTGCCGCAAGCACGCAGTGCCGGGAATGAAGCTCGAGGTGGTGCGCCTCGAAGGCCGCACGCCGGTGCTGCTGATCGAGATTCCGGCGTTCCAGTCCGCCTCGAAGGAGACCGTCCTCATGTACGGCCACCTCGACAAGCAGCCCGAGATGGTCGGCTGGCGCGAGGGCTACGGGCCGTGGGATCCGCTGATCAAGGACGGCAAGCTCTACGGCCGCGGGGGGGCGGATGATGGATACGCCGTGTTTTGTGCGCTGTCTTCAATCAGAGCTCTTCGCGAAGACAAGCGGCCCCATGCGCGCATCGTCGTGCTCATCGAGTGCTGCGAGGAGAGCGGCAGCTACGATTTGCCAGCGTATTTGGACATGTTGGAACCCCGCGTTGGTGCGCCTGCGCTCGTGGTGGGTCTCGACTCCGGCTGCGGCAACTACGAGCAGCTCTGGAGCACCACCTCGCTGCGCGGCCTGATCAACGGCGTGCTCACGGTGGAGGTGCTCACCGAGGGCGTGCACTCGGGCGACGCGAGCGGCGTGGTCGCCTCGAGCTTCCGCATCGCGCGCACGCTCCTCGATCGAATCGACGCCGCCGATACCGGGATCGTCAAGCACTCGGCTTTCCACGCCCAGGTCCCGCCCGAGCGCGCCGGGCAGGCGAAGCGCGCGGCGCAGGTGCTGGGCGAGGAGATCTGGCGCAAGTTCCCGTTCGTGCCGAACATGCAGCCGATGCAGGCGGATCTCGCCGACCTGGTGCTGAACCGCACCTGGCGGCCGTTCCTCGCCGTCACCGGCGCCGACGGCCTGCCGCCGCCGGCGAGCGCCGGCAATGTCCTGCGCCCGAAAACCGAGCTCGTGCTCTCGCTGCGCCTGCCGCCCACCGTGAAGGCCGACAGCGCCGCGCAGCAGCTCAAGGCGATCCTCGAGGCCGACCCGCCCTACGGCGCGCGCGTGACCTTCCAGGCCGGCCACGCCGGCACCGGCTGGCACGCGCCGCAGACATCGAAATGGCTATCGGGCGCGGTGGAGAGTGCTTCCATGAAAAACTACGGCAAGTCCGCGATGTGGATGGGCGAGGGCGGCACCATCCCCTTCATGGCGATGCTCGGGATCAAGTACCCGCAGGCGCAGTTCCTGATCACCGGCGTACTCGGCCCGCACTCCAACGCGCACGGCCCGAACGAGTTCCTGCACATCGACTACGCCAAGCGCCTCACCGCCTGCGTCGCGGACGTACTGGCCGCTCACGCGGCGAAAGCCTAGTTCGGGGACGGAGCCCTAACCGGTTAGGGCTCCGTCCCCGAATTACCGCCGGCGGCGGCAATCGGGGTTTGCGGCAATCGGCGACAATTCGCCGGTGAAATCCGCGGACTGGCTGACAAGATTCGGTGCTGCCCTCGAGAAGGGCGACATCAACGCCGCTGCCGGGATGTTCGAGCCCGGCGGCTATTGGCGCGACCTTGTCTCCTTCACCTGGAACGTCAAGACCTGCGAAGGCCACGCGGAGATCAAGGCGATGCTCGCAGCCCAGCTCGCCGGCGTGAAGCCGAAGAATTTTCAGGCCCAGACCGACGAGTGGTTCACCTTCGAAACCGCGGTCGGCCGCGGCGTCGGGCACCTGCGGCTGCGCGGGAAGCATTGCTTCACGCTCCTCACCACGCTGCAGGAGCTGAAAGGCTTCGAAGAGAAAGCGGGCGTGCACCGCGAGAGCGGCGTTTCCCAGGGAAAAACCTGGTACGAAAAGCGCGAGCAGCACGTCGCCGAGCTCGGCGTGCTGCATCAGCCTTACGTGCTGATCGTGGGCGGCGGCCAGGGCGGCATCGCGCTCGCTGCGCGCCTGAAGCGCCTGCAGGTGCCCACGCTGGTCGTCGAGAAGAACGAGCGCGCCGGCGATTCCTGGAGGAAGCGCTACAGGTCGCTCTGCCTGCACGACCCGGTGTGGTACGACCACATGCCTTACCTGCCTTTCCCGGACCACTGGCCGGTGTTCTCGCCGAAGGACAAGATCGCCGACTGGCTGGAGATGTACGCGCGGGTGATGGAGCTCGACTATTGGGGCTCGACCCTGTGCAAGCGCGCGCGCTACGACGAGGCCGCCGGCGAATGGGAGGTGCTGGTCATCCACGACGGCCAGCCGCACACGCTGCGCCCGAAGCACCTCGTGCTCGCCACCGGCATGTCCGGCTTTCCGAACATGCCCGCAGTCGAAGGGGTGGAAAGTTTCGAGCGCTCCGGAAGAACCATTGTTCACTCAAGCCAATACGGCGGCGGCGCGTCGTGGAAGGGCAAGCAGTGCGTGGTGGTCGGCGCGGGCACTTCCGGGCACGACATCTGCGCCGACCTCGCGGAGCAGGGCGCCGAGCAGGTGACCATGATCCAGCGCGCGCCGACCATCGTCGCGCGCTCCGAGACGCTGATGGACCTCGCCTGGGGCCCGCTCTACTCCGAGCAGGCGCTCGCGCGCGGCATCACCACCGAGATCGCCGACCTCACGGTTGCGTCGGTTCCTTTCAAGGTTCTTCCAGAAATGCAAAGGCCCGTCTATGCCGACATGCGCAAGCGAGACGCCGAGCTCTACGCTGGCCTGGAGAAAGCCGGCTTCCAGTACACCTTCGGCGAGGACGGCTCGGGAATCCACACGCTCTACCTGCGCCGCGGCGCCGGCTACTACATCGAGACCGGCGCCTCGCAGATGATCATCGACGGCAAGATCAAGCTGAAGTCGGGCGTCAGCCTGGAGCGAATTACCGAGAAGTCAGTAATCCTCTCCGGCGGCACCGAGCTCCCCGCGGACCTCATCGTCTTCGCGACCGGCTACGGCTCGATGAACCACTGGGCGCGGGAGCTGATCAGCAACGCGGTCGCGGACAAGGTCGGCAAGGTCTGGGGCCTGGGCTCGGCCACCAAGGACGACCCCGGCCCGTGGGTGGGCGAGCTGCGCAACATGTGGAAGCCGACGCAGCAGCCGAACCTGTGGTTCCACGGCGGGAACCTGATGCAGTCGCGGCACTACTCGCTCTACCTCGCGCTGCAGCTCAAGGCGCGCATGGAGCAGATCCCGACGCCGGTGTACTACCTCGAGCCGGTCCACCACCTGCAATGAAAGACGTACACAAAAAAGGGCGGCGCGCTCAGGGGGGAGACGCGCCGCTAGGGGAACGTTTTTCCTACTTTGCCGGTTCCAGGTTCTTGTACGCAGCCCGGCAGAGTCGGAACTCGGTGTCGGTCCGCGGCTTGTTGCACGCGCGCTCGTACGCGTCCTTGCGCTTCTGCTGCTCCTCGACCGCGGCCCGGCGCTGCATCTCGCGCGCCACGACCTTGTCCTGCGCGGTCTGTTTCGTCGATTCCGTCACCGCGGCGGCTTCGCCGTTCGCGTAACCCGCAGTAAGGATGACGCCGAGGACGACAGCTACCGATGCGATCGTTGTTGATAGTTTCACTGGTGGTTCCTCCCCCGCTGCTCGTCCCCCAACGAGCCAAGTCTTTCATTCGCTGACAGGTTCGTCGTGGCACTGCATCACGAGGGTCGATCCCGCACTGCGGCAATCTGCCAACAACTGCGCGCTAGTTGAGTCCGAGCGTGGAAAACCGCAGGTAGAGCTCGCGGCAGGCCCACGCATCGGTCGCCGCATAGGCGATCTGCTGCGAGGTGAGCTGCGAGCGCGACCAGTTGGAGGTCTTGGTGCCCTTGGGAATGCGAAAGCCGAGGAACAGGCCCGTGAGGTTGCGCACGCCCGTCTGCTTGAGGCCGTGGCGCGTCGCCACTGCGCCGAGGTCGACGATCGAGCGCTCGGAAAATTCGACGAGCTTCTTGAGCGCTTTCAGATCGTCCGCCAGGCCTACCCCCGCCTTCACCACATGCGCCGAAGCGAGCATCTGCGCCACCGCCGCGGCGGCCTCGCGGTGCCGCACCTGGAAGAGATACACCGCGCGTCCAGTTGCTGCCTGCGCGAGGCTCGGGGAATAGCTCTCGCCCGGCCTGAAGGCGGGCCGCGTCTCGGTATCGAAGCCGACCACCGGCTCCTGCAGGATGTCCGCGAGCGCCGGCGCCACGTCCTGCGGCGCCGAGACCACGCGCACCTCGCCCTCGTATCGGCGGATCGGCAGCGCGTTCACTTCCTCGCGCGAGACGCTGCGCAACAGCTCTGCCGGCAGGGTCATAGGGGCCGAAGAGTAGTTCGAATGGCGATTGACTGCCCGATGAATAGGAGTAGGCTGGAATCGAGTCCGCAGACGGCCGCCAAAGGCAGCAGGCAACACGGCAAGAACCATGGGATTCCCGGCAACTCGTCGGGATACCTGGCCCAGGCGGGCTCTCCGCGGTTTCACCGCCGCTGTAGGTACCAGGCGCCCAGCTAGGCGCCGCCCGAGTGTTCGGGCAACCCAAGGCCCCGCCCCCGTGCGGGGCCTTTCATTTGTGCCCCTCTCCCGCTCGGCTAAGCTAGGCCGCGATGCAGCGCCTGGTTCTCGATACCAACGTCTGGCTGGATTGGCTGGTGTTCGGCGAGCCCGCGCTCGCG
>DATBSZ010000260.1:0-14602 GCA_036559525.1 Burkholderiales bacterium
CCCGTGAGCTCGAGCGGCGCTACCTCGACATGCGCAAGACCACGATCTACGCCGGCTCCAACGAGATCCAAAGGAACATCATCGCCAAGATGACGTTGGGTCTATGAACTTCGACTACAACGAAGAGCAGCAGCTTCTCGCGGATTCCGTCCGGCGGTTCCTGCAGAAGGACTACGACTTCGAGGCACGAAAGCAAATCGTCGCCTCGCCGGCGGGCTGGAGCGAGCGAGTGTGGGCGACCTTCGCCGAGATGGGCCTCACCGGCCTGCCGATCTCGCCGGACTATGGCGGCTTCGGCGGCGGCGCTGTCGACCTGATGAGCGTGATGGAAGCTTTCGGCGAAGCGCTGGTGGTGGAACCCTATCTGCCGACCCTCTTGGCGGCGGCTGCGATCGCCAAGGCGGGGGATGAAAAGCAGAAGCAAGCCGTCTTGCCGCTCGTCGCGCAAGGCAAGCTGCGGCTCGCGCTGGCGACCGGTGAGCGCGGCGTCATTGGCGCCCCGGTCGCAGACAGGATCGTGTTCTTCCGGCAAGGGAAGCTCCAGGCTGTGGAGCGCAGCTCGCTGCAGCTCAAGGCCTATCGGACGCTCGACGACTTGGCCGCCGCCGACATCGCCTTCCAGGCCGAGAGCTCGAACCCGGTGCTCGACGAGGTGCTCGATTTCGGCTCGGCGCTTGCCTGCGCCGAGGCGGTCGGCGCGATGAAGTTCGCGTGCGACACCACGCTCGAGTACCTGAAGACGCGCCGCCAGTTCGGCGTGCCGATCGGTGCGTTCCAGGCGCTGCAGCACCGCATGGTCGACATGTTCATTTCCTACGAGCAGGCGAAATCCATGGCTTGCCTTGCCTGCTCGAAGGTCGACCAGTCGGAAAGCGCAGCCGAGCGCGCGCGCGCCGTTTCGGCCGCCAGGATCAAGATCGCCGACAGCGCGCGCCACATCAGCCAGGAATCGGTGCAGCTCCACGGCGGCATGGGGATGAGCGAGGAGCTGAAAGTGAGCCACACCTTCCGCCGCCTGACCGTGCTCCAGCGGCGCTTCGGCGACGTCGATCGACACCTCGAGCGCTTTGCCTCGCTTTAGAGCTTGGGTGGTCATCGTGCTCGTCGGCTGCGCACAGCAGCCCGCGAAGCAGGACGAAAGGAAAGCGCCGCCGGAAGCGCTGCCGCCGTTGCCGGCCACGTACGTCAACGACTCCGACTGCCCCGGCTGTCTCGAGGTGACGCTCACGCTGCGCCCCGACGGCAGCTACCTCGTGCGCGACCGGCTCGGCGCTTCCGAGTTCTACGATTTCGGGCGCTGGAAGTATTCCGACGGTACGCTCGAGCTCGCCGGCGGGCGCGACGCGCCGCGCCGCTACCCGTTGAAAGAGCTCAGGAAAACTCCGCAAGTGGAGGCGCTGCGCGGTCCCTTCCGCATGGTCGGGCTCTACGACGGGGCCGGGTTCAAGGAATGCCGCACCGGGCTGACCTGGCAGCTTGCGGACACGCGCGCAGCGGAAAACCTGAAGGGCGATTTTCTGAAAGGGCAGGGGAACGCGGTCCTCGCCGTGATCGACGCCCAGTTCGAGGGCGCGCCCGAGATGTTGCGCGTATTGCGCCCGGCTTCGGTGCTCGATGCGCGCACCTGTCCCGCTCACTTGTCCGGCTAAACTTCGACGCCATGGAAAACCAACGCATCGTGCTCGCCAGCCGTCCCGAGGGATGGGTCACCCTGGACAATTTCCGCCTGGAGAAAGGCCCGCTGCCGAAAATCGGGGACGGCGAGGTCCTGGTGAAGAACCTCTGGCTCTCGCTCGACCCGTACATGCGCGGACGCATGAGCGACACCAAGAGCTACGTGAAGGGCGTGGACCTCGGCGAGGTCATGGTCGGGCAGACCGCGGGCGAGGTCCTCGAATCGAAAAACCCTGCGTTCAAGAAAGGCGACCAGGTCCTGACTCAGCTCGGCTGGCAGCTTTATGGGGTTACGAAGGAAGTCATGAAAGTGGATGGGTCGCGAGCGCCGCTCAGCTACTACCTCGGGGTGCTCGGAATGCCGGGCATGACCGCGTACTTCGGCCTGAAGGAGATCGGCCAGCCAAAGGCCGGCCAGACCGTGGTGGTGTCGGCGGCTTCCGGCGCCGTGGGCAGCGTGGTCGGGCAATTGGCCAAGCTCTTGGGCTGCCGTGCGGTCGGCATCGCGGGCGGCCGCGAGAAGTGCGACTACGTGACGCGCGAGCTCGGCTTCGACGCTTGCATCGACTACAAGGCCGGCAAGCTGCGCGACGAGCTGAAGGAACTCAAGGGAATCGATGTCTATTTCGACAACGTGGGCGGCGAGATCCTGGACCTGGTCCTCACGCGCATGAATCTCTTCGGCCGCATCGTCGTGTGCGGGATGATCGCCGACTACAACGCGACCGAGCCGTATCGCTTCAGGAACCTGCGCGCTGTGCTGGTGAACCGGCTGAAGATCCAGGGGATGATCGTGTTCGACTGGAAGGAGCGCTACGGCGAGGCCCTGAAAGCGCTCGGCGGCTATCACGCGGCAGGGAAGCTCAAAACGCGCGAGTCGGTGGTCGAGGGGCTGGCGAACGCGCCGCACGGCCTGATCGCGCTGCTGAAAGGCGGAAATTTTGGCAAGCAGCTGGTCAAGCTCGCCTGACTACGCGGGCTTCTGGGCGCGCGCGGCGGCGTTCCTGATCGACTGGCTGATCGCGATCGTGATCGCGGTGCCGGTCATGGTGGTGGGATTCGGCCTGCGCGAGGTCTCGCTCGACCCGGCCGAGCATTCCTGGGATCTGTTCGGCTTCCTCGCGATCGCGGCGGTGGTAATCGGTTTCTGGCGCTACTGCGGCGCGACCCCGGGCAAGCTCGCGCTCGCGGTGAGAATCGTCGATGCCGCTACCGGCGAGCCGCCGAGCACCGCGCGGCTCGTGCTGCGCTTCTTCGCGTACTTCGTTTCCGCGCTACCGCTGTATCTCGGCTTCCTGTGGATCGCGGTCGACCGCCGCAAGCAGGGCTGGCACGATAAGATCGCCCGCACCATCGTGATCAATTCAGAGGAGTAGGTATGATCGATTTGTACACGTGGCCGACACCCAACGGCCATAAGGTCCACATCATGCTCGAGGAGACCGGCACGCCGTACCGCGTGATCCCGGTCGACATCGGCGTGGGCGACCAGTTTAAGCCGGACTTCCTCAAGATTTCCCCCAACAACAAGATGCCGGCGATGGTCGATCCCGACGGCCCGGACGGCAAGCCGTTCGCGCTCGCGGAATCGGGCGCGATGCTGTTCTACCTCGCGTCGAAAACCGGCAGGTTCCTGCCCAAGAACTTGCGCAAGCGCTGGCAGGTGATGCAGTGGACCATGTTCCAGATGGGCCACATCGGCCCGATGCTCGGCCAGGCGCACCACTTCCTCGGCTATGCGCCGGAGAAGATCGAGTACGCGATGAACCGCTACAAGAACGAAGCGAATCGTCTTTACGGGGTTCTCGAAAAAAGATTACGCGAAAGCAAGTACGTGGCGTGCGACGAGTACACGATTGCCGACATGGCGACCATGCCGTGGCTGCGCGCGCCCGAGCGCCAGGGCGTGAACATCGACGACTATCCGGCGCTCAAGCGTTGGCGCGACGCGATCCTCGAGCGCCCGGCGGTGCAGCGCGCAGTGCAGGTGCTGGCCGACCGGCGGCGCACGCAGATGACCGACCAGCAGAGAGAGAACCTGTTCGGTGCCCAGCAATACGCTAAACGGTAAGGTCGCCTGGATCACCGGCGGCGGCTCGGGGATCGGGCTCGCCGGCGGCCTCGAGCTCGCGCGAGCCGGCGCGCATGTCGTGATCTCGGGCCGCAGCGCCGAAACGCTGAAGAGAGCCGAGAAGGAGCTCAAGGCGGCCGGGAGCTGCGAGACCATCGCACTCGACGTCGCCGACCAGAAGGAGGTGGCGCGCGCCGCCGCCGAGATCACGAAGCGCCACCGCCGCGTCGACATCCTGGTGAACAGCGCCGGCCTCAACCATCCGAAGCGGCGCTTCCGCGACGTGTCGATCGACGGCTGGAACCAGATCGTGGCGGTCAACCTCTCGGGGACCTTCTACTGCTGCCAGGCGGTGCTGCCGGGCATGCGCGAGCGCAAGGACGGCATGATCATCAACGTCTCGTCGTGGTTCGGGCGCTACTGGAACACGCTGGGCGGCCCCGGCTACAACTCCACCAAGCACGCGGTGGTCTCGCTCACGGAGACGCTCAATGTGGAGGAGGCGGCCAACGGAATCCGCGCCACCTGCATCCTGCCGGGCGAGGTGGCTACGCCCATCCTGGAAAAGCGCCCGGTGCCGCCGCCGCCGCACGAGCGCGCGCGCATGCTGCAGGCGGAGGACCTCGGCCGGGCGATCCTGTTCGTCGCCACGCTGCCGCGGCGCGCGTGCGTCAACGAGCTCATCATCAGCCCGACCTGGAACCGGTTCTACCTCGGCGGGCTCGAAACGCCGAAGAACTGAACCGCCTTTTTTTCCGCGTCTCGGCCCCGTTTCTCGCGGGGTATTTCGTGTCGTACGTGTACCGCATGGTCAACGCGGTGCTCGCCCCGACGCTCGCCGCCGAGTTCGGCCTGTCGGCCGGCGGGCTGGGACTCTTGTCCAGCATGTACTTTTTCTCCTTCGCGCTTTGCCAGCTCCCCGTCGGACTGGCGATGGACCGCTTCGGCCCGCGCAGGGTCAATGCCGCGCTGCTCCTGGTCGCCGCCGCGGGCGGCGCCTGGTTCGCCAGTGCCGACACGGCGGCGGGCGCGATGGCGGCGCGCGCGCTGGTGGGCGCCGGCGTCTCGGTGGCGCTCATGTCCTCGCTGACCGCGTTCGTGCTCTGGTATCCGGCCGACCGGCTCGCGACCATGAACGCGGTTGCCTTCTCGGTCGGCATGGTGGGCGCCATGGCGGTCACGGTGCCGCTCGAGCTGCTGCTGCGCGTCTGGCCCTGGCGCGATGCCTTCCTGCTGATCGTCGCCCTCACCGTGGCGGTCAGCCTGGTGCTTTGGCTCTGGGTTCCAGAGCGCCGCGCGCAGCCTCGCGGAAAGCCTTTCATGGAGGAAATCCATGAGCTGCGACAACTGATCGCCGACCCCGCCTTCCTGCGCCTCGCGGTTTGCCTCGGCGCGAGCCAGTTCGCCGCCATCTCGCTGCAGACGCTGTGGATCGCCACCTGGCTGCGCGACGTGGCGGGCTACACGCCCGCCGAGGTGGCGCGCGGCCTGCTCGCGGTGAACGCGGCGATGATCGTCGGCTATCTTGCGTTCGGCCGCGCCGCCGACCTTCTGCAGCGTCGCGGGCGCAGCGCGCTGCCGTTGCTGGCGGGCGGCGTGGCGGTGTCCTCGCTCAGCCTCGGGCTGCTCGCGCTCGGCGTGAAAATGCTTTTTCTCTGGTGCATCTTCGTCGCCGCGGCTACGGCGGTCGTGCTGGGCTACGCGATCGTGTCGCGCCGCTACCCGAGGGCGATGGCCGGGCGGGCGAACACCGCGATCAACGTGTTCGCTTTCGTGGGCATGTTCACCGGGCAGTGGGGAATCGGCCTGGTGCTGGATCTGTGGCCGCAGAGCGCACGAGGCTACGCCGCCGAGGCGTATCCGTGGGCGCTCGGCATGACCTTGGCGGTGCAGCTCGCCGGCCTCGCCTGGCTGTGGAGCGGCCGGACTCTTCTGGAGAGCCGCTCTACTGGCGCAGCTTGAGGTAGATGTCGCGGTACGAGGCGTAGACCGACGCCGCGAACACCGGCCCGAGCACCAGCCAGCCCAGCATCAAGGGCAGGGTGGCGGCGATCGCGAACACGAAGAGCACCACGCTGTAGACCAGGAAGGGCAGGAGGTTCTTCAGGCACCCCGCGAAGCTGCCCTTCATCGCCTCGACCGCGCCGTGCTCGTGGAATACGACGAGCGGCGCGGCAAGCCAGATCGCCATCACCGCCGGCAGCAGCAGCGCGAACATGATCAGCACGGCGAGCAAGATGGTCATCCCCATTGCCGCCACCTCCTGCGGGTCGCCGGCGCCCATCATGGTCATCATGCCGACTCCCATGACCAGGCTGACGACCACGATGACGACCACCGTCGCCGCGAGATAGAGCGCGCCCACCGCGATCAGCGTGCCGGTGCGCTCGCGGAAGCCGGCGAAGAGATGGCCGAGCTCGAGCTCGCCGCCGCTGTCGAGCGCCTTGCAGCCGACCATCACGCCGGCCGCGAACACCGGCCCGAACAGCGTCGTGGCGAGCGGGCCGACGATGGGAATCATCGAGGCGGCGATGAAGATCACGGCAGCGAGCAGGACCATGCCGATCCACAGGCCGGGCTGGCGCTTGAAGAGCTCCCAGCCCTCGGCGATCCAGGTCCAGCCGTTGCCCGCGGGGCGCGACTGGCCGCCCGGAACGAAGTCCGCGTTCAACACGATCGCCTCATCCGCGACCGCGGCTTTCGGCGCTGCGTAAGGATTCGTCGTCATGTCTCTCCCTTCTTCTCCCTGTGTCGCACGCGGACCGTGGCAATCGCTTTCGCCACCAGCGATCCGTCCTGGTTCTTCGCTTCCGCCTCGACGAAGCTCATGCTGCGTCCGTCCTTGAGCACGCGCGCTTCGGCAGCGAGGCGCTCGCCGCTCGCGCCGCCGATGAACGACACGCTGAGGTCGATGGTGATCACGCCGATCGAGTCCGGGTGCAGCGTGCGCGCCGCCGTGCACAGCGCCACGTCGAGCAGCGACATGATGACACCGCCGTGCGCGGTGCCGAGGCTGTTGGTGAGCTGCGGCTCGATCGGAAGCGACAGGCGCGCCGTGCCTTCGCCGAGCTCGTCGGTCTGGATCTTCAGATGCTGGAGGTACGGGATCTTCTTCTGGTATTCCCGGGCGAACTCGAGCTTCATACGATGGTGGCGCCGCCGTCGACCGCGATCGCCTGCCCGGTGATGTGCCGCCCCGCCTCGGAGGCGAGCAGCACGGCGAGGCCTTTCAGGTCCTCGTCGTTGCCGAGGCGCCGGTTCGGCGTCCATTCGCGGATCTGCGCACCGGTCGTCTCGAGGGTCGCCTTGGTCATTTTCGAGGGAAAGAACCCGGGGCAGATCGCGTTCACCGTGATGCCGTGCACGCCCCACTCCGCAGCGAGCTGGCGCGTCAGGCCGACGAGGCCGTGCTTGGTCGCCGTGTAGGCGGCGGTGGGCGCGAAGCGCGGGTCCTGGCCGATCAGCCCTGCGATCGAGGCGACGTTGATGATGCGCCCCCATCTTGCCGGGATCATCGATTTGGCTGCGACTATCTGCGTCAGCACGAAAGCGCCGCTCAAGTTCACGTTGACGAGCTTGTCCCAGGCCTCGAGCGGATGCGTCTCGGCCGGCGCGCCCCACGTGGCGCCGGCGTTGTTCACCAGGATGTCGACGCGCCCGAACTTCTTCAGGACCGCGTCGGCGAGCGGCGCGATCGCCTCGCGCTTGCCGATGTCGCAAACGAATGCGCTGGCTTCGCCACCGAGGCGCGACACTGCCTGGTCAAGCTCGTCTTTCTTGCGAGCGCTGATCGCGATCTTCGCGCCCATCTCTGCCAGCGCCTCTGCAATCTGCAGGCCGAGCCCGCGCGAGCCGCCGGTGACCAGCGCGACTCTTCCACTTAGGTCCAGCAGCTGTTTGACGCCCACAAGGCCGAATCCTAGTACAAGGGCGAAAATCAGGGACAGACCACGTTTTCCAGCCAATGGGCGCAGCCGAAAACGTGGTCTGTCCCTGATTCTGGTCTGCTGATTCCGGTCTGTACGACATCTACAATGCGGATATGACCACGCTGGTGATGTTTTCGGGTGGGCTCGACAGCACGGCGATGCTGGTGAAGCTGCTCGCCGAAAGGGCTGACGACCTGCGCGTGCATCACATTCGCATGGTGAACCGGGAAGGCCGGGACCGCGCCGAGCAGCGCGCGGTCGAGGCGATCGTGGCGTACTGCCGCGCGCGTTACCGGGCGTTCCGTTACTCCGAATCGGCGCTCGACTTCAGCGCGCTGGAGGCGATCCCGATCGACTATCTGTCGATCGCGTTCGTCGCCTGCCAGGTCGCGATCGATACACCGGGCTGCGATCGCATCGCGATCGGCGCGCTCGCCACGGACACCGACATTGCGAACCGCTCGGCGCGCCAGAAGCGCGTTTTCGACGAGATGTACGCGTGCTACCGCACGCGCAAGCTCGGCGAGCCGCGGGTCGAGTGGACCTTCCCGGTCTACGACACCCCCAAGGCCGAGCTTGCGGCGGGGCTGCCGCAAGAGCTGCTTGACCTGACATGGTCCTGTCGTCGCCCGCTGGAGGGCTTTCGCCCTTGCCTGACTTGCAAGGCTTGCCTCGCCCGGCAGGGCTTGCGCCGGGAGACCGCCCCGGCCCAAAATCGGGTCTTATAAGGGGAGGGGCGCCATGAGATCCAGACGGAACGATGGCCGCATTCTCATTTACAGCCACGACACCTTCGGCCTCGGCCACCTGCGCCGCTGCCGGGCGATCGCGCATTCGCTCGTCGAGAGCTTCAAGCAGCTCTCGGTCCTGATCCTCTCGGGCTCGCCGATCATCGGCAGCTTCGACTTCCGCGCGCGCGTCGACTTCGTGCGCGTGCCGGGGGTGATCAAGTTGCGCAACGGCGATTACACGCCGCTCAACCTGCACCTCGACATCCGCGAGACCATGTCGATGCGCGCCTCGATCATCCAGCACACCGCCGAGCATTTCGAGCCCGACATGTTCATCGTCGACAAGGAGCCGGTCGGGCTGCGCGGCGAGCTCACGCAGACGCTGAAGATGCTCAAGCGCCGCGGCACGCGCATCGTTCTGGGCCTGCGCGACGTGATGGACGAGCCGCGCCTCCTCGAGCCCGAATGGCAGCGCAAGAAAGCGGTGCCGGCGCTGCGCGAGTTCTACGACGAGATCTGGGTCTACGGGCTGCCGCAGATCTGCGACCCGCTCGAAGGCATCGCGCTGCCCTCGCGCGTGCGCGAGAAGATGGTCTACACCGGCTACCTGCACCGCGAGGTGCCGACGCACGGCGCTCCGCCGCGCCTGCCCGAGATCGCCAACCGGCCGTTCCTGTTGGTGACCACAGGCGGCGGCGGCGACGGCGAGGGGCTGATCGAGTGGGTGCTGCGCGCCTACGAGCACGATCCGCTGCTCCCCTATCCGGCGCTGCTCGTGCTCGGGCCCTTCATGCAGGCCGAGCGCCAGGCCGAGTTCATGGACCGCGCGGCGAAGCTGAAACGCGTCGACGCGATCACCTTCCACGGCCAGATCGAGGCGCTGGTGGCGCGCGCGGCCGGGGTGGTGGCGATGGGCGGCTACAACACCTTCTGCGAGGTGCTGTCGCTCGACAAGCGCGCGCTGATAGTGCCGCGCACCGAGCCGCGCCTCGAGCAGCTCATCCGCGCCTCGCGCGCGGCCCAGATCGGGCTCGTGAGCATGCTGAGCGACGACGGGACCTACGATCCGGCGGTGATGGCCGCGGCGCTGCGCGCCCTGCCGCGCCAGAACCTGCCCTCGGAAGTCGTGGTGCCGGGGCTGCTCGAAGGCCTGAAGAACGTCTCGCGGCTCGTCGCGCCG
Source organism: Burkholderiales bacterium (assembly GCA_036559525.1). GTDB lineage: Bacteria > Pseudomonadota > Gammaproteobacteria > Burkholderiales > SG8-39 > SCGC-AG-212-J23. Next base: position 9,586 of record DATBSZ010000260.1, read on the forward strand.
TGGATCGAGCACGCCGAAGCCGAGGTGCGGCCGGTTTCGCGCATCATGTCGCGCATCGGCTAGCGCGGGTCGCTGGTGCGGGTTGCCTTCATACTGAAGGGGTATCCGCGCCTCTCCGAGACGTTCATCGCGCAGGAGATCGCGGCGCTCGAGCGTCGCGGCCTCGAGATTCACATCGTTTCGCTGCGCCGGCCCACCGACTCGCGCCGGCACCCGGTGCACGGCGAGATCCGCGCCGCGGTTCTCTACCTGCCCGAGTACCTGATCCTGGAGCCGTTGCGTGTGCTGCGGAGCTGGTGGCAGTTTCGAAAGCTCGAACCCTACCGGAAAGCCCGCAGTCTCTGGATCAAGGACCTGCTGCGCGATCCCACGCCGAACCGCGTGCGCCGCTTCGGGCAGGCGCTGGTGCTCGCGGCCGAGCTTCCGGCCGGCGTCAGGCATCTGCACGCGCACTTCCTGCATACGCCCGCTTCGGTGACGCGCTACGCCGCGACGCTCCTCGGCCTGCCGTGGACGGGCTCGGCGCATGCCAAGGACATCTGGACCCTGCCCGAATGGGAGAAGCGCGAGAAGCTCGCGTCCTGCCAGTGGCTGGTCACCTGCACGCGGGCGAATCGCGACCACCTCGCCGCGCTCGCGCCGCCGGGGCGCGTGGCGCTGGTTTACCACGGCATCGATCTCACGAGGTTTTCACCAAAAGCTTTTACGAAACCAGCCATACGCGATGGCACTTCTGCCGCCGACCCGGTGGTGATTCTTTCGGTGGCGCGGCTGGTGGAAAAGAAGGGCACCGAAGTGCTGCTCGAGGCGCTGGCGCGCATTTCGCCGCGGCTGCACTGGCGATTCGTCCACGCGGGCGGCGGTCCGCTCAAGCGGCGCCTCGCGCGACTTGCTGTTGAATTGAGAATTTCAGACCGCGTGGAATGGCGCGGCGCAATGACGCAGGATCGGCTGCTCGCTGAATACCGGAATGCAGACCTGTTCGCCCTCGCGAGCCGCGTGGCGCGCGACGGCGACCGCGACGGGCTGCCCAACGTGCTCGCCGAGGCGCAGAGCCAGGCGCTCGCCTGCGTGGCGACCCGCGTGTCGGCGATCCCGGAGCTCGTGCGCGACGGCCAGACCGGGCTGCTGGTCGAGGAAAACGACCCCGACGCGCTGGCGCGCGCGCTCGAAGCGCTGATCACGAATCCGGCGCGGCGCCGCTCGCTCGGCCAGGCCGGGCAGTCGCGCGTGGTCGAAGCCTTCGCGCTCGATGCGAGCCTCGAGCCGCTCGCGCGCAAGTTCGGGCTCGGCGCGTCCGGTGCGAATCGCGTTCTACGCACCGCTTAAGCCGCCGACGCACGCAACGCCTTCGGGCGATCGGCGCGTCGCCGGGCTGCTGATGGACGCGCTCGAGCGCGTCGCCGACCACATCGAGCTGGTGTCCACCTTCCGCAGCTTCGACGGCGACGGCGACGGCGCGCGCCAGGTAGCGCTGCGCGAGCAGGGCGCGGCGCTGGCGCAACGCCTCGCCGACGGATGGCGCGCCGGGCCCGCCGCGCTGCGGCCCGATCTCTGGTTCACCTATCACGTCTACTACAAGGCGCCGGACTGGCTCGGACCGGCGGTGAGCGCCGCGCTCGGCATTCCGTACGTCATTGCCGAAGCCTCCTACGCGGAGAAGCGCGCCGGCGGCCCCTGGGCGATCGGCCACGAGGCGGCGGCGGACGCGATCAACCGCGCGCGCCTGGTGATTTCCCCGTCGCGCGACGATCTCGCCGGCCTGAAGGAGGTCGTCGCGCCGGAGCGCCTGGTGCACCTGCCGCCCTTTCTCGACCCGGCTCCGTACCGCGACGCGGCGAAAGAGCGCGCAGCGCATCGCGCACGGCTTGCGCGCGCGCACGGCCTTGACCCCGCCGTGCCGTGGATCTCGGTCGTGGCGATGATGCGCCCGGGCGACAAGCTCGCTTCGTACCACTCGCTCGCCGCCACGCTTGGCGGCCTCACCGATCTTTCCTGGCGGCTCGTCGTCGTCGGCGACGGCTCGGCGCGGCAGGAAGTGCGCGCCGCCTTCGAGCAGGCGGCGCCGGGGCGCGCCTGCTTTCTGGGAGGACTGGAGAACCGGGAAGTCGCGGCGATCTCCGCGGCTTGCGACCTCTACGCCTGGCCGGCGGTCAACGAGGCTTACGGCATGGCGATGCTCGAAGCGCAGGCGGCCGGCCTTCCCGTGGTGTCGGTGGCCAAGCGCGGAGTGCCCGACGTCGTGATCCACGGCCGCACCGGGCTTCTCGCTGCCGACGAGAAGACTCTCGGCGAGCCGCTGCGCGAGCTTCTCGTCGATGGCGTTCGCCGCGCCGCGCTCGGGCGAGCCGCGGCGGCGTTCATCCAGCGCGAAAGAAGCCTCGAGGCCGCGGCCGTGCAGCTGAAGAGCCTCCTCGGCGGACTGTGACCGCGCTTGCGCTGCTGCGCCACGCAGACACCGCGTGGAGCGTAGAGGGGCGCATCCAGGGGCGCCGCGACGTGCCTTTGCTTGCCGGGAGCTCCTGTTCTCTGCCCGACGCGTGCCGCGGCATGCGCGTGGTCACCAGCCCTCTCGCTCGCTGCGTCCAGACCGCGGCGCTGATCGGCGCAGCCGGGGCGACAAAGGAGCCGAGGATCATCGAGATGGACTGGGGCGCCTGGGAAGGCGAATCGCTCGCGGCGCTGCGCGAGCGCCTCGGCGAGGAGATGCGCGACAACGAAGCGCGCGGCCTCGACTTCATGCCGCCGGGAGGCGAAAGCCCGCGGCGGGTGACCGAAAGGCTGAAGCCCTGGCTGCAGGAGCTCGCGCGCGCCGGCATGCCCACGCTGGCGGTCACTCATCGCGGCGTGATCCGCGCCATCCTCGCCGAGGCAACCGGCTGGGACATGCGCGCCAGGCCGCCGGCGAAGCTCGACTGGGAGGCCGTACACTTCTTTCTTCTCGACCGGCAGGGAACACCCAGCGTGCAGCGCCTGAATGTGCGGTGAGAGTTTTCTTCTACGTTCAGCACCTGCTCGGCATCGGGCACCTGAAGCGCGCGGCGACGCTCGCCGGCGCGCTGCGCCGCGCGGGATTCGACGTCACGCTCGCGAGCGGCGGCGCGCCGGTAGACGGGATCCCCGTTCTGCAGTTGCCGAGCGCATCGAGCCCTGATTTCAAGCAGCTCCTGGATGAAGACGGCAACGCGGTGGATGACGCCTGGAAGACGCGGCGACGCGATGCGCTTCTCGACGCCTTCCAGCGGACCTCTCCCGGCGTATTGCTGATCGAGCTCTTTCCGTTCGGCCGGCGGCAGATGCGCTTCGAGTTGCTGCCTCTGCTCGAATCTGCCCATCGACAAGATCCCAAACCCCTGGTCGTCTGCTCGGTGCGCGACCTGATCCAGCCGAACCCGGCGCGCGAAAACGAGAGGCTCGAGCTGTTCGATCGCTACTTCGACCACCTGCTGGTGCACGGCGATCCGGCCATAGCGATTTTCGAGCGGAGCTTCGGAAGGGCGGCGGGCCTCGCCGGCAAGCTGCACTACACCGGCTATGTTGTTGACGAAGTACCCCTAAGAAGTGAAGTAGGCAAAGACGAGGTCCTGGTCTCGGCGGGCGGCGGCGCGGTCGGGCGGCACCTGCTCGAAACGGCGATCCAGGCCCGGCCGCTGACCGGCTTGCGCGACCGGACCTGGCGGATCCTCGCGGGTTCGAACTCTGCCCAGTTCGAGCGGCTCGCTTCCCAGGCAAGTCAAGACGTGATCGTCGAGCGCGCCCGGAACGATTTCACGCTGCGCCTCAGAAACTGCGTGCTTTCGGTGAGCCAGGCCGGGTACAACACGGTTCTGGAGACGCTGCAGGCGGGCGCCAAGGCGGTGCTGGTGCCCTTTGCCGGCGGTGGCGAGTCCGAGCAGACGCTACGGGCGAGATTGCTTGCCGAGAGGGGGCTCGTGCACGTGGTCGAGGAGGATGTCCTGACAGCGGCGACGCTCGCCGCGGCGGTCGATCGCGCCGCGGCGGGCCCGCGGCCGGCTCCGGGGGCGGTCGATCTCGGCGGCGCGCGCCGCAGCGCCGAGCTGCTTCGCCAATGGGTCACTTGACCCGCGCTTGCGTGAACTGGGAGGAGTTCGAGGACGAGCTTGCTCGCCGGCGCAAGGCCGGTCGGCCGGTGCAGTTCTGGTGGCGCGACGACGATGCCGCCGCGGTGCTGCCTTCCTTGAAGCAACTGCTTTCGATTTCGAAGAAGCGTCAAACCCCGCTCGCGCTCGCGGTGATTCCCGAAGCCGCCGAGCCCGAGCTCTTCAGGGTGCTGCACGACGGCGTGACGGTGCTGCAGCACGGCACCGACCATCGCAACCGCGCCGCAGCCGGCGAGAAGAAGACCGAATATCCCGCCGGCGAGGCGGTCGAGGCCGCGCTCGCGCGGATCTCCGACGGCCTGGGCAGGTTGCGGTCCCTTGCGGGCAACAGATTTCTCCCGGTGCTCGCGCCGCCGTGGAACCGCGTGCGTAGGGATATCTTGAAAAAGCTCCCGGCCATCGGCGTGCGTGGAGTGAGCGCCTATGGTGCGCGCGCAGGCGCCGAGCCCGTGCCCGGCCTGCGGCAGGTGAACACCCATGTCGACATCATTGCCTGGCAAGAGGGCAAGCGCTTCATCGGCGAAGCGGAAGCCTTGTCGAAAGCAGTTTCGTACCTCTCGGGCGACGAACCGCTGGGCTGGCTCACGCACCACGCGGTGCACGACGCAGCGGCGTGGAATTTCCTCGAACGACTTTTCACCCTCGAGGACGTGCGCTGGCTCTCGGCAGCAGAGGCCTTCTCGCCGAATTTATGAGCGGCTTCTCCGCGTACTTATATACTGCCCCCGCGCATGGCTGACCTGCTTACGGTCCGGGATCTGAAGGTTTATCTCGATGTCGATGCCGGCACGGTGAAGGCCGTCGACGGCGTGTCGTTCCGCATCCCGGCCGGGGGCACGGTGGCGCTGGTCGGCGAATCGGGCTCGGGCAAGTCGGTGGTCGCGCAGTCGATCATG
>DATBSZ010000261.1:0-9189 GCA_036559525.1 Burkholderiales bacterium
GTTGCCGTCGGTGACCGGCGTGAGCTTGAGCGTGGCGACGTAGTTCTCCACGCCCATCGGGCTCTCGAGGATCGAGTAGCTGCACTGGTAGTCGTAGTCCGAGAGCGTGAGGAGCTGCTCGCGGATCACGCCGCCGTCGCGCAGGCGGAAGTTGCGCACGCAGCCGATCCTGTCCGCCGGCATGCCGTTCTCGATGCGCGATTCGGCGACGAACGGCGTCCACTTCGGCAGGCCGTTGAAGTCGCGCACCTGCGCCCAGACCGTGTCCGCCGGGGCGTCGATGACGCTCGAGGTGTACACCTTGATCAAGGCTTCTTGCCCTCGAGCAACGCATTGGCCGCGCCGCCGAGGTCGCCGCCCTGCACGCCGATCTCACGCAGGAGCTGGTCGACGAGCGGCGCCTGGGCGCGGAAGCGCAGCGCGGAATTCACCACGCTGTCGGCGATGTTGCCGCCGCCGTTGCCGTTGCCCGGCCCGCTCTGGCCGCCGCCCAGCCCCTCGACGTGCAGCACGCGGATGCCTTCGATGCGCTCCATCGGCTTCACCGACTCGCGGATGATGCCCTCGAGCTTGTCGATCAACTGCCGGCGCATCGCCGACTGGCGCGCTTCCGGCGTGAGCAGGTTGGCCGCCTTGTTCATCAGCGTCAGCCCCTCGGCCTCCACCTCGTGGCGGATCTTCGCCGCCAGCGAGCGGATGCGGGAGGTGTCGGCCTCCGCTTCGGCGTTGGAGACATCGATCAGCTTTTTCCTTTGCGCGAGCTCGACCTCCCGCACGGTGAATACCTTCTCCTCCTCGGCCACCGCCTTGGCGCGCGCATGGTCGGCCGCGGCCTGCGCCTCGGACTGGGCCTTCGAGTGCTCGGCGACCGCGATCGCGCGCTGCTGCTCGGCGAGCTCGATGGTCTGTCGACGGCCGATTTCCAGTTCCTGGATGCCGCGTTCGCGCTCAATGCGCTCCTGCTCGACCGCGCGCTCGGACACGATGCGCGCGCGCTCGACCGCCTCGCGCGCCGTGATCTGCGCGCGTTCGGCTTCCTGCTCGCTGGTCGCCTTCTGGCGCGCGACGTCGGCGCGCTGCACCGCCCGCTTCACCTCGAGCTCGCGCTCCTGGGCGAGGCGCGCGTATTCGAGATCGCGATCGATATCGAGCGCCTGGCGCTCGGTATCGAGGTTCTTGTTGCGGATCTGGATCATCGTGTCCTGCTCGATGTCGTTCCTCTTCTTCTTGCGCGTCTCGATCGTCTCGGTCAGCCGCGTCAGGCCTTCGGCGTCGAAGGCGTTCGACGGGTTGAAGAATTCCATCGCCGTCTGGTCGAGCTGCGTGAGTGACACGGTTTCGAGCTCGAGGCCGTTCTGCAGCAGGTCCGCCGCGGCCGCGGCGCGCACGCGCTTCACGTATTCGCCGCGCTTCTCGTGCATCTCTTCCATGGTCATCTCGGCCGCCACGGTGCGCAGCGCGTCGACGAACTTGCCCTCGACCAGCTCCTTGAGCGACTCGGGCTGCATGGTGCGCTGGCCGAGCGTCTGCGCCGCGGCGGCGATCGCCTCGGCCTCGGCCTTCACGCGCACGTAGAACTCGCTCGTCACGTCGACGCGCATGCGGTCCTTGGTGATGAGCGCGCGCTCGCGCCCGCGCGACACCTCGAGGCGCAGCGTGTTCATGTTCACCGGGATGACCTCGTGGATGATCGGCAGCACGAACGCGCCGCCGTTCACCACCACCTTCTGGCCGCCGAAGCCGGTGCGCACGAATCCCCGTTCCTTCGAGGAGCGCAGGTACAGCCAGTTGAGCAGCCAGACCACGATCGCAACGACGATCGCGACGCCGATCAGGGCGAGGATGAATTGTCCGAACTGGGATCCAGTCATGATGCGACTCCTCTCTTCATGCCTTTGAACTTCCTCGTCGCCTCTGTCAGGGCGACTTCGGTGGGAAGGCGCTCCATGCTCGAAGCGCCGTAGAAACCGTTGCAGCCGCGGCAGTGGTCCAGGATGTACTGCGCGTCCTGGGGCGTGGCGACCGGCCCGCCGTGGCACAGCACCAGGATGTCCGGGTTCACGCCGCGCGCCGCCTGCGCCCATGCATTCACCAAGGGAATACATTGATCCAGACCCAAGGCGGTGCGCGCCCCGATGGCGCCGCCGGCGGTCAGCCCCAGATGGCAGACCACGATGTCTGCGCCGGCCTTGGCCATGTCGCGCGCGTTCTGATCCGAAAAGACATAGGGCGTGGTGAGCAGGTCCATCTCACGCGCCTGCCGGATGACCTCGACCTCGAGCCCATAGCCCATGCCGGTTTCTTCGAGCTGGGCGCGGATCGTGCCGTCGAACAGGCCCACGGTCGGGAAGTTCTGGATCCCGGAGAAGCCCAGGTCACAGAGCCTTTTCAAAAACGATTCAACCAACAGAAAAGGATCGGTGCCGTTGACTCCCGCCAGCACCGGCGTGTGCTTCACCACCGGAAGCACCTCGCGCGCCATGTCGAGCACGATCTCGTTGGCGTTGCCGTAGGCCATCAGGCCGGCAAGCGAGCCGCGCCCGGCCATGCGGTAGCGCCCCGAGTTGTAGATCACGATGAGATCGATGCCGCCCGCCTCCTCGCACTTGGCGGACAGGCCGGTGCCGGCGCCGCCGCCGACGATCGGCTCGCCGCGGCGCGCCTGCGCGTGCAGCTTCTTCAGGATGTCCTGGCGAGCGATGCGGGCCATGCAGTTTGCGCGATCTCGTAGAAGTTGGCGACCAGCGCTTCGGCGAACGCCGCGTCGTTGATGTGGTGGGGAAGCCGGACGAGCTTGCGGTTTGCCGTCGAACGGAAATTCGAATGGATGGCTTCAAAAAGCGTCTTGTCGGCCGCCGGGTCCCAGAACGGCTTGCCCGGCGTATCGATCCCCGAGACGCCGCCATCCGGGATCAGGAAGCGCACCGGGCCCTGCATGCGGTTCAACTTTTCCGCGATGAAGCGGCCGATGCGCGCGTTTTCCTCGGGCGTGGTGCGCATCAGGGTCACGTTGTTGTTGTGACGATAGAGATTGCGCTGCTTGAACTGCTGGGGCACGGTGTCCATCGCCCAGAAATTCACCATGTCGAGCGCGCCGCAGGAGCCGACATAGGGAATCTGCTTCCTGGCAAAAACATCCATCCGCGTCGGCCCGGCGGTCAACACACCTCCGACCAGCTCGTCGGCGATCTCGGTGGTGGTGACGTCGAGCACGCCCGCGATCAAGCCGGAATCCACCAGCTTCTCCATCGACTGGCCGCCGGTGCCGGTGGCGTGGAACACGATGCAGTCGAAGCGCGCCTCGAGCTGCTTGCACACCGCCTGCACGCAGGGCGTGGTCAGGCCGAACATGGTCAGGCCCAGAGCGGGCTTGGTTTGCTCCTGCTCTTTCTTGGCGTAGGCAATCATCCCCGCCAGCGCGTGCGCCGCGTTGGCGAGCACCTTCCCGGAGATGCGGTTGATCCCGGAGATGTCGGTGACCGAGTACATCATGCAGATGTCGGAAGGCCCGACGTAGGGCTTGACGTCGCCCGAAGCCACGGTCGAGACCATCACTTTCGGGATCCCGATCGGCAGCCGCCGCATCGCCTGCGTCGCGAGCGCGGTCCCGCCCGAGCCGCCGGCGGAGATCAGCCCGCCGAGGTCGCGGCGCAGCGCGACGAAGTTCTCGAACGCCACTCCCATCTCGCTCACCGCCGAGCCGCGATCGCCGGTAAACACCGCGCGCTCGCCCTTGGGGTGATGCCGCGCCACCTCGCGCGGGTGGATGTTTGCGGATGACGGCTTGCCGGAAGTGGCGAGGTCGACCGTCACCGTGCGCAGACCGAGCTTCTCCAGGCAGCTCTTGAGGTAGAAAAGCTCGCGCCCCTTCGTGTCGAAAGTGCCTGCGATGTATGCGGCGCGGCCCGCCGTCTGTGCGACGGGGAATTCGACGACACGCGCCTCGGGCTTCGGTTCTTCAACGGGAAGCGGATTCCTGGAAACACCCCAACGGGTAGTCCCGCCGACGCTGCGCTCGCCGTCGTCCGGCGGCACCAGCTCGTCGCCGGCGCGCTTCACGGTAAGAATTTGGACCGGTTCCGGCGCAGGCGCTTCCTCGGCAACCCGAACGGCCTCGTCTTCCGCCATCTTCACGCCGAGGAGCCGCTGCTGCAGCTCGCGGTCGGCGGCGAGCTCGGCGGCCGGCATGGAGCGCGCGATGCGGCCGTTCACCATCACGTCGATGGTGTCGGCGACGTCGATCGCCACGCCGAGGTTCTGCTCGATGAGAAGCACCGCGATCTCGCCCTCGGCGGCGAGCGATTTGAGCATGGCCGAGACCTGCTGCACGATGACCGGGGCAAGGCCTTCGGTCGGCTCGTCCATCACCAGCAGCTTCGGATTGAAGAGCAGCGCGCGCGCGATCGCGAGCATCTGCTGCTCGCCGCCGGAGAGCTCGGCGCCCCCATTGTTTTTTCTTTCCGAAAGACGAGGAAAAACCTGGTAGATGCGTTCGACGGTCCAGGGCCCTTTGCGGGCGACCAGGCGCAGATGCTCATCGACCGAGAGCGATGGCCAGACTCGCCGGCCCTGCGGCACGTAGCCGATGCCCTTGTCAGTGATGGCGTTGGGCGCGAGACCGAGGATCTCTTCACCCGCGAGCTTGATGCTGCCTGCCGTGGCACTTCCCCCTACGGCGCCGACCAGGCCGGTGATGGCGTTGCACAGCGTGGTTTTCCCCATGCCGTTTCGCCCGACCACGGAAACAATTCCTTTGTCGAACGAAAGCGAGACTCCCTGCAGCGCGTGCGAGCGCCCGTAATGCACATCGAGGTTCTTGATCTCAAGAATCAAGCTGCTTCCCGCCTATGTAGATGGACTGGACCTCGGCGTCGTTTTCGATTTCGGCGGGCGTGCCGTGCTTGAGGATGCGACCGTTGTGCATCACAGTGACCTGGCTCACCACGCGCAGCGCGATCTCGAGGTCGTGCTCGATCAGGATGTAGCCCATGTGCGCCGGCAGCGAGGCGAGCAGCGCCACCAGCTCGGCGCGCTCCGCGGGCGAGAGGCCGGCGGCCGGCTCGTCGAACAGGATCAGGCGCGGCGCGCCGGCGAGCGCCATGCCGACCTCGAGCTGGCGCTGCTGGCCGTGCGACAGGGAAGCCACCGGCTGGTCGGCGAAGCGGGTCAGGCGGACGCGCTCGAGCAGTTGTTCTACGTTTGCATCGTTTCCTGAACGAAAGAAGCTGTATCTGTTCCGGGTGACTCCGCGCACGGCGAGGAACAGGTTGTCGCGCACCGTGAGGTCGCGGAACAGCAGCGAGGACTGGTAGGTGCGCCGCAGGCCGGAGCGGATGCGCTCGAACGGCGGATGCAGCGTGACGTCCTCGCCGAAGAATAGGACCCTGCCCGCGGTTGCCGGAAAGTCGCCGGTGATCACGTTGAACAGGGTGGTCTTGCCGGCGCCGTTGGCGCCGATGACGGCGCGGCGCTCGCCTGCGGCGACCGAGAACGAGACGTTCTCGATCGCGCGCAGGGCGCCGAAGTTGCGGGTGACGCCCTCGAGGACGAGGGCTTGCTCCTGTGCGATCAAGGGCAGTTGGGCACGTCGCGCGAGCCCATCTGGAACTCTTCCTTCTTCATGCCGAGCATCTGGTCGATGCCGTCGACCTTGCGCAGCACCTTGTTGAAGAGGTTCCCCTGTTTGTCCTTCACCACCTCGGTGATGAACGTGGAGCCGATCGCCTGGCGGTTGCCGTCGAGCCTGACGTCGCCGGTCGGCGTCTTGAGCGTCATCTTCTGCAGGGCAGCCTGGTACTTCTTCTGCCCGTCAGAGAGATCGCCCTTGACCGCCTCGAGGCCGTCGAGCGCCGCCTTCATATTGACGTAGTACACGAGCGCGAACAGCGACGGGCTCGGATAGGCGCCGGAAGACACCGGGTAGGCTTTCTGGTAGTCGGCGACGAACTTCTTGAACTCGGGCGCATCGTAGGAGTCGGCGATCGGCGAGCCGGCGATGGTGCCGACCAGCGAGTCGCGCCGCTTGCCCTTGTAGTTCAGGATGTCCTGGCTCACCGTGATCGAGCCGCCGATCATCGGCTTGTCGCCGCCCGCCGCCTCGTACTGGTTGAGGAAGTTCACCGCGTCGGCACCGCCGAGCACCACCACCAGCGCATCGACGTCCTTCGGGATGCGCGCGATCACCGACGAGTAGTCCTTGCCGCCGAGCGGCACCCAGGCCTTGACCGGGACCTTGCCGCCGAGCTTGCAGTACTCGGCCATGAAGCCCTGCACCTGCGAGTACGGGAAGGCGTAGTCCTCGGCGATCACCATCACCCGCTTGTAGCCCTTGTCGAGCGCGGCCTTGCCCAGGCCGACCATCCACTGCGCGCCCTCGGTGTTGAAGCGGAAGAAGTTCGGCGACGGGTTGACGAGCGTCGTCGCCTGCGCGCCGGAGGAGCCGTTGATGAAGGTGATGTTGGGCTGGGTCTTGGAATACTCCTTGACCGCGATACCCTCGCCGCCGGAAAGCGGTCCGACCATGATGTCGACCTTGTCCTGCTCGACCAGCTTGCGCGTGGCGTTGACCGCGACGTCGGGCTTGGCGTCGGACGAGGCCTTGATCAGCTCGATCTTGCGGCCGGCGACCATGCCCTTCCTCTCGTTGACTGCCAACTCCGCACCGCGCATGCCGTCGGCGCCGCCCGCGGCGAACGGCCCTTCCAGCGTTGCGAGCAGGCCGATCTTCACCGGCTTGCCCTGCTGCGCGTAAGCGATGCCGCCAAACGCAGCGACGACCGCCGCGGCGACGACTGTTTTTACGAACGTTCTCCTCATCTGAAACCTCCTCTGGGGGTTAAGAACTTCGATTTCAGACCTGCCCACCAGCCGAGCAGGCCGTCCGGCGAAAACAGCACGATGACCAGGAACACAGCGCCGATCACGAGGTTGAAGCGCTCGCGATCGAGCACATCGATGGCAAAGGTCTGCAGCAGCACGAACACGATCGCGCCGAGGAAGGCGCCGATCGGGTGGCGCATGCCGCCCAGCACCGCGATGATCAGGATGTTGATGATCCAGCTCGTACCCACCGAGCCGGGACCGATCAGTCCGTTGTACCAGACCAGCAGCACGCCGCCGACCGCCGCCATCACGCCCGCTACGGCGTAAGCGGCGATGCGGTGCGCGGTCACGTTGAAGCCGAGCGCGTTCATGCGGCGCGGGTTGTCGCGGATGCCCTGGAGGGCGATGCCGAACGGCGCGCGCAACAGGTACTTCACGAAAAAATAGCCCGCCAGCGACCAGAACAGCGCGAGGTAGTAGAACGGCAGCGGGTCGCGCATGCTGACGCCCAGCACGGTCGGCGCGTGCACGCGCTGGAATCCCTGGAAACCGTTGAACACGCTGTAGTTCTGCAGGCAGAGGTAATAGAACGCGACGCCCACCGCGAGCGTGATCATGATGGTGTAGATGCCCTCCGTCCTCACCGAGAGCCAACCGATGAAGGTGGCGCCCGCCGTGGCGATGACGATGGAGATCAGGACCGCCACCCACCACGGCCAGCCAAGGCTGATGGCGGTGTCCGCAGCGCTCGCGGCGCCGAAAATCGCCACGCCGTAGCCGGCGATCCCCGCCACCGTAATCTGCGCGAGCGACACCATGCCGCCGTAGCCGCCAAGGAAAGTCAGCGACAGCGCGATCAGCCCGAGCGCGAGCGACTGCGCCCCGATCTGGAAGGTGAAGAACGGCGTCGCGAACCACGGATACGCGAGCAGAAACGCGAGCACGACCACGTGCCGCGCTCCGATCCCTGAAATCAGGGACAGACCACGATTTCCGCCTACCCCGGGGAGCGGAAGCGCAACCGCAGCCTGGCCGCGGTTCATCATTGCCGCGCGGCCCGCGCCCGAGTTCATGGCGTTGCGCCAATTGGCCGCGCTCAAGCCGGCCTCCCGAGGAATCCGCGCGGCCGGAAGGCGAGCACGAGGACAAGAATGACGAAGGTGAACACCACGCTGTAGGTCGGCGCGTAGGCCAGGCCATAGGTTTCGGCGAGACCCAAAATGGATGCTCCCAGGGCCGCTCCCACCACGCTGCCCATGCCGCCGATGATCACGACGATGAGCGAGGCGAGCAGCAGGCGCACGTCCTCGCCCGGCGCCATCGAGAGCTCCACCGCGCCGATCACGCCGCCGAAGCCGGCAAGCCCGGCGCCGATGGCGAAGGTGACGGCGAACAGCACGTTCACGTTCACGCCTGCCGCGGACAGCATCGCGCGGTCATCGACCCCCGCGCGGATCATCATGCCGACGCGCGTGCGGTTGAGGAACAGCCACAGCACGACACCGATGGCGATGCCGATCGGCAGCAGCGCGAGGCGGTACTTCGAGTACGCCTTGATGAGCGGAATGTCGCGCAGCGGCCCCGACAGCAGCTCCGGCGCGTCGGCCTGGTGCACCGTGCCGCCCAGCCACCAGAGCAGCAGGTCGGCGATGATGATCGAGAGCGCGATCGTCACCAGCGTCTGGCGCAGGTCCTCGCCCGGCATGAAGCGGAACACGCTCACCTGCATCAGCAGCCCGACCAGCGCCGCGACCGCGAAGCCGGCCGCGAGCGCCAGCACGAACCAGCCGGTGTAATGCGCCACCAGGTAGCCGACATAGCCGCCCAGCAGGTAGAGCGAGCCGTGCGCGAGGTTCACGTTGCGCATCAGGCCGAACACCAGCGTGAAGCCGGCCGCGACGATGAAGTAGAGGGACGCGAGGGTCATCCCGTTGAGAAAGGTCACCACGAACAGGCGCGTGTTGTCCCACAAGCCCCAGATCACGAACACGATCAGCGGCAGGCCGATGACCAGCGTCCAGAACCATTTCCACCCCTTTCTCATGAATCAGGGACAGACCACTTTTTTTTTCGCCGTTGCCGATTCACCGGAAAACGTGGTCTGTCCCTGTTTTTGGGTTGTTTTGGCTTCACGCCACGAAGCGGCTGCGTTGCGAGCGGATCTCCGGCATCTTGCAGAACTCGCCGTCCTTCATGATCGCGAGCAGCCGGTTCTTGTCCTGCAGGACCGAGATGTTGGAAAGCGGGTCGCCGTCGACCAGCAGCAGGTCGGCGAGCCAGCCCTCGCGGATCTCGCCCAAGTCCTTCTTCATCATCATCTGCCCGCCCCAGCGCGTCGCCGAGATCAGCGCCTCCATCGGCGTCATG
>DATBSZ010000262.1:0-22043 GCA_036559525.1 Burkholderiales bacterium
CTCCTTCAGCGACTTCAAGATTGACGCCAGCGCTTGATCTTGCCCAGGCGCTGATCGCGCGGCGCTCGGTCACCCCCGAAGACGGCGGCTGCCAGGCGCTCATCGCCGAGCGACTTGCGCTTGCCGGCTTCAAGTGCGAGCCGATGCGCTTCGGCGAGGTCAGCAACCTCTGGGCGCGGCGCGGCCGCAGCGCGCCCCTGCTCTGTTTTGCCGGCCATACCGACGTGGTGCCCACCGGGCCGCTCTCCGAGTGGCAGTCCGACCCGTTCGTGCCGACGATCCGCGACGGCAAGCTTTATGGCCGCGGCGCCGCAGACATGAAATCCTCCATTGCCGCCTTCACCATCGCCACGGAACGTTTTGTGAAGGAACGGCCGAACCATTCCGGCTCGATCGCCTTTCTCCTCACCTCCGACGAGGAAGGCCCGGCGCTCGACGGCACGGCGAAGGTCGTGGAGGCGCTGAAGAAGCGCGGCGAGACGATGGACTACTGCATCGTCGGCGAGCCGACGTCGGTGGACGCGCTCGGGGACATGCTCAAGAACGGCAGGCGCGGTTCTCTTTCCGGCCGGTTGACGGTGCGCGGCATCCAGGGGCATGTCGCGTACCCGCACCTCGCCCGCAACCCGGTGCACCAGCTTGCGCCCGCGCTCGCCGAACTGGCGAAAACACAGTGGGACAAAGGCAACGAGAGCTTTCCGCCGACGACCTGGCAGGTATCGAACATCCATGCCGGCACCGGCGTCGGCAACGTCATACCCGGCAGCATTGAGGTCGATTTCAATTTCCGCTTCTCCACCGAAAGCACGGACGCCACGCTCGCGCAGCGCGTCGAAGCGATCCTGAAGAAGCACGGGCTGGATTACTCGCTGTCGTGGGTGCTCGGCGCACGGCCATTTCTCAGCCCGCAGGGCAAGCTCGCGCAGACGGTCACCGAGGTCTGCCGGCGGCACACGGGACACCGGGCCGAGCTCGCGACGACCGGCGGTACCTCGGATGCCCGCTTCATCATCGAGATCGCGCCCGAGGTGCTGGAGATCGGCCCGGTCAACGCCAGCATCCACAAGCTGAACGAGCACATCGAGCTCTCGCAGCTCGAGATGCTGCCGCGCATCTACCTCGATACCCTGCGCACCCTGCTTCCTTGACGCTGGCGCAGTTGATCCGGAAAACGGAAGCGCGGTTCAGGGCAGCGCGCCTCCACTACGGCCACGGCACCGATAACGCCCGCGACGAGGCGGCCTTCCTGGTGCTGCGCGGCCTTGGCCTGCCGTTTGATGAAGACCTGGGCAAGGACGCCGATCCGACCCGGATCGAGGCACTCGTCAAGAAAAGAATCACGCAGCGCATCCCGGCGGCCTACCTCCTCAACGAAGCGTGGCTGGTCGGCCTGCCTTTCCATGTGGATCGCCGCGTAATCATTCCGCGGTCGCACATCGCGTTCCTCTTCAAGGACCTTCGCATCAGGCCGCGGCGCATTCTCGACCTGTGCACCGGCTCGGGGTGCCTGGCGATTCTTGCTGCACGCGCCTATCCAAAGGCGCAGGTCGACGCGGGCGACATTTCCGCGGCAGCGCTGGAAGTCGCCGCCCGCAATGTCCGCGAGCACAGGCTGGCCAGGCGCGTGCGCCTCGTGCGTTCAGATCTCTTCGAGAAACTCAGAGGCCGTTACGACTTGATCGTGTGCAACCCGCCCTACGTAGCCACGCCCTCGATGCGCAAGCTGCCGCGCGAGTACCGCTACGAGCCGGGAATCGCCCTCGCCGGCGGCCGGCAAGGGCTGGACTACGCCGGGCGCATCCTCGAGGCGGCGCCTCGATATCTCAGCCCGGGTGGGCTGCTGGTGTGCGAGGTAGGCGAGAACAAGGCGGCGCTCGAGCGCGCCTATCCGCGCATCCCCTTCGTGTGGCCGCGGCCCGAGGTGTTCACGCTCTCGCTTTCCAGAACGGCCGGCGCTTTTCGAACGCCGCCCAGGCAGCCTCGAGCGAAATGACGAGCATGCGCTCGCGCACGGCGAGCGTATGGCGCGTATGCGCGGCGGCGCCCGCAATGCCGGGCGCGCTGCCGCGCGGAGCGATCTCCGCGAGCAGGCGGCGCGCTACCGCGATGTCGTTGAGGTCGCCGAGGATGTCCTGCAGCGCGGCGAGGCGCTTGATATAGGGCTGCGCCGCTGCGCCGGCGAACGACGCGGCGAAGAAGTCGCAGGCGTAGCGCAGGCGCTTCATGCGGATGCGCAGGCGGTGACGCTGCCCGGGATCGCGCCAGTCGATGTCCTGCGCCTGGGCGAGCGCCTTGCCGTGCAGCCGCTCGAGCGACGCTGCCGCGAAAGCCCCGAGCGAGCCTTCGGAATCCTGCGCGCGCGCTTTCCACGGCTCGGAGTTGACCCAGCGCAATGTCCGCAGGAGAAAGGTCTGCAGCTTGCGCGACGCTGCGGTCGCCCGCGCGCGCCGCCGCGCGCCGCCGCGCTTTGCGCGGGCGCGCGCCAGGAGCGGCGCCATCGCCGGCGCACGCTCGGGCGCCTGCATTCCGATGCGCACCAGGCCTTCGCAAAACACGTCCCAGTCGCGCGCGGCGCCGAGGGAAGGCATCAGGCCGCGCAGGCGACCGGCGATCGGCTTCGCCGCCTTCTTCGGCACGAGATCGCGGAAGGCGAGCAGCGCGGAGCGCAGCCGCCGCAGCCCGACGCGCATCTGGTGCAGGTATTCCGCGTCGCGGCCATGCACGACGCCATGGGCGTTCGCTCCGGCCTGCGTCAGCGCCGCGGCGAAGACGGCGGCGAACGCCTCGGCGGGCGTCGCGAGCTCGCGCAGCCTCGGCCGGCGCCATTTGCGCGGCGGCGGAAATATTTCGCCGGCGACCAGCCGATAGCCGCGCTCGGCCTTGCTTTCGAACTCCAGCGCTAGTCCGAGCGGCTTGGCGAGCGCGGCCGCATAGCGCAGCAGCGATGCCGTGTTGCCGGACTTGAGCTCGAGCTCGACTTCGCTGATCGGCTCGCGCCGCTCGCCGGCGGCCACGTAGCCGCGATCGACCGAGATTTCCGCGCGCGTCGCGCCGTCGACGATCAGCGGCGCCGAGCGGCGCGAGAAGCGCGTCTCGAAGCGCGGCCGCAGCCGGCTCGCGAGGCGCGCGACATCCAGCCCGGTCGCCGCCAGGATTTCCTCGCGCGGAAACGCGCCGAGGTCGAGCTTGCCGCGCGGCGCGGGCATCTCCCATTCCGCGCGCGCGCTCAGGCCCGCGGTCGCGGACTCCGCTTTCAGCGTCTGCAGCCGGCGCGTGCCGTCGCGCCGCAGCCTGAGCGCTACGCCCGCGCGCCGCAGCCGCTCGTTCGCGGTGTCGTAATACGCGCTGAAGACCATGCGTCGCCGCCACGGGCCCGCGGGCCGGACCCGGCGAGCGACGCGCCGCGCCGCCGCGGGCGTGAGGCTGAACTTGATTTCACGCTCGACTTGCATGGATGGGGTGACCGAGGGGACTCGAACCCCCAACAACCGGAATCACAATCCGGGACTCTACCTTTGAGCTACGGTCACCATTGTTGCAAGAAACTGTCAACATGATCGCGCCTAGCGCGATGGCCTGCCCGGCGGGACTCGAACCCACAACCCCCAGCTTAGAAGGCTGGTGCTCTATCCGGTTGAGCTACGGGCAGTCCCGTGGTCGGGGTGAGAGGATTTGAACCTCCGACATCTTGCTCCCAAAGCAAGCGCGCTACCAGGCTGCGCCACACCCCGAAAAAGGCGTCAAATGATACTCTTAGCGCATGCCCGTCGCAATCGAAGCAGCTTGCTACAGGGGGTCTTTAGTGCTACAAAGCGCATTCGTTTTTTGACCCCGAGATAGCCGAAAAGAATGGCCGTAGAACTTTCCCGCAAAGGTTTCACGCCGTACGCTGCGAAAAAGGGCGAGGAGTACATGAACGCCAAGCAGCGCTCGCACTTCCGCAAGATCCTCGAGTCGCTCAAGTCGGAGCTCTCGCAGGAGATCGACCGCACGGTGCACACCATGCAGGACGAAGCGACGGTGTTCGCCGATCCGAACGACCGCGCCAGCCAGGAATCCGACATGGCGCTCGAGCTGCGCAACCGCGACCGCGAGCGCAAGCTGATCAAGAAGATCGACGAGACCATCGCGCGCATCGACGCGGACGAGTACGGCTACTGCGACAGCTGCGGCGTCGAGATCGGCCTCAAGCGCCTGGAAGCGCGCCCGACGGCGACGCTGTGCATCGACTGCAAGACGCTCGATGAGCTGCGCGAGCGGCAGGTCGCGAAGTAATACCCCCTACAAGGTCGCGCAGGACTGCGTTTCGCTGACGCGCCGGACGGCGCGGGTGGCGGCGTCGTATTCGATCATCACGAATTGATGGCACGCGATGGCGAGCGTCGAGCTGTCGCGAGAGCAGCTTTTTGCGGGACCTCGCGCCGGCGCCGTCGCCAGGAATCCGAGCGAACCCTCGTAGCAGGCGAATCGCTCGCGTTCCAGCTTCTCCAGCGCCGCGTCGACGCTCTCGCGCGATAGCAGCAGCGAGTCCACGTACCGGGAATACTCGCCGTCGCTCATCGGGGCGCACCCCGCCAGGAAGCAGCCGAGCATCAGCCCTCCTGCGCGGCGCAAGCCCGGCGCCTAGCTGTTCTGCTTCGCGGCCTGCTCCTGCTCCTTGACGGCCTTCATCGACAGCCGCACGCGTCCCTTGTCGTCGGCCTCGAGCACCTTGACCTTCACCATCTGGCCTTCCTTGAGGTGGTCCGACACGGCGTTGACGCGCTCGTGGCTGATCTGCGAGATGTGCAGCAGGCCGTCGCGGCCGGGCAGCAGCTGGATGATGGCGCCGAAGTCGAGCAGGCGCAGCACCGGCCCCTCGTAGATCTTGCCGACCTCGACGTCCGCGGTCAGCTCCTGGATGCGCTTGCGCGCCGCCTCGCCGCCCTCCGCCGACACGCACGCGATCGATATCGTGCCGTCGTCCTCGATCTCGATGGTGGTGCCGGTCTCCTCCTGGATGCCGCGGATCACGACGCCGCCCTTGCCGATGACATCGCGGATCTTGTCCGGGTTGATCTTGATCTTGATGATGCGCGGCGCGTAGGTCGACAGCTCGGTGCGCGAGCCCTCGATCGCCTGCTTCATGATGTCGAGGATCTGCAGCCGGGCCTCGCGCGCCTGGTCGAGCGCGACTTTCATGATGCTCTTGCTGATCGACTCGATCTTCAGGTCCATCTGCAGCGCGGTGACGCCCTTGTCGGTGCCGGCGACCTTGAAGTCCATGTCGCCGAGATGGTCCTCGTCGCCGAGGATGTCCGACAGCACGGCGAAGCGGTTGCCGTCCTTGATCAGGCCCATGGCGATGCCGGCGACGTGCGCCTTGACCGGCACCCCCGAGTCCATCAGCGCGAGGCTGCCGCCGCACACCGACGCCATGGAGGAAGACCCGTTCGACTCGGTGATCTCGGACACCACGCGGATCGAGTAGCCGAAATCCTCGGGTGTCGGCAGCAGGCCGACGAGCGCGCGCTTGGCGAGGCGGCCGTGGCCGATCTCGCGCCGCTTCGACGGGCCCATGCGGCCGGTCTCGCCGGTGGCGTAGGGCGGCATGTTGTAATGCATCATGAACCGCTCGCGGTATTCGCCCGCGAGCGCGTCGATGATCTGCTCGTCGCGACCCGTGCCGAGGGTTACGGTTACGAGCGCTTGCGTTTCCCCTCTGGTAAACAAGGCAGAACCATGAGTGCGCGGCAGCACCCCTACGCGCACCGTGATCGGCCTCACCGTGCGTGTGTCTCTGCCGTCGATGCGCGGCTCGCCGTCGAGAATCTGGCTGCGCACGATCTTCGATTCCGTGTTGAAGAAGATTTCCTTCACCTCGTTGACGTTGAGCACCGTCCCGGTCGCGGCGGCCTCGGCGGCCAGCTTCTCGAGCGCGGCCTTGCGGATGTCGACGAGGCGCGTGTTGCGCGTCTGCTTCTGCTTCACGGCGAAGGCCTCGCGCATGTCGCGCTCGACGAGCTCGACGACGCGCGCCTGCAGCGCCTCGTTCTTCACCGGCGGCTGCCATTCCCACGCCGGCTTGCCGGCCTGCTCGGCGAGCTCGTGGATCGCCTGGATCGCGGCCTGCATCTGCTCGTGCCCGTACATCACGCCGCCGAGCATCGCGTCCTCGGGCAGCTCGAGCGCTTCGGACTCGACCATCATCACGCCCTGCTCGGTGCCGGCGACGACCAGGTTGAGCTTCGACTCCTTCAGCTGCGTCGCGGTCGGGTTGAGGATGTACTCGCCGTTCACGTAGCCGACGCGGCAGGCGCCGATCGGGCCGTTGAACGGGATGCCCGAGATCTCGAGCGCCGCGGACACCGCGAGCATCGCCGGGATGTCGGAATCGACCTCGGGGTTGAGCGACATCACCGTCGCCACGACCTGGACTTCGTTCAGGAAGCCGTCCGGAAAGAGCGGCCGGATCGGCCGGTCGATCAGCCTCGAGGTCAGGGTCTCCTTCTCGGAGGGCCGGCCCTCGCGCTTGAAGAAGCCGCCGGGGATCTTGCCCGCGGCGTAGGTCTTCTCGACGTAGTCGACGGTGAGCGGGAACCAGTCCTGGCCGACGCGCGGCTCCTTGGCGGCGACCACGGTGGCGAGGACGACGGTGTCGTCCATGGTGCAGACCACCGCGCCGTGCGCCTGGCGCGCGATTTCGCCGGTCTCGAGCGTTACCTGGTGACTGCCGTAGGAAAAGGTCTTCTTGATGGGGTTCACGGGGGTCCTTGAAAGCAAAAAGCGCTCATCCAGCGATGAGCGCTCGGCCTGAAGACATGCGCCGGGGGTCTATTTGCGGAGGCTCAGCCGCTCGATGAGGCCGCGGTACTTGTCCGCGTCCTTGCCCTTCAGATAATCGAGCAGCTTGCGGCGCTGGCTCACCAGCTTCAGGAGCCCGCGGCGCGAATGGAAGTCTTTGACGTGCGTCTTGAAATGCTCGGTGAGGCTGTTGATGCGCTCGGTGAGGAGCGCGATCTGCACCTCGGGCGAGCCGGTGTCCTTGCCGGAGCGCTGGTATTGCTTGACCACCTGCTCCTTCTGTACGACCTGCAATGCCATCTGTGATCTCTCTTACTCGGTCTTCATGTGAGCCGCGGATTTTAAATGTTTTTCCGCCGTTTGGGTGAGCCTTAGCGCCCTCAAGCCGCCTTCGCCGTCGGCGGTGCCCAGCCCGATAACCGCGCCATCAGGCCGCACCACCGCGCACAGCCCCGGGTGCAGTCCGCCGACCTTCAGCGCCTGCCCTTGCCGCAGGCGAGCTTCCTCCGCAGCGCCGAGCTCGGCTCGCGGCAACCCCTCGAGGAGCGCGGGCAGTGCGAGCAGGCGCTCGCGCAGCTCTTGCGGACGCATCTTCTCCAGTGCCTCCAGCGCGGCCGCCTCCTCGACGCGAAAGCGCCCCGATGCCGTGCGCCGCAGCGCGGACAGATGCGCGCCGCAGCCGAGCGCCTCGCCGATGTCCTCGGCGAGCGTGCGGATATAGGTGCCCTTGCTGCACACCACCCGCAGGCCGAGGCTGGGCGGGTCGAAGCTCTCGACCGACAAGTGCGAGATGCGCACGCGGCGCGGTGAGCGCTCGACCTCCTGCCCGCGGCGCGCCAGGCGGTAGAGCGGCGTGCCCTTGTGCTTCAGCGCCGAATGCATCGGCGGCACCTGCTCGATCTCGCCACGGAACCGCTGCAGAACCGGCAGCAGCGACTTGTCCGTCACGTTGACGGGCCTCCTCTCCAGCACGTCGCCTTCTGCATCCCCGGTCGCGGTGCGCTCTCCGAGCTTGAGCGTGGCGAGATACTCCTTGTCCGCGTCGAGCAACGGCCCGGCGAACTTGGTTGCCTCGCCGAAAAGTACCAGCAGCAGGCCCGAGGCAAGCGGATCGAGCGTGCCGGCATGCCCGGCTTTCGCCGCCCCGAAGAGCCTTTTTGCCTTCTGCAACACGGCGTTCGAGCTCAGCCCGAGCGGCTTGTCGAGCAGCAGGGCGCCGTCGATCATTTCCTCGGCTTCACGGCGGAATCGATCAGGCGCGACAGACGGTCGCCGCGCTCCACCGATTCGTCGTACGCGAAGCGCAGCTCGGGCGTGGTGTACATCTTGAGGCGCCGCGCGAGCAGCGAGCGCAGGAAACCGGCGGAGCGCTTGAGGCCGTCGAGCGTGTCCTGAAGTTTCTGTTTTTCCAGGATTGTAAAAAAGACCTTCGCATGCGACATGTCCGGCGACACGTCGACCGAGGTGATGGTGATCATGCCGACCCTCGGGTCGCGCACTTCCAACCGGATCAGATCGGAAACTTCCCGCTGGATCAGGTCGCCCAGCCGCTGCGGACGACCTTGTCCCTTTTTCACAGCGTCCTCGCAACCTCCACCGTCTCGAAGACCTCGAACTGGTCTTTCTCCTTGATATCGGAGAAGTTCTTGAGCGACATGCCGCACTCGAAGCCCGCCTTCACCTCGCGCACATCGTCCTTGAAGCGCTTGAGCGAGTCGATATCCCCGGTATGGATCACTACGTTGTCGCGCAGCACCCGCACCTGGGCGCTGCGCTTGACCAGGCCTTCCTGCACGTAGCAACCGGCCACCGTGCCGATCTTGGAGATGCGGAACACCTGGCGCACCTCGACCAGGCCGAGCACCTGCTCCTTGCGCTCCGGCGCGAGCATCCCGGACAGCGCCCCTTTGATCTCCTCGACCGCATCGTAGATGATGTTGTAGTAGCGGACCTGGACCCCGGCGGACTCGATCAGCTTGCGCGCGGTCGCGTCGGCGCGCGCATTGAAGCCGATGATCACCGCGCGTGCGGCCATCGCCAGGTTGACGTCCGATTCGGTGATGGCGCCGACACCGGCGTGCACCACCGTGACCTTGACTTCGTCGGTGGCAAGGCGCGTCAGCGCGTGCACCAGCGCCTCCTGCGAGCCCTGCACGTCGGACTTGATCACCAGGGTCAGCACCTTCTTCTCGCCCTCGGCCATCTGGCCGAACATGTTCTCGAGCTTGGTGGCGTGCTGCTTGGCGAACTTCACGTCGCGGAACTTGCCCTGGCGGAAATTGGCGATTTCGCGCGCCTTGCGCTCGTCGGCGATCACCATCATCTCCTCGCCCGCGCTCGGCACCTCCGACAGCCCCTGCACCTCCACCGGAATCGACGGGCCGGCTTCCTGCACCGGCTTGCCGTTTTCGTCGAGCATCGCGCGTACCCGACCGTAGACCGCGCCGGTGATGACGATGTCGCCGCGTTTGAGCGTGCCCGACTGCACCAGCAGGGTCGCCACCGGGCCGCGGCCCTTGTCGAGGCGCGCCTCGATCACCACGCCCTTGGCCGGCGCATCGGTCGACGCCTTCAGCTCGAGCACCTCCGCTTGCAGCAGCACCTGCTCGAGGAGCGCATCCACGCCCTGGCCGGTCTTCGCCGACACCGGTACCACCGGGGAGTCGCCGCCGTATTCCTCGGGCACCACGCCGTGCGTCAGCAGCTCCTGCTTCACCTTGTCGGGGTTGGCTTCGTGCTTGTCGATCTTGTTCAGCGCCACGACCAGCGGCACCTCCGCCGCCTTGGCGTGGTTGATCGCTTCCACCGTCTGCGGCATCACGCCGTCGTCGGCCGCCACGACCAGGATCACGATGTCGGTGGCCTGCGCGCCGCGCGCCCGCATGGCGGTGAACGCCTCGTGGCCCGGCGTATCGAGGAAGGTGACAACGCCGCGGGGCGTTTCGACGTGGTAGGCGCCGATGTGCTGGGTAATGCCGCCCGCCTCGCCCGCGGCGACTTTGGTGGTGCGGATGAAGTCGAGCAGCGAAGTCTTCCCGTGGTCGACGTGGCCCATCACCGTCACCACCGGCGGCCGCGGCTTGAGCTCGGTTTCGACCGCTTCTTCGGGCTCGGCGAGATAGGACTCGGGATCGTCGAGCTTGGCCGCCTTGGCCTTGTGGCCCATTTCCTCGACCACGATGATCCCGGTCTCCTGGTCGAGCACCTGGTTGATGGTCGCCATGGTGCCAAGCTTCATCAGCGCCTTAATCACCTCGGCCGCTTTGACCGACATGCGGTGGGCGAGCTCGCCCACCGTGATGGTCTCCGGCACCGCCACCTCGCGCACCAGCGGCTCGGTGGGCTGGGCGAACGTCGTCTGCTCACCGCCGCTGGATGCAGGCCGGTGGCGGCCGCCGCCGCGCGCATGCCAGCCGCCGACCCCGCCGCCCGAATCGCCCCGGGTCTTGATCTGGCGCCGGCGCACCGAGTCATCGCGCAGCACGGTGGTGGGCTTGGCTTTCTTCGGCTTCTTCTCGGTTTTTGCGTCGGCAGCCTTTGGCGCGTGCAGCGTAGTGGGCGCCCCCGCGGGTGCGGGCGCCGCCGCGGCCGCCTCGGCCGCCTTCTGCTCGGCTTCCTTGCGCTCGCGTTCCTGCTTCTCGCGCAGCTCGGCCGCCTGCAGCTCGGCAAGCTGCTGCTGGCGGCGGGCCTCCTCTTCCCTCAGCTCGATCTCTTTCGGGTCGACGGTCGGAGCCGGCGGCGGCGGGGGTGGCGGCGTTTCCGCCGCGACGGCCTGGGCCGCCACCTCGGCCGGATCGCGCTTGACGAACACGCGCTTCTTGCGCACCTCGACCTGGACCGTGCGGTACTTGCCGCTCGCGTCGGTCTTCTTGATCTCGCTCGTGTGCTTGCGCGTGAGAGTGATCTTGTTCTTCGCGTCGGTCGAGCCGTGCGCCTTGCGCAGGTACTCGAGCAGGCGCGACTTGTCCTGCTCGGAGAGCGAGTCGTCCGGCTGCTTCTTGTCGACGCCGGCCGCGCGCAGCTGCTCGAGCAGCACCGACGGCGGTACCTTCAGCTCGCTGGCGAACTGCGCAACGCTCGTCTGCGCCACTTACGCGGCCTCCTTCTTTTCACCATCAGCGAACCAATGGGCACGGGCGGCCATGATCAGCTTCTTCGCAGCCTCGCTCTCCATTCCGGTCAGCTCGGAAAGCTCGTCGACCGCGAGGTCGGCGAGATCGTCGCGCGTCTTGATCCCGCCCTCGGCCAGCTTGGCGGCGAGCTGCGTGTCCATGCCCTCAAGCTTGAGCAGCTCGGGGTCGATACCCTCGACTTTTTCCTCGTTGGCGATCGCCGCCACGAGGAGCGCGTTGCGTGAGCGGTTGCGCAGCTCGTTCACCGTGTCCTCGTCGAACGCCTGGATCTCGTTCAGCTCATTGATCGGCACGTAGGCGATCTCCTCGAGGGTCGAGAAGCCTTCCTCGATCAGGATGTTGGCGACTTCCTCGTCGACGTCGAGCTTCTCCATGAACTGGCTCTTGATGCGGCCGCTTTCCTCCTGCTGCTTCTTGGTCGACTCTTCCTCGGTCATCAGGTTGATCTGCCAGCCGGTCAGCTCGGAGGCGAGGCGCACGTTCTGCCCGCTGCGGCCGATCGCCACCGCGAGGTTCTCCTCGTCGACCACCACGTCCATTGCATGCTTTTCTTCATCCACAACAATGGAAGAAACCTCGGCGGGTGCCAGCGCGCCGATCACGAACTGCGCAGGGTCGGCCGACCACAGCACGATGTCGACGCGCTCGCCGGCGAGCTCCTGGGTGACGGCCTGGACGCGCGAGCCGCGCATGCCGACGCACGTGCCGATCGGGTCGATGCGCTTGTCGTTGGTGAACACCGCGATCTTGGCGCGCACGCCCGGGTCGCGCGCCGCCGACTTGATCTCGAGCAGCTTCTCCTCGATCTCGGGCACCTCGAGCTCGAACAGCTTCATGATGAATTGCGGCGCGGTGCGCGACAGGATCAGCTGCGGGCCGCGCGCCTGGCGGTCGATCTTCATCACCCACGCGCGCACGCGGTCGCCGACGCGCAGGTTTTCCTTCGGGATCATGTGTTCGCGCGGCAGCAGAGATTCCAGACGGCCCGACTCGATGACCGCGTTGCCGCGCTCCATGCGCTTGACGGTGCCGGTGACGAGTTCGTCGCCGCGCGAGAGGAAGTCCTGCAGGATCTGCTCGCGCTCGGCATCCCGGATGCGCTGCAGCAGGACCTGCTTCGCCGTCTGGGCGCCGATGCGCCGGGGATCGATCGGCTCGATCTCCTCCTCGATGAAATCCTCGGGCTTGGCGTCGGCCTTCTTCTGCGAGGCCTCGGACAGCGGGATCTGCTGCGCCACCAGCTCGACCGTGCCGTCGGGCACGATCTTCCAGCGCCGGAAGGCGTTGTAGTTGCCGGTGTTGCGGTCGATGGCGACGCGCACATCGACGTCCTCGAGGTAGCGCTTCTTGAGCGCCGAGGCGAGCGCCATCTCGAGCGCCGAAAAAACGATGTCGCGCGTCACGTTCTTCTCGCGTGCCAGCGCATCCGCCTGCAGCAGCAGCTCTCTACCGAAATTCATTCAGCCTCTCTCACAGATCCGGCACCAGGCGCGCCCGCTCGACGTCGTCCAGCTCGAGCGCCACCGTGTGCCCGTCCAATTCCATCTCCACTCGGCCCGCGGCGGCGCCGCGCAGCAGGCCCACAAACCGCCGCCGTCCCGTGGCGTCGGGCGTGCGCATCCGTACCTCGGCCTTGCGGCCCGCAAAGCGCGCAAAGTCGGCGCCCTTGCGCAGCGGCCGGTCGAGGCCCGGCGAGGACACTTCCAGCCGCTCGTAATCGATTCCCTCGACCTCGAAGACCCGGGACAGCTGCCGGCTGACGGCCGCGCAGTCCTCTAAGCCCACCCCGCCCGGCTTGTCGATGAACAGGCGCAACAGCCGTCCGCCGTTCGAAGCCTGCACGTCGACCAGCTCGTATCCCATGCCGGTCACCACCGGCTGCACCACGTTTTCTAAGCTCAAACAAAAAATGGGCCGAAGCCCATCTCTGATTTCACAGCACCAAAGCCTTTGGATTTTAGCAATATCTCACTGACGGAACAAGCCGTTTACGGTTTTCCCCGCCAGCTCGCGCCACTGCCCGGCTGCCAGGTCCCGCGGCAGCTCGACCGGGCCGTAGCGCACGCGGGAGAGGCGGCTCACCGGGTGGCCGAGCGCTTCGAACAGGCGCCGCACCTCCCGGTTGCGGCCCTCCTGCAGCACGACGCGATACCAGCGATTGCTCCCCTCGCTTTCGCGATCGCTTTCGATGCGCTCGAACCGGGCCGGAATGCCATCCAAAAGAACGCCTTCCAGCAGGCGCGTTCGCTCCTCAGGCCTCAGTTCACCCCTGACCCGCGCAAGGTATTCGCGCTCCAGCCCGTAGCGCGGATGCATCAGCCGATTCGCAAGCTCGCCTGAATCGGTGAGGAGAAGCAGCCCGGAGCTGTTGAGGTCGAGCCGGCCCACTGCAATCCAGCGTCCCGGCGGCAAGCTCGCAAACACCGTCCGCCGGCCTTCGGGGTCGCTGCGCGTGACGAGCTCCCCGACCGGCTTGTGGTACAGGAGGACGCGCGGCTGGCCTTTCCCGGATTGCCTTACCGGCTTGCCGTCCACCGCGACGATGTCGCCGGGGCCGGCGCGGTCGCCCAGCTTGGCTGGCTGCCCATTGAGGCTGACCCGCCCGGCCGCGATCCACCCCTCGATCTCGCGCCGCGAGCCCAGGCCCGCCGCGGCGAGCAGCTTCTGCAACCGCTCAGCCGTCGGTTCCGGTCTTGGCTTGCTCTGGGGCGTCTGTGACGGCGGCTTCTGCTTCTGCAGTTGGCACGACCTCGAGCTGGAGCGTCTTGGCGATTTCCTCGAGCGGCGGCAGCTCTTCCAGCGAGCGCAGCCCCAGGTCGTCGAGGAACTTCGTAGTGGTGGCGTAAAGCGCTGGCCGGCCAGGGGTTTCGCGATGGCCGACGACGTCGATCCAGCCCCGGGTCTCGAGGGCCTGGATGATCTGCGTCGACACGCCCACGCCGCGCACGTCTTCGATGTCGCCGCGGGTGACCGGCTGGCGGTAGGCGATGATCGCTAGCGTTTCCATGACCGCGCGCGAGTAGCGCGGCGCCCGTTCCGGGAACAGGCGCTCCAGGTAGGGCTGAAGCTCCGGGCGGGTCTGGAAGCGCCAGCCGCTCGAAAGGCTGACGAGCTCGACGGCGCGGCCCTTCCATTCGTCCGCGAGCTCGGCGAGCAGGCGCCGGATCGCGTCCACGCCCAGCTCGCCCTCGAACAAACGTTTGAGCTCGGTCGCGCCCAGGGGCTCCTGTGCGGCGAGGAGCGCCGCCTCGAGTACGCGCTTCACATCAGGCGGATTGAGCATGCCCCAATTTTACGTAAATCGGACCGAAACCAGCAGACTGCGTGATTTCGACGAGCAGCTCGCGTGCGAGCTCGAGCAGGGCGAGGAACGTCACCACCAGCACCGAGACGCCGCGCCGCGGCTCGAACAGCTCGGCGAACTCGACGACCCGCCTTTCCTTCAACGCCCTGAGAATGGCGCTCATGTGAGCGCGCACGGAGAGCTCCTCGCGGCTGACGCGGTGGTGCGCCGAGAGCCGCGCGCGGTGCAGCAGCGTCCGCCAAGCTTCCGCCAGGTCTCCCGAATTCACCTCGGGAAGGCGCTGCGAGACCGTCTTTTCGATCCACACCGAGATCGCGATCACGTCGCGGCCGACCTGCGGCAGCTCGTCGAGCCCCTGCGCAGCCTTCTTCATGCGCTCGTACTCGAGCAGGCGCCGCACCAGCTCGGCACGCGGGTCTTCCTCCACCACCTCGGCGGCCGGGGGCCGCGGCAGCAGCAGCCGCGACTTGATCTCCATCAGCATCGCCGCCATCACCAGGTATTCGGCGGCGAGCTCGAGGTTGGTCTTGCGCATCGCCTCGACGTACTCGAGGTACTGGCGCGTGAGCGGCGCCATCGGGATATCCAGGATGTCGAGGTTTTCCTTGCGGATCAGGTACAGGAGCAGATCGAGGGGGCCCTCGAAAGCCTCGAGCACGATCTCGAGCGCGTCGGGCGGGATGTACAGGTCGTGCGGCAGCTCGAAGACCGGCTCGCCGTAGAGCTTGGCCATCATCCGTAGGTAAGTCCCATCGCTTCTCGCACGTCGCGCATGGTTTCGGCCGCGAGCCGCCGCGCCTTCTCGCAGCCGTCGGCGATGATGTTCTTGACCAGCGTCGGATCATCGATGTAGGGCTGCGCGCGGCCGCGCATCGGCGCGAGCTCGAGGTTGATCGCGTCGATGACCGGCTGCTTGCATTCCAGGCAACCGATCCCGGCGGTGGTGCAGCCCTTCACCACCCATGCCTTGCGCTCGTCGTTCGAGTAGATCTTGTGCAGGTCCCACACCGGGCATTTTTCGGGGTTGCCGGGATCGCTGCGCTTCACCCGTGCCGGATCGGTCGGCATGGTCTTGATCTTCTTCGCCACGACCTCGGGCTCCTCGCGCAGCGAGATCGTGTTGCCGTAGGACTTGGACATCTTCTGCCCGTCGAGGCCCGGCATCTTCGACGCCTCGGTGAGCAGCGCCTCCGGCTCCACCAGGATCTTCTTGCCCGTGCCCTCGAGCCAGCCGTAGACGCGCTCGCGGTCGCCGCGCGACAGGTTCTGCTGCTCGTCGAGCACCGCCTGCCCCCGCGCCAGCGCGTTGGCGTCGCCCTGCTCCAGGAACTTGGTGCGCACCTCGTTCAGGAGCCGCGCCTTCTTGCTGCCCATCTTTTTCACCGCGGCCTTGGCCTTGTCCTCGAAGCCGGGCTCGCGGCCGTACAGGTGGTTGAAGCGCCTCGCAACCTCGCGCGCGAACTCGAGGTGCGGCACCTGGTCCTCGCCGACCGGCACGTACTTCGCGCGGTAGATCAGGATGTCGGCCGACTGCAGGAGCGGGTAGCCGAGGAAGCCGTAGGTGGTGAGGTCCTTGTCGGCGAGCTTCTGCTGCTGGTCGCGGTAGGTCGGGACGCGCTCGAGCCAGCCGAGCGGGGCCATCATCGACAGCAGCAGGTGCAGCTCGGCGTGATCGGGCACCTGCGACTGGACGAACAGCATCGCCTGCCCCGGATCGACGCCGGCGGCGAGCCAGTCAATCACCATGTCGAGGCCGGTCTGCTGCAGGTCGCCCGGCTTCTCGTAGTCCGTGGTGAGCGCATGCCAGTCGGCAACGAAGAACAGGCACGGATACTCCGCCTGCAGGCGGACCCAGTTCTTGAGCACGCCGTGGTAGTGGCCGAGGTGCAAGGCGCCCGTCGGCCGCATGCCCGACAGCACCCGGGTTTCGTACATCGTCAGAGCACAATCGCGCGAATCAGCGCGTCCGAGACGCCCACCAGGGGCTCCAGCACCACGTTGAGCACATTGGTCAGCAGCAGGATCACCAGCAGCGGCAGGCCGAGCGGCTCGAGCCTGGCGTATTGCCACGCGGCGCGGCTCGGCAGCAGGCTCGCGAGGATCCGCCCGCCGTCGAGCGGCAGGATCGGCAGCAGGTTGAGGAACATGAACACCAGGTTGACCAGGATTCCCGCCTGCGCCATGAGCGCCAGGAACTCGGAAACGCCTCCTGCCGGCAGCAGCACGGCGACCTTGAGCAGCACCGCCCAGACGAGCGCCATGACGAGGTTGGCGCCCGGACCGGCCGCCGCCACCCACGCCATGTGCTGCCGCGGCTTACGCAGCGCCGAGTAGTTCACCGGCACGGGTTTGGCCCACCCGAACAGGAACTTGTAGCCGGAAAGAAACAGGATCACGAGCGGAACCACGATCGTGCCGATGAGATCGATATGGCGCCCCGGGTTGAGGCTGATGCGGCCCTGCGCGTGCGCGGTCATGTCGCCGAAATGGCGCGCGACGTAGCCGTGTGCCGCCTCGTGGAGCGTAATGGCAAAAAGTACCGGGATCGCGTAGATGGCCAGCGTTTGTGCGAGCTGGTGAATGTTGACGTCCATCTTGCGGCTGCGATTTTATCAGACGCGCTCTACGGCGAAGGGCGCGAGCGAACCCCTTCCCTCGCGCAGCACGCGCGGCGTGCCTTCGGTCAGATCGATGACCGTGCTCGGCTCCACGCCGCACGATCCGCCGTCGATGACCAGGTCGAGCTCGTGCTCGAGCTTTTCTCGGATGTCCTGAGGATCCGATAGCGGTGTCGCCAGGCCGGGGAGCGACAATGTCGCAGAAAGCATCGGCTGGTCGAGCTCGGCGAGGAGCGCGTGGGCCACCGGATGCCCGGGAACCCGCACGCCGATGGTCTTTTTCCGGGTCAGGCGGCGCGGGACTTCGCGGCGCGCGCGCAGAATGAAGGTGTAGCTGCCCGGCGTGACGCTCTTCAGAAGCTTGAACTGCGCGTCGTCGACGATCGCGTAGCGCGCCATCTCGGACAGGTCGCGGCACATGAGCGTGAGGTGGTGGCGCTCGTCGATGCCGCGGAGGCGCCGCAGGCGCTGCGCGCCGCTGGCGCTGCCACGGTCGCACCCGAGCGCATAGCAGGAATCGGTCGGATAGGCGATCAGCCCGCCGCGGCGCACGATGTCCGCCGCAAGGCGGACGAGCCGCTTCTGCGGATGCGTCGGATGGATCGAGAAGAACTGGGCCATCAGCGCGCGAGAAACTCTTCCAGCAGGCCCGCCACGGCCTGCGGCTGGTCATGGTGCAGCATGTGGCCCGAGCCCGCCACGGTGACATGGCGCAGCGTGCGGAACGAGGCCCGGCGCTCGGCGTGCGCGGCAGCGTCGAGCCCGACCCGCTTGAGCGCGTCGGACTCGGTCGCCTCGACCCACAGCACGGGCGCCGTCGCCTGCTGCCAGCAGGCGCGCACTTCGTCGTGGCGATAGAGCACCGGGTTGACGATCTTGTGTGCCGGGTCGCCGCGCAGCCTGACGCCCTTCCCCTCGACTTCCTCGCCCCACTGCCGCGCCAGGAAATCGGCCTTTTCCCTGGAGAGCCGCGGGTTGTTGCCGCGCAGGCGCTCGGCCAGCGCGGCATAGCTCTCGTAAGGCCGGAATCGCGGCGGCACGCGCAGCTCATCGAGCCAGCGCGTATAGCGCTTGGGCGCTTGGTCCGCGCGCGTGGCGGCGAGACCAAATCCTTCCAGGTTCACGAATCGGGCGACTCGCCCGGGCCGCACGCCTGCATACAGCCCGGCGACGTGGCCGCCCATGCTGTGGCCGACGAGGTTGACCGGGTTTTCCGGATCGATGCTCTCGAGAAGCACGTCCAGGTCCGCCAGGTAGTCGGGGAACCAGTAGCTGTCGGCCTTGCCCCACTCGCTCAGCCCGTAGCCGCGCCAGTCCGGCGCATACACGTCCCAGTCGCGCTCGAGCGCATCGACCACGAACTGGAAGGAGGCCGAGACATCCATCCAGCCGTGGAGCAGCACCATCTTCGGCGCTGTGCGCGCGGGCCAGCGGCGAACGTGGTAGCGCAGCCCGCGAACCTGCAGGAACTGCGACTCGCTTTGCCTCATGTGAACGGGAACGCCACCTGCGGCCGCCGGCCGGAGATCAGGTCGGCGAGCACGCTGCCCGAGCCGCACGCCAGCGTCCAGCCGAGCGTGCCGTGGCCGGTATTCAGGTAGAGGTTTCTGAGCCTGGTCTTTCCGATGACGGGAACGTTGTTCGGCGTAGCCGGCCGCAGCCCGGTCCAGTTCTCCACCGTGGTCACGGCTCCGAGCGCCGGGAACAGATCGCGGATCCGCCGCGCGATCGCCGCGCAGCGCGCGGAATTCAACGTCGTGTCGTAGCCGGTGAGCTCTGCAGTTCCCGCGGCACGCAGGCGGTTGCCGAGCCGCGAGATGACGATCTTGAAGGCCTCGTCGGTCAGGCTCACGGTGGGCGCCGCGCCCTGCTCGGCGGGGCCGAGCGGCAGGGTGATCGAATAGCCCTTCATCGGATACACCGGGATACGCACGCCGAGCGGTCCGAGCAGCAGCGGGCTGTAGCTGCCGAGCGAAACGACATACGCATCCGCGGTTGCGCTCGGCGCGCCCTTCAGCCGGATTCCCCTTACGGAACCGGCTTCGGCCTCGATGGCCTCGATGTCGGCGTCGAAGCGAAAAGCCACGCCGCGCGCAGCCGCGATGCGCGCGAGCTCCTGGGTGAAGCGCCACGCGTCGCCCGACTCGTCGTTCGGGTTGTAGACGCCGCCGACCACCGGATCATTCGAATATCGCAGCGCCGGCTCGATCGCATGGCACTCGCTTGCGGACTTGATCTGCTGTCGAGTCGCCTCTGCGTGCCGCGACATCGCCTCCAGGTCGCGCTGGTTGGTCGCGAACTGCAGGATTCCGCGCTCGAGATGGTCGTAGCGCAGGCCGAGCTCGGCCCGCAGGGCGCGCAGGCATTCGCGGCTGTAGCCGGCGAGGCCGGCAAGCGTGCGGCTATGGCGCTCGAAGCGCCCCGGCAAGCATTCATATAAGAACCGCGCGCCCCATGCCCACTGCGCCCAGCTCGCGCGCGGCCGGAAAAGCAGCGGCGCATCTTCGCGCCCGAGCCAGCGCAGGATTTTCGGCACCACGGCGGGCTTCGCCCAGGGCTCGGCGTGCCCGGCGGCGATCTGGCCGCCGTTGGCGAACGACGTCTCCAGCCCCGCCGCATCGCGCCTTTCGATCACCGTCACCTCGTGGCCGGCCGCGGCGAGATACCAGGCGCTGGCGACGCCGACCACGCCGGCGCCGAGAACGATGATTTTCACTGGATTATGATAGCCCCATGCCCCTCTTCGCCATCGGCGAGCGGCGCGTCCAGCTGCTCGGCGAACACCATTACATCGCTCCCGACGCTTCAGTCATAGGGTCTGTTGTTCTTGAAAACGATGTGAGCGTCTGGTTCAAGGTGGTCATACGCGCCGAGAACGACCGCATCACGATCGGCGAGGGATGCAACATCCAGGACGCCTCGGTGCTGCATGTCGATCCCGGCTACCCGATGACGCTCGGGAAGCACGTGAGCGTGGGCCATAAGGTCATGCTGCACGGCTGCACCATCGGCGAGGGCAGCCTGATCGGCATCAACAGCGTGATCATGAACGGCGCGCGCATCGGCCGCGGCACGCTCATTGGCGCCAATACCCTGATCGCCGAGGGCAAGGAGATTCCCGAAGGGGTGCTGGTGCTCGGCTCGCCCGGCAAGATCGTGCGCGAGCTCAAGCAGGAGGAAAGGGACTACCTGCTGAAAGTCGCCCGCGGCTACGTCGATCGCTCTCGCTTCTACAAAGCGAACCTGAAAGAAATCACTTAGGCGCCATCCTGATGGCGCCGTCGAGGCGGATCGTCTCGGCGTTCAGCATCTCGACTTCGATGATCGCCTTCACGAGCTGGGCGTATTCCGCCGGCCGGCCCAGGCGCGAGGGGAACGGCACCTGCTTGCCGAGCGATTCCTGCGCGTCCTTGGGCAGGCCCATCAGCATCGGTGTCTCGAAGATCCCCGGGGCGATGGTGCAGACGCGGATGCCGTTGCGCGACAGGTCGCGCGCGATCGGCAGCGTCATCCCGACCACGCCGCCCTTGGAAGCCGAGTAGGCCGCCTGCCCGATCTGCCCGTCGAACGCGGCGACCGACGCGGTATTGACGATCACGCCGCGCTCGCCCGACGCATTGGGCACCGCCTTCGCCATCGCATCGGCGGCGAGCCGGATCATGTTGAACGTGCCGATGAGGTTCACGTTCAGGACGCGGATGAAGCGCTGCAGGTCGTGCGGCGCTTCCTTGCCGAGGGTGCGTTCCGCGAGCGCGATGCCGGCGCAATTCACCAGCACGTGTAGCCCGCCGAATTCTTTCAGCGCGGCCGCGACCGCGGCCTTGCCTTCTGCTTCCGACGTGACGTCCGTCTTCACGAAGCGCCCGCCGAGCTCCTTGGCGAGCTTCTCGCCCGCTTCGGCCTGCATGTCGGCGATCACGACCTTGCCGCCGTTCTCTGCCGCCATGCGAGCGCTCGCCGCGCCGAGGCCGGAAGCGCCGCCGGTCACGAGGAATATGCTATTTCGGATTTGCATCGGAAACTCCGCAGTGAATTCGCCGATAATTGTAACGGCATGCAACTCGGTTTCGACATTCGTTTCAACGATTTATACGAGCGCGCGGGACTCCTTCGCGTCGATGCCGCGTTTCTTCGTTTTCTCCGCGAGGTCGATGGCACGCTCCACGACCGGCTGCTCGCGGCGCGCGAGCGCCCGCTCGAGGGCAAGCCGGAGTCCGATCTCCTCGTAGCGCTCGCGCCGCACGTCGAAGACTTCCTCCCGCGCCTCTTCGGCATCGAGGCCGAGGCGCGCGCGCTGGCCGAACGGCACAACGAGCTCGCCCCGCTTTACTCCGTCAAGCGCCTCTTCGTGCAGCGGCGCGCGCTCCACAAAGTCAAGCTGGAGGATGCAAGACCAGACGGCTTTCAATTCACGACCGAGCTCGACTTTGCGCGCCAGGTCACCGACTGGCTGAAGGACGAAGCCGCGAACGGCGAAAAGCTGGAACAGGCCGCGCGGTACGCCGCCTGGGCCACGCTCACTCCCGAGGGCAAGGAGAAGCACCGCCACGGTGTTCTGTTCAAGGCGTCGCGCAAGCTCGACTACATGAGGCTGATTCCGCACACCGAGCCGCGCCAGCGCCGGGGGTTCGCCCTGACCGACCCCGGCACCGACCTGGTCGGGGCGCTGGATCAGGCGAACTACTGCATCTGGTGCCACGAGCAGGGAAAGGACTCCTGCTCCAAGGGCTTCAAGGAAAAAGCGCCTGCCGAAGGATTCCGGAAAACCGTCTTCGGAGTGCCGCTCGCCGGCTGTCCGCTCGAGGAAAAGATCTCCGAGTTCCACCTGGTGAAGGCGCGCGGCGAACCGCTCGCGGCGCTCGGCATCATCGCGGTCGACAACCCGATGGTCGCCGCCACCGGCCACCGCATCTGCAACGACTGCATGAAGTCCTGCATCTACCAGAAGCAGGAACCGGTCAACATCCCGCAGGCCGAGACGCGCACGCTCAAGGACGTGCTGGAGTTGCCGTGGGGATTCGAGATCTACTCGCTTCTCACGCGCTGGAACCCGTTCGACCTGCGCCGTCCTTATCCGAAAGCGTCGTCGGACAAGCGCGTCCTGGTCGTCGGTCTCGGACCCGCGGGTTTCACCGTAGCGCACCACCTGATGAATGACGGCCACACGGTGGTCGGCATCGATGGGCTGAAGATCGAACCGCTGGA
>DATBSZ010000263.1:0-8516 GCA_036559525.1 Burkholderiales bacterium
CGTGCCGTCGGGCAGCACGACCTCGACCTCGAACTTGAGGTCGGGCGGCAGCGTGAGCTGCTTCTTCTCTACCATCTCGCGCTGCTTCGCCATCTGGTTCTGCGACACGCTGAAGTTCACCCACATCGGGTCGAGCGCCGCCACGTAGGTGAGCTTCGCGCTGTCGGCCATCGAGTTGATGAAGCTGCCTTCGCGCTGCAGCGAGCGGCTCGCCACGCCGGTCACCGGCGTGCGGATCGTCGTGTAGCCGAGGTTGAGCTGTTGCTCCTTGACCTTCGCCTGCGCCGAGAACACCGCGGCGCGCGACGCGTCGAACTCGCCCTGCGCCTTGTCGAGGTCGGCCTGCGGCAGGGCGCGCTGCTCGGCGAGCGGCTTGACGCGCTTGAGGTTGGCCGCCGCGGTGGAGTGGCGCGCCTCCTGCGCCTTGAGCTCGCCCATGGCCGAGTCGAGCTGCGCGCGGAACGGCTTCGGGTCGATCTGGAACAGCACCTTGCCCTCCTCGACCAGCTCGCCCTCGGTGTAGGCGATCTTGTCGAGGAAGCCCGAGATCCGGGCGACGATGTCCACCTGGCGCGAGCTCTCGGTCTGCGCCACGAAGCTGGCGATGTACGGGATCGACTGCGGCTTCACGGTCATGACCGTGACCTGCGGCGCCGGCCGCGGCGGCGGCGGGGCTTCCTTGGAGCAGCCCGCCGCGAGCGAGACAGCCAGAACGACCTTCGCAGCGCGAATCGGGTACGGCATGGGCACCTTTTCTTTCTCCCCTAAGTTCTCACACACCATCTTGCACGCCTATAGGACTAAAGGCCAATATCGCGCATGGTGAAAATACAGCGCGGGCTCATCCTGGCCGCGGCCTTCAGCGGACTCGCCTCCGGACAGCCTGCGGCCCCCCGCCTGGAAATTTCCGGCCAGATCATGCTCGACGCGATCTATGACTTCAAACGCGTCGATCCGGACTGGAACGCCACGCTGCGGCCCTCCACGATCCCGGTGAACTGCCCGGGCGACGCGGGCTGCGGCAAGGACGGCGAGACCATCATGAGCATCCGCCAGTCGAAAATCGCGTTCAAAGGATTCATCCCGACGCCGAAGGGCGAGCTCAAGACGCTGCTGGATTTCGATCTTTTCGACGTCGGCGGCGGCAACACGCACGCGCGCGTGCTCAACGCGTGGGCAGAGCTGGGCGCGTTCGGCGCGGGGCAGACCGACACGCTCTTCATGGATATCGACACCTTCCCGAACACCATCGATTACTGGGGGCCGAGCGGCATGGTGTACCTGCGCAATCCGCAGGTGCGCTACACGCCCGTGCGCCGCGAAGGGATGAAGGTCGCGTTTTCGCTCGAGGCGCCCAACTCGGCGATCGACACCGGCAAGGTCGCGGTCGCCGATCCGGCGCTCGGCGCGGCGATCGTGGGCCACAGCCGCTATCCGGACCTGGTCGGCAACGTGCGCTTCGACCGCGACTGGGGTCATTTCCAGGCCGCCGCGATCCTGCGCAGCGTCGGCTTCGAGACCCAGGGCACGCCCAATTCTGAGCCTTCGGGCGCGGAGACCGGATACGGCCTGAACCTGAGCGGCCACTGGAACACGCCCGGCGGCAACCGGGTGGTCGGGCAGATCGTCTACGGCCGCGGCATCGCGAGCTACATGAACGACGGCGGCGCCGACCTCGCCCCCGATGGCTCCTTCCATGCCGAGGCGGTCAAGACCGTGGGCTGGTTCGTCTACTATGACCACAGCTGGAACGACCAGTGGACGAGCTCCGTGGGCTACAGCGAGCATCGCCAGAGCAACACCGGCGGACAGCTCGGCACGGCGTTCAAGAAAGGCAGCTATGCCTCTGCGAACCTGCTGCATTCGCCAGTCAAGAACGTCACCGTGGGCGCAGAGCTCCTGTGGGGCCAGCACGAACAAGCGAGCGGCGCGACCGGTGACGACACACGCCTCCAGTTCTCGGCCCGGTACGCCTTCTAGATGAACTGGCTGTTCGCCCTGGTTCCGGTCGCGCTCGTCCTCGAGCACACCGGCGCGCCGGCGCCGTGGGTGTTCTTCGCCGCGGCGCTCGCCATCGTGCCGGTCGCGCGCCTCATCGTGCGCTCGACCGAGCAGCTCGCGACCTACACCGGCGACGCGGTCGGCGGACTGCTCAACGCGACTTTCGGCAACGCGCCCGAGCTGATCATTGCGCTGGTGGCGCTGCGCGCCGGCCTGCTCGACATGGTGCGCGCCTCGATCGCCGGCGCGATCCTCGCCAACCTGCTGCTCGCCCTCGGCATCGCGTTCCTGCTCGGCGGCCTGCGCTTCCACACGCAGACCTACAACGTGGCCGCGGCGCGGCTCTACAGCTCGATGATGCTGGTCGCGGTGGTCAGCCTGATGGTGCCGAGCTCCTTCAGCCGCTTCTTCGCGCCCGGCGAGACCCTGCGCGAGGAAGCGCTGCTCAACGTCGGTCTCGCCGTGGTGCTGCTCGCCGCCTATGCGCTGTATCTCGTGTTCATGCTGAAGACTCACGCCGAGGAGTTCAAGGCCGAACAAGGCGGGCACGAAAGCCATGGCCCGCGCTGGAGCCTGCCGCGGGCGATCGGCGGGCTCATCGCCGCGTCGCTGCTTGCGGCGTGGATGAGCGAGGTCCTGGTGGGCGCAGCCGAGGCCACCGGGGAGGCGCTCGGCATGTCGCAGGTGTTCATCGGCATCGTGTTCCTCGCTATCGTCGGCGGCGCGGCCGAGTCGAGCTCGGCGATCGCGATGGCGCGGCGGAACAAGATGGACCTGACGCTCGGCATCGCGCTCGGCAGCTGCATCCAGATCGCGCTCTTCATCGCCCCGGTGCTGGTGCTGGCGAGCTACTTCGTGGCGCCGCAGCCGCTCGAGCTTTCCTTCAACCGCGCGGAGATCGGCGCCCTCTTCATGGCGGTGCTGATCGCCGCGGTGGTGGCCGGCGACGGCCGCTCGAACTGGTACAAGGGCGTGCAGCTCATCGCCGTCTACCTGATCATCGCGCTCATGTTTTATTTCATTCCCGCATGAAGCGGGTCCTGGACCCGGTCGACCGCGCCTCCGAGATCGTCTTCGGCCTGCTGATGGCGCTGTCCTTCACCGGCTCGCTCAGCGTGGCGAGCGCCGGGCGCGAGGAGGTGCGCACCATGATGGCCGCGGCGCTCGGCTGCAACCTCGCCTGGGGGCTGGCCGATGCGGTGATGTACCTGGTCGGCATAGTCGTCGAGCGCGCGCGCGCGGCGAAGCTGGCCGGCGCCCCCGCCGCTCGCGGGCATCGGCTGCTGGGGCGCGACGACTACTCGGGCGCGCTCGGCGTGTTCCTTATGGTGGTGCTGGCGACCTTTCCGGTGGTGATTCCGTTCGCCGTGTTCGACAACACCGCGTTCGCGCTGCGGATCTCGAACCTGGTCGCGCTCGCCACGCTGTTCGCAGCCGGCTGGATGCTCGGGCGCTACGCGGGCCTCAGCGCCTGGCGCGCGGGCGCCGTCATGGCCGCCCTTGGCGCCGCGCTGGTCGCCGCGATCATGGCCCTGGGCGGCTAGCGAGCGAAGACCGGCTAAACTAGTGCGTTGATTGCGCAAAAGTTGACGCTGAAGGCCCTGCAGGTCAACGCCGGGGCTGCCCTCCCCGCGTTGGCCGTCGCGCTCGGCTATTACCTCGCGGCGCGCGTCGGCTTAGCCTTCACCCTTCAGCCGGATCCGATCTCGACGCTGTGGCCGCCGAACGCGCTGCTGATGGCGGCGCTGCTGCTTTCGGCGCCGCGCTCGTGGTGGGTGCTGCTCGCCGCGGCCCTGCCCGCGCATCTGCTGGCCGAGCTGCAGAGCGGCGTGCCGCTCGCGATGGTGCTCGGCTGGTTCGCGAGCAATTGCAGCGAGGCGCTGATCGGCGCCGCGCTGGTGCGCTGGTGCATCGCCGCGCCGGTTCGGCTCGACTCGCTGCGCAACGCCTTCATCCTGCTCGCCTTCGGTGGCCTCGTGGCGCCCCTCGCCTCCTCGTTCCTCGACGCCGGCCTCGTGAAGCTCGTCGGCTTCGGCGAGGGCGAATACTGGACGCTGGTGCGCACGCGCTTTTCCGCCAACGTGCTCGCCGAGATCACGATCGTGCCGCTGGTGCTCGCCTGGGCGAGCTGGCGCCCTGCGGCCATCCGCGCTACGCCCCTCGCGCACAGCGTCGAGGTGGCGGCGCTGTTCCTGGGGCTGTTCGCGGTCAGCCTGCTCGCTTTCGACCTGCCGCTCTTCGGCGCCAGCCTGGCGCCTGCGCTTTGGTACGCGCCGCTGCCATTCCTGCTCTGGGCCGCGGTGCGCCTCGGGACGATCGGCACCACGAGCGCGCTCGCGCTGCTGGTTGTCGCCACAATCTGGGGCGCGGTCCACGGCGTCGGGCCGTTCACCGGCGGCACGCCGCAGGACACCGCGCGCGACCTGCAGCTCTTCCTGATCGCGGCCTCGGTGCCGCTCCTGCTGCTCGCGGTGGCGCTCGAGGAGCGCTCGCGCGCAGAGCGCGAGGCGCACGAGCAGCGCCTGCAGCTCACGCACCTCTCGCGCGTGGCGATGCTCGGCGAGATGTCGGGCGGCCTCGCGCACGAGCTGAACCAGCCGCTGACCGCCATCCTCTCCAACGCGCAGGCGGCCGAGCACCTGATCGCGAACAAGACGATCGACAACAACGAGCTGCGCGAGATCCTGCGCGACATCATCGCCGCGAACCAGCGCGCCAGCGAGGTGATCCGGCGCCTGCGCGCGCTGTTCAAGCGCGGCGAGACCTATCGCGAGCGGCTGGACGCGAACGAGCTGGTGCGCGAGACGCTGAGCCTCGCGCAGGGCGACCTCGCGACCCGCAGCATCGCGCCCGTGCTGAAGCTCGCCCCGGGGACGCTCGCGATCCACGGCGACCGCATCCAGCTCGAGCAGGTGATGTTGAACCTCATCCTGAACGGCGCCGAGGCCATGGCAGGCCACACGGCGGCCGAGCGCACGATCACCGTTCGCTCGGCGGGCAACGATTCCTGGGTGTACGTGAGCTTCGCCGACCGCGGCCCGGGCTTCGCTCCCGAGCTGATCGAAAAGCTGTTCGAGCCGTTCTACACCACCAAGCCGCAGGGCCTGGGGCTGGGCCTCTCGATCTCGCGCTCGATCGTGCTCGCCCACGGCGGCCGGCTGTGGGGCGCGAGCCATGCGGCGCACGGCGCGAGCTTCCACATCGCTTTGCCCGCCGTCCGGTCAAGCTGAGCGCATGGGACCTTGGTCCAATTACGCTTTCATGCGCGGCCTGCTTGAATCGTCTCCGCCATGCCCTTCATCGCAGTCGTGGATGACGAGGAGTCGGTCCGCAAGGCCTTAAGACGCCTGCTGCGCGCCGCCGGCCTCGAGGCCGAAAGCTACGCCAGCGGACAGGAGTTCCTCGCGCAGGCGGCGCAGCGCGAGCCCGACTGCGTGGTGCTCGACCTCCACATGCCGAGCATGAGCGGCCGCGAGCTCCTGCCGAAGATCCGCAAGCTCGCCACTCGCCCGCCGGTGGTCGTCATCACCGCGCACGACACGGCCGACAACGAGGAGGAGTGCCTTGCCGCCGGCGCCTGCGCCTACCTGCGCAAGCCGCTCGAGGACCGGCTGCTCCTCAACGCGATCTCGGCCGCGCTGCGGGTAAACGCAAGCGGCGCCAAACGGTGACGGAACGTTGGTGGTGGGTCGCCTCGGGGGTCATTGCGCTCTCCGCGTGGACGGCGTTCGCCTTTTTTCTCCCTGCCAGCGCTCCGCAGATCGTGGAACGCGACGGGATGATGTGGGTTCCGGGCGGCTCTTTCCTCATGGGCAGCGACCACAAGCTCGCGCAGGACAACGAGCGGCCAGCACACCGCGTCAAGGTCGACGGGTTCTGGATGGACCGCTACCACGTCACCAACGCGGAATTCCGCAAGTTCATCCAGGCCACCGGCTACGTCACCACCGCCGAGAGGAAGCCCGACTGGGAAACGCTCAGGGTGCAGTCGCCCCCCGGCACGCCGAAGCCGCCCGACGAAGTGCTCGTGCCCGGCGCCATGGTGTTCGTCGGCACCGACGCCCCGGTCTCGCTTAGGGATTGGTCGCAGTGGTGGCGCTACGTCCCGGGCGCGAGCTGGAAGCATCCGCAGGGCCCCGGCAGCACGATCGAGGGCAAGGACGATCATCCGGTGGTGCAGGTGTCGTACGAGGACGCGCAGGCGTATGCGAAATGGATCGGCAAGCGCCTGCCGACCGAGGCGGAATGGGAATTCGCCGCGCGCGGCGGGCTGGAGCAGGCGACCTACGCCTGGGGCGACGACCTCGCGCCCGAGGGCCAGCAGATGGCGAACTACTGGGATGTGAAGCAGGGCCGCTTCCCGGTGATGCGGGCAAAGGTCGGAACCTCGCCGGTGGGCACGTATCCGCCGAACGGTTACGGTCTGCACGACATGACCGGCAACGCCTGGCAATGGGTCGCCGACCGGTACGGCTTCGATCATTTCCGCGAGCAGTCAAAACTGAAACTGATTGAAAACCCCAAAGGCCCGGCGCAGAGCTACGACCCCGACGACGGCGCCGTGCCGGTACACGCTCCGAAGCGCGTGACGCGCGGCGGCTCTTTCCTGTGCAACGTCGACTACTGCCTGTCGTACCGCCCGAGCGCGCGGCGCGGCACCGATCCCTACAACCCGATGTCGCACATCGGCTTTCGACTCGTGAAGGACGGGAACGCAAAATGAAACGCACCGCAATCGCATTATTCACCTTGTGCTGCGCGGTTCCGGCGCTGGCCCAGACCAAGGCCGCGGCGCCGAACCGGTCCGTGCTGCCGATCGCGGAGCCCGTTTACCAGCCGATCACCGAGCTGGACGCACGTAAGGCGAAGGCGCCGGCACGCTTCCAGGTGAAGGCCCCGGCGGGCGCGCCGAACGTGGTGATCGTGCTGATCGACGACATCGGCTTCGGCCACAGCAGCGCCTTCGGCGGGCCGATCCGCATGCCCACGCTGGAGAAGATGGCGGCCAACGGTCTCAAGTACAACCGCTTCCACACCACCGCGCTCTGCAGCCCCACCCGCACGGCGCTACTGACCGGGCACAACCACCACGCCAACAACGCCGGCGCGATCATGGAGGTGGCCACCGCATTCCCGGGCAATACCGGCATACGGCCGCGCAGCATCACGACGCTCGCCGAGATCCTGCGCCAGAACGGCTACAGCACCTCCGCGTTCGGCAAGTACCACGAGACACCGCCCTGGGAAGTCTCGGTCTCCGGTCCTTATGACCGCTGGCCCACCGGCTCGGGCTTCGACAAGTTCTACGGCTTCATCGGCGGCGAGACCAACCAGTGGGCGCCCGCCATCTACGATGGAGTGACGCGCGTCGAGCACAGGCAAACCCCCGACTACCACTTCACCGTGGACATGACCGACCAGGCGATCAATTGGGTCAGCGCGCAGCAGGCCCTGACGCCGGGCAAACCGTTCTATATGTACTTCGCCACCGGCGCGACGCACGCGCCGCACCATGCGCCAAAGGAGTGGATCGCCAAATACAAGGGGGAATTCAGCGGCGGCTGGGATCGGCTGCGCGAAGAGACCTTCGCGCGCCAGAAGAAGCTGGGCGTGGTCCCGCAAAACGCGAAGCTCACCCCGCGGCCGAAGGAAATTCCCGCCTGGGCGGACATGAGCGCCGACCAGAAGCGCCTGTTCGAGCGGCAGATGGAGACCTTCGCGGGCTTTGCCGAGCACACCGACAACGAAGTGGGGCGGCTGGTGGCGCAACTCGAGGCGATCGGCGCGCTGGAGAACACGCTCTTCTATTACATCGTGGGCGACAACGGCGCCAGCGCCGAAGGCGGGCCGGAGGGCGCCTATAACGAGATGATGGCGCTCAACGGCATCATCGGCAAAGCCGACCAGATGATGCCGCACATCGATGACTGGGGCGGCCCGACCACGTTCCCGCACTTCGCCATCGGCTGGGCCTGGGCGGGCAACACGCCCTTCCAGTGGACCAAGCAGGTGGCGAGCCATTTCGGCGGCACGCGCAACGGCATGGTGCTGCACTGGCCGAAAGGCATCAAGGCCAAGGGCGAGGTGAGGAGCCAGTTCCACCACGTGGTCGACGTCGCGCCGACGGCGCTGGCGGCCGCGAAGCTGCCGCAGCCCAAGGTGGTGAACGGCGTGAAGCAACGGCCGATGGACGGCGTCTCGATGCTGTACTCGGCGAACAACGCCAAGGCCGCCGACCGGCGCAAGACCCAGTACTTCGAGATGTTCGGCAACAGGGGCATCTACCACGACGGCTGGGTGGCGTGCACGCGGCATTCCATCCCCTGGGACATGGCCGCGAAGATGCGCCCGCTGGCGGACGACGTGTGGGAGCTCTACAACGTGAACGAGGATTTCAGCCAGGCGAACGACCTCGCAAGCAAGCACCCGGAGAAGCTGAAGGAGCTGCAGGCGG
Source organism: Burkholderiales bacterium (assembly GCA_036559525.1). Classification (GTDB taxonomy): domain Bacteria; phylum Pseudomonadota; class Gammaproteobacteria; order Burkholderiales; family SG8-39; genus SCGC-AG-212-J23. The sequence goes on from DATBSZ010000263.1 coordinate 8,456, forward strand.
TCTTCATGAAGGAGGCGGTGCGGAACCACGTGCTGCCGATCGACGACCGGCGCGCCGAGCG
>DATBSZ010000264.1:0-11924 GCA_036559525.1 Burkholderiales bacterium
ACGATGCTCATCACGTGCTCGGCGCGCTGTGGGTAATGCTCGGCGAGCCATTCCTTGAACAGCGTTTTCAGCTCGTGCGGCAGCCGCATGATGACGTACGCGGCTTCGGCTGCGCCCGCCGCGGCGGCGGCCTCGAGGACATGCTCCATGGTCTTATCGTTGAGCGCCGGGATCAACGCCGCGACCATGACCCCGCAAGGGACTTTGTTCTCGCTGAGTTTCTTCAAGACGTCCAGCCGGCGCTGCGGACTCGCCGCGCGCGGTTCGAGCTTGCGCGCGAGCTCGCGGTCGAGCGTGCCGATGGAAATGAACACTTTCACGAGATTCTTGGCCGCCATGGGCGCGAGCAGATCGAGGTCCCGCTCCACCAGCGCGGACTTGCTGACGATGGTCACGGGGTGCTCGCATTCCGACAGGACTTCCAGGATCTGCCGGGTAATGCGGTGCTTGCGCTCGATCGGCTGGTAGCAGTCGGTATTGGCGCCGAGCGCGATCGGGCTCGGGCGATAGCCCGGCTTCGCCAGTTCCTCTTTCAGCAATTCTGCAGCGTTGGTCTTGGCGAACAGCTTGGTCTCGAAATCGAGCCCGGGTGAAAGCTCCAGGTAGGCGTGGCTCGGGCGCGCGTAGCAGTTGTGGCTCACCACGCCGTTGGCGATGAAATCCTCGGTTTCCGTGGTGATGTCGTACAGCCGCATCGCTTTGCCAAGCGGCTCGACCCTTACCACCCCGAGCCGGGCTTCGCTTTTGACCGCTTGACCGGCGATGTCACGCTTGCGGACTATCGCGGGATCCACGGAATGGAAGAAGCGCAGGTGTTCGTGTAGTCCGCCGAGCAGTCGGACTACGTCGATCGGCTTGCGTGTTTCATAGGGCACGTTCTGAACCACAAAGCGGAAATCCAGCTTGGTCAAGCTGCGGCCGACCCATCCGATGATGTCCTTGTCGGTATTGGAGATTCTCAGAATACCCTCGCTATAACTGCCCTCGGCATCGAAGATTCCGGCAAGGAAGCCTGCGCACCACGCAGGCGCCGGCGTGGTCGGCCAAGCGGTGAGCGCGCGGATCTGCTCCACGCCGGGTCGCGCATGGGTTCGGATGGCGTGCAGCAGGCGGCGTCCGGCACTCGCCGCCTGGAATATGAAATGTTGCGTGTCGACCCGGTCCCGGCGCAGATAGTCCTGCGACCGCAGCAGCGCTTCCACGTCGCACATGGCGAGACGGAACTGGTGCTGCTGACCGCTTTCATAGCGGTAAGAGGCGAGCAAGCCGTCGCCGCGGATCAGCCCGCACAGATACCCGAGACGGTAATCGTGGTTCTTGACGGCCGGCGTGGCGAAGCCGCCGGTGCCCATGAGCTTGTTGCCGGTTGTGAGGTGCGGGCGCCGTGCATCGCCTTGCATTTTTCCCGTCACGAATTTCCAGCCGCGTTCCGTCAGGAAACGATGGTCGGGGCCGGCGATGAGAGTGGTGCCGTCTTCAAGCACGATCCGATAGGCCGGCTTGACCACGCTCCAGTGTGCGAGGACTCGGGATTTGACGTACCGGCGATACCAGCCTTCGCGTTTCGTGCCGTACAACACGTCGCCAGTGCGCACTTCGGCGATGCTGCGAGTGGTACCGTCTCCCATGAGCAATGGCGTATCGCCATGGAGGCAATAGATGCATCCATGCTCGCATCCTCGATAGGGGTTGATGGATTGCTCGAACCCGACGTCGGGCGAGTCGTTGCGCGAGATGATCGAGCGCGCGCGCTCGATCGCGACGCTGGTCTTCAGCTCGCGTTGATCTTGTTCCTCCGGGGTCCAGCCGTCGTCGAACGCCTCGCGCGCGACGCTTTCGAAACGGCCCTGCACGAAAGAGCGCGCTCCCCGAAGATAGCGGGGGTCTTGCTTGTCCACCGCGATACTGTATATATGAACAGTACCAAGCGCAACGTCGGTTTGCTGGCCGCATGCCAGGCGCTGCTGTTCACGAACAACTCGACCCTCATAGCGATCAACGGCTTGGCGGGCTTGGCGCTCGCCCCGTATGTCGGCCTCGCCACGCTGCCGGTCACCTGCTGGGTGCTGGGCGGCGCGATCGGCACCATGCCGGCGTCGCTGCACATGAAGCGCGTGGGCCGCCAGCGCGGGCTGAGGAGCGGGACGTTCTGGGGAATCGCCGGCGCGCTGATCTGCGCCGCGGCGATCTGGGCGCAGAGCTTCTGGATGCTTTGCCTCGGCACCCTGGTCTGGGGAGTCTATAACGCCTACGGCCAGTACTACCGCTTCGCCGCCGCCGATGTCGCGAGCCCCGATTTCAGGCCCACGGCGATCTCGCTGGTGCTCGCCGGCGGCCTGGTGGGCGGCGTGCTCGGCCCCACAAGCAGCCGCTGGACCATCGAGCTTCTCGCCCCGAAGTTCATGGGCGCGTATCTCGCGCTGATCGGCTTCGCTCTGCTGACGATGCTGTTGCTTCGCTTCATCCGCATCCCCACCCCGAGCGCCGCCGAGCAGTCGGCGACCGGGCGGCCGCTGCGCGAGATCGCGGCGCAGCCGAAGTTCATCGTCGCGGTGCTCGCCGGGGCCATCGGCTACGGGGTGATGAACTTCCTCATGACGTCGACCCCGATCGCGATGCAGATCTGCGGCCATGCGTACGGCGATGCCGCGTTCGTGATCTCCTCGCACGTCATCGGCATGTTCGCACCGTCCTTCGTCACCGGCCCCCTCATCAAGCGCATCGGCGCGCTGCCGGTCATGTTCGCCGGCGTGCTGCTCAATTTCGTCGCCATCGGCATCGCACTCTCCGGGATCGCGGTGGCGCAGTTCTGGTGGTCGCTGGTGATCCTGGGGGTGGGCTGGAACTTCCTCTACATCAGCGGCACCACGCTTCTCACCACGACCTACCGCCCCGAAGAGCGCGCGCGGGCGCAGGGCACGAACGAGCAGGCCATCTTCATCATGATGGCGATCTCGTCCCTCAGCTCGGGCCTGACCGTGACCGCCGGCGGGTGGGAGCGCGTCAACCTGCTAGCCCTGCCGGCCGTCGCCACGATCGGCATCGCGCTCATCTGGTTCGCGCTGCGCCAGCGCGCCGAGAAGGCGGCCGCGGCATGAGCCAGCCGGCGCCGGGAAAGATCGGCCAGCGGCTGGAGGACGTGGACACGCCCGCGCTGATTCTTGATCTGCCGAGCTTTGAAAAAAACCAGAAGACCCTGTTCGACCTGGTGAAGAACCGCGTCCGGGTGCGCCCGCACGCAAAGACGCACAAGTGCCCCGAGGTCGCGAAGCGCCAGATGGCCCTGGGCGCGGTCGGGATGTGCTGCCAGAAAGTCTCGGAAGCCGAGGCGATGGTCGACGGCGGCATTGGCGACGTCCTCGTCAGCAACGAAATCGTCGGTGCGCCGAAGCTCGAGCGCCTCGCCGCGCTCTCGCGCCGGGCGAAGATCGGGGTTTGCGTTGATCACGTCGACAACCTGCGCGCGATCGCCGCGACGGGAGCAAAGCTCGATGTCTATATCGAGATCGACGTCGGGATGCGTCGTTGCGGCGTCGCCCCGGGCGAGCCCGCGGTGGCGCTCGCAAGAGAAATCGTGACACACACCCATCTGCGCTTCGCGGGCCTGCAGGCCTACCACGGGCGCGCGCAGCACATCCGCAGCATGGAAGAGCGCCATGCGGTGATCGAAACCGCCGCCCAGCATGTCCAGCACACCAAGAGATTGCTGAAGCAGGCGGGCATAGCCTGCCCGGTGGTGACCGGCGCCGGAAGCGGAACTTTCATGCTCGAGGTCGAGGCCGGCGCGTGGGACGAAATCCAGCCCGGCTCGTATGCGTTCATGGACGCGGACTACGCGAAGAACGAGTGGGCGGCGCCGCTGCCGCGCTTCGAGCATGCGCTTTTCGTGCTGAGCACGGTGATGAGCCGTCCTTCGGCCTCCATGGCAATCGTCGACGCCGGCCTCAAGGCTTCCAGCGTGGATTCGGGCATGCCGGCTGTGTGGCAGCGGCCAGGGCTCGCCTATACGCACGCTTCCGACGAGCACGGCTGGGTGGAGGGGAAACCTGCTCCTGCGCTCGGCGAGAAGCTGCTGCTGGTGCCGGGGCACTGCGACCCGACCATCAATCTCTACGATTGGTATGTTGTCGTGAAGTCTGGCTTCGTAGTGGACCTCTGGCCCATCAGTGCCAGAGGGGCTGTGACTTAGATCCGCCGTAGACTCTGCCTGCGATGCGTTGGCTAACGATGATCCTCCTGGCTCTGAGTCATGCCGCTCTAGGTGAAACCCTTTCGGGCACGGTCGTTGGCGTGGTGGACGGCGATACGCTGACGGTCCTGGATTCGCAACAGCGACAGCACAGAGTGAGGCTTGCGGAGATCGATGCTCCTGAGAGGCGACAAGCGTTCTACGTGAGGTCTGGGAAATCGCTCTATGGCCTCTGCTTCAAGAAAGCCGCCCAGGTCGAATGGCGAACCAAGGACCAAAGCAACCGCTATGTCGGTCAAGTCACTTGCGCCGGTGTTGACGCCAACGCAGAGCAAGTGCGCCGAGGCATGGCCTGGGTTTCCCCCAGCCTCACCCAACCTGGCTCGCTGCTCTACGAGCTGGAGGCACACGCCAGGGTACGAGGCATTGGGCTTTGGGCGGACCCTCGCCCGATACCGCCGTGGGACTGGCGCCCGCGGAAGCCGACGCCATGACGCAGCAGCGAAAAAGGTCGGCCCGAAGCCCGCGGGGGATGGGCTTACCAGCCACCCTGACCGCTGGCTTCGGGCCTTCCTCCTCCTCACCTAACCCTTCACTCCCAGACTCGCAATCCGCGTGGATTCAGGTTGCACGCGTTGCCAGAGGACGCGCAATAGCACTCTTGTACTAACGAGGATCGATCTCCCTATGAAGAAGCAATACCTCAATCCCAAAGAAATGAGCACGCCGCGCTTCTACAGCCACGCGGTCACGGCCGAAGGCACGGGAAAGCGGGTCTACGTATCGGGGCAGGTGAGCTGGGACGCAGCCGGCAACGTGGTCGGCAAGGGCGATATGCGCGCGCAAAGCGAGCAGGTGTTCAAGAACGTCGCCGCGGCGCTGAAGGCGGCGGGCGCTGGCTGGGGCGACGTCATCAAGATGAACGGCTACATGGTCGGCATGAACGCCGAGCGGGTGGGCGCTTACCGCGAGGTCCGGCAGCGCTTTCTCAAGGAGGGGGCGCTGCCGGCGAGCACGCTGGTCGGCGTCGAAGCGCTGGTCCATCCCGACCTGCTGCTGGAAGTCGAAGTCATCGCGGCGATTTGAGCCAGGGCAATTACGGCTGGGTGGTGGTCGCGGCGGCCTTCACCCTGATGCTCGTCGGCTTCAGCGCCGCGTACTCGTTCGCGGCCTTCTTCACCGCTTTTGAAGCGGAGTTCGGCGCTTCGCGCGGCGACATCGCGCTCGTGTTCTCGGTCGCGGCGTTTCTCTGGTTCCTGTTGGGCGCGCCCGCGGGGGTGCTTGCCGACCGCTACGGCGTGCGCAAGGTCGCGCTCGTCGGGGTCGCCTGTCTTGCGCTGGCGCTATGGCTGGCGAGCCGTGCGCAGTCGCTCGCGATGCTCTACGCCACTTACAGCATCGGCATCGGGCTCGGCGTCGGCCTCACCTACGTGCCGTCGATCGGCGCGGTACAGCCGTGGTTCGCGGCGAACCGCGCGTTCGCCTCCGGGCTCGCGGTCGCCGGTATCGGCGCGGGCAACATTGCCGGGCCGCTGCTCGCCGCCTGGTGGATCGGGCTTTTCGGCTGGCGCGGCGCGTACGTGGCATTGGCAGTCCTGGTGCTGGTCCTCGGGAGCGTGGCGGCGCTCGCGATTCGCGAAACCGAGCACCGCGCGCTCGGCACACGCGAGGGCGTGACCCTTGCGGAGGCGGCGAAGACGACCCCGTTCTGGCTGCTCTTCGCCTCGCTCGTGCTGAGCTGCATCGGGCTGTTCGTGCCGATGGTGCATCTCGGCCCCTACGCGGTCGACGCCGGCTACACGCAGGCGCAGGGCGTGACGCTCGTGAGCCTGATCGGCCTGGGCAGCCTGCTCGGGCGCTTCACGATCGGCGTCCCGGCCGACCGGCTGGGGCGCATGCCGTCGCTGTCGGCGATGTATGCCGGGCTCGGAGCGATGTTCATGCTGTGGTGGGCGGCCGAAGCCTACTGGGTGCTCGCGCTCTTCGCCCTCGTATTCGGGATCTGCTACGGCGCGTACGTGGCGCTTCTGCCGACCATCGTGATGGACCTCTACGGGCCGCGGTCGGTGTCGGGCATCCTCGGCTGCCTCTACACCGGCTGCGGCGTCGGCACGCTGGTCGGGCCCTGGCTCGCGGGAGTCGCGTTCGACGCTCGCGGCAGCTACCAGCTTCCGATGCTGGCCGGGGCTGCGTGCTCGCTCGCCGCCGCGGCTTGCATCCTGCCTCTGCATGGGAAAGCAAAAGCCCTCTATCGCAGTTAGCGAGTCGCGCGGCGTGCGCACGCTGCACGTCGGCGGCGAGGCGATCCAGAGCTCGATGCGGCTCGAGGATCCGTACGCGCTCGCCCTCGACTACACGCGCTGCATGATGGCGTTCCTGCTGTTCCATCCCGAGCCGCGCGAGGCGCTGATGATCGGGCTGGGCGGCGGCTCGCTCGCCAAGTTTTTCTTCAGGCACCTGAGAAGAACCCGGGTGCGAATCGTCGAGCTCGACAGCCGCATCGTCACGGCTGCGCGCGAGCATTTCGCGCTGCCGCCCGACGGCGAGCGCCTGCGCGTCGAGGTGGGCGACGGCGCCGAGGCGCTCACGCCGGAGTGCTGCGACGTCCTCGTGATCGACGCGTTCGAGGACGAGCTGCACGTGCCGCGGCTCGCGAGCGGCGAGTTCTACGACGGCGCCTTCCTCGCGCTCAACGAGCGGGGCGCGCTCGTGGTCAACTTCATGAACGACGATCCGAAGCTCGATGCGACGCTCGAGCGCCTCGAGCGCGCGTTCGGCGGCGCGGTGATCTGCATGCCCGCGCTCTACGATCCGAACATTCTTGCGTTTGCGTTCAAGGGCGTGTCGCCCGCCATTTCGTGGAGCGCGCTGCGCAGCAGAGCCGAGCAGCTCGAGTCGCGGCTCGGGCTGCCGTTCACGCGCTATGTCTCGCGCCTTCGTGCCATGAACCGGTGGAATGCGGCGGAGCTTATAATCGCCGCATGAAATTCACGAGTGAAAGCTTCGCCGACGGCGGCGCGATGCCCGAGCATTGCGCGTTCTGCGTGCCCGATGCCGCGAGCCGCGCCAAGCTCGGCCAGAACCGCAACCCGCAGCTCGCGTGGTCCGATCTGCCGAAGGGTACGCAGTCGGTGGTGATCATCTGCCACGATCCGGACGTGCCGTCGAAGGCCGACGACGTCAACCAGGAGGGCCGCACCATCCCGGCATCGCTGCCGCGGGTCGCCTTTACGCACTGGGTGCTGATCGACATGCCGGCGAGCGGCTCGCCCATCCGCGACGGCGAGTTCTCGAGCGGCGTCACGCCCAAAGGCAAGAGCGGCCCGCTCGGGGCGCGCAACACGCGCCAGGGACTCAACGACTACACCGTCTGGTTCAGGAACGATCCCAACATGGCGGGCGACTACTTCGGCTACGACGGCCCGTGCCCGCCCTGGAACGACTCGATCCCGCACCACTACGTGTTTACGTTGTTCGCCCTCGACGTCGAGAAGTGCCCGGTGCAGCGCAAGTTCACCTCCGCCCACGTGCTCAAGGCGATGAAAGGCCATGTGCTGGGCACCGCGAAAATCACCGGGCGCTACTCGCTGAATCCGGCAGTCACCGTGTGATTGAAGCGGCGGCGCTCGCCGCCATCGCCTTTGTCGGGGCGCTGGTCTTCGGCGTGACCGGCTTCGGCGCCGCGCTCGTCACCATTCCCCTTGCGACGCACTTCGTGCCGCTCAAGTTCGCGCTGGCGCTGTTCGTCCTCGCCGACCTCGCCGCGGCGATCAGCGTAGGCCTGGAGAACCCCAGGAAGGCGGTGCGCTCCGAGTGGACGCGCCTCGTGCCGATGATCTTCGCCGGCACGGCGCTCGGCGTGACGCTGCTCGTCAACCTGCCGCGCGCCGCCGGCATGGTGCTGCTCGGCCTGTTCATCCTGTGGTTCGCGATCCTCAACCTCGTGCGCCGCGCCTCGATGAAGATCGTTTCGCCGCGCTGGGCGTGGGTCGCGGGGTTCGCCGGCGGCATTACCAGCACCGTCTTCGGCGCCGGCGGCCCGCCGTACGCGATCTACCTCTCGCAGCGCGGACTGACGAAGGAGCAGTTCCGCGCCACGCTGGGGTTCGCCACCCTGACCAGCATTTCGCTGCGCTTGATCGCCTTTGCGATCACCGGTCTCCTGCTCGACCGGGAAGTCTGGCTGAAGGCGCTCGCGGTGGTGCCCGCGTGCCTGTTCGGCATCTGGGTCGCCCGCAAGATCTTCCGGCGCATCTCGCGCGATGCGCTGATGCGCGTGGTGGCCCTGATGCTTCTCGCTTCGGGGACTTCGCTTATTTTTCGAGCAGTTCTTTGAGCGCCTCGAGGTCGCGGCGCACCCATTGCGTGTCGTCGACGAACTTCTCCTCGGTCACACCGGGCTGGCGGAATACGGTGATCAGCAGCTCGGCGCCGTCGCCGTTCTGGAATACGCGCATCGGCATGTAGACCTCGGGTCCGGAGCCGACGGTAACGTAGTGGTCGAGCACGCCCCACTTGTTGCGCTCGACGAAGCGCACCTTGGCCGGGGCCCCGCCGGGGCCCGAGGCAAGCCCCGATGCCCACTTGGGAAGGTTCCTGGGCTCTACGATGAAATTGTAGACGTCGAGCACTGGGCACTCGATGGTCATGCGTACGGTGAAGCCAGGTTTTGTTTTCAGGCGGCGCGCTGCTCCCGGGAGCGCTCGGCCGTGGCGAGGTCGCAGTTCGCCGGGCCGCTGATCACCTTACCATAGCGATCGAAGCGCGACCCGTGGCACGGGCAGTCCCAGGTGATCTCGGCCGGGTTCCAGTGCACCACGCAGCCGAGGTGCGGGCACTTGGCGAGGCACTCGTGGACCTCGCCCTGCTCGTCGCGGTAAACCGCGATCTTCTCCAGGCCGCGGCGCACGATGGCTCCGCTCCCGGGGCGGACGTCGTCCGCCGAAGCGACGTCGCCGCCGGTCAGCCAGTCCGTGTACTGCAGCGCCACGTTGGAGTTCTCCCGCGCGAAGTCGCCCACAGCCCGCAGGGTGACGCGCGAGGGGTCGTAGAGCGCCTCCCAGGGGTTGGTGAGGCCGAGGATCAGGTCGCTGAGCAGCATGCCGGCGATGGTCCCGTGGGTGATTCCCATGCCCGAGTCGCCGGTGGCCACGTAGACGTTTTCGTGGTCCATCGGGTTGCGGCCGATAAAAGCGAGAAAGTCCTGCGTCTCCATGACCTGGCCGCCCCAGGCGAGCTCGACCTCGCCCATCTCCGGAAACCGTGCCCGGGCCCAGGCTTCGAGCCGCGCGTAGCGCTCGGGCGTGTCGCTCGCCTGGCCGGTTTTGTGGTCCTCGCCGCCGACGATGAGCAGATCATCGTAAAGACGAAGATAGTGGTAGGGGTCGCCGGTATCCCAGCTCAGCACCGTCGGCACCGAGCCCTGCGGCACGCGGGCTGCGACCACATAGGTCATGTAAGGCGCCTGCTTGGTATGGATCGCGACGCGGTCGTTGACCGGGACGTTGGTTGCGACGACCACGGCATCGGCCGTGACGACGTGCTTCCCGGCGTGCACCAGCGCCGGAACCCCGCCCTCGATCTGGTCGGCGTGGGTACCCGTGAAGATGCGGCTGCCTGCGCGATGGATGGCTTCGGCGAGCGCCGAGAGGTACTTGAGCGGATGGAACTGTCCCTGAGCGGGGAAGCGCAGGCAGGGTCCGGGGTCGAACGACCGGAAAGGCGCGCGCTCGAGGAGCTCCACCGCACGCAACCCGGCGCGATGCGCGGCCTCGAGCTCGTGCTCGAGCGTCCCGCGCGTGTCGCCCTCGGCGAGAAACAGGTAGCCGTCCACGCGCGCGAAATCGCAATCGATGCTCTCCTGCCGCACGATGGTCTCGATGCGGTCTATCGCCGCGGTGTGGCTGTCGGCGGCGAGGCGCGCGCCTTCGCGGCCGTGGAGCTTCTCCAGCTCGAAGTAGCGGTCGTCGAGCTGGTTGGTGATGTGGGCGGTCGTCATCTGCGTCATCCCGCCCGCGACCGGTCCATCGTCGAGCACCGCCACGCGCTTGCCGGCGCGCGCGAGCACATAGGCGGTGGTCAGGCCCGAAATGCCGGCGCCGACGATGCAGACGTCGACGTGGATGTTTTGCTCCAGGGGTGTAAAGCTCGGAAGCGCGGCCGTGGCCGCCCAGATCGATTGGTGGCGTCGCATAGTGACGTCACTCCAGCAAGAAACGATCCTACGTTGCTCTCTCCCGCATGGTCACGAATTCCTCGGCCGCCGTCGGATGGATGCCGATGGTTGCGTCGAACTGCGCCTTGGTCGCTCCAAGCTTCACCGCAATCGCCACGCCCTGGATGATTTCCCCTGCGTCGGCGCCGATCATGTGCGCGCCGACCACGCGCTGGCTCGCCCGGTCGACCACGAGCTTCATGAAGGTGGTGTCGGGCTTGTCGCTCATGACGACCTTGAGCGCGCGGAACGAGGCTTTGTAGATGTCGACCGCGCCGAAGCGCTCGCGCGCCCGCTCTTCCGAGAGCCCGACCGTCGCAAGGTTCGGATTGGCGAACACCGCCGTCGGCACGTTCTCGTGGTCGACCGGCGTCGGCTCGCCGCGAAACAGCGTCCTGGCGAGCCACATCGCTTCGGCGGTGGCGACCGGCGTGAGGTTGATGCGGTTCGTGACGTCGCCTACGGCATGAATGGAATCCACATTCGTTCTTGAAAACCGGTCGACGATGATCGCCCCGTCGGCGGCGAGCTTCACGCCGGCGGATTCCAGGCCGAGCTTCGCCGTGTTGGGACGCCGGCCGGTGGCGAACATCACCAGGTCGGTCCGTTCGATCCTGCCGTCGGTGAATTCGATTTCAAGATCATTTCTCTTGCGGATGGCGGCCGGCTCGCAGCCGAAGCACACGTTCACGCCCTTCGCCGACATCTCTTGCGCGATGCGCGTGCCGAGCTCCGCGTCGAAGCCTCGCAGCAGGCGCTTGCCGCGGTAGGTGAGCATCGTCTCGACGCCCAGGCCCTGGAAGATCGAGGCGAATTCGAGCGCGATGTAGCCGCCGCCCACCACGACCGCGCGCTTCGGCAGCCGCTCGAGGGCGAACGCCTCGTTGGAGGTGATGGCGTGCTCGATGCCGGGAATGACGGGGAGCTGCGGCCAGGAGCCGGTCGCCACGAGAATGTGTTTTGCCGTTCGCTTCTTGCCGTCGATCTCGACTTCGTTCGGTCCAAGGACCGTGGCGCGCACCCTGTGGATCTCGACGCCTGCATTCACCAGCACGCGCTCGTACACGCCGTTCAGGCGCGCGATCTCGCGATCCTTGTTCTTGAGAAGCGTCTGCCAGTCGAAGCGCAGTGGGTGGGAAGATGAGCCGACCGTCCAGCCGTACGCCTCGGCGAGCTTGAAATCCTCGCGCCAATGCGCGGCGTAGGAAAAGAGCTTCTTCGGAATGCAGCCGACGTTGACGCAGGTGCCGCCGAAGCGTCCCGGCTCGGCGATGGCGACCTTCGCTCCGTAGGCGGCGCAGACGCGGCTCGCGCGCACTCCGCCGGAGCCGCCGCCTATGGTGAACAGGTCGTAATCGAAGCCCAGGATTACGCGGCGGTTCTACTTCAGGTTGGGCAGGTTGAGGCCGACCAGCTCGAGCTGCGAGGCGATGCGGTTGAGCTGCGGCTTGTCGGCGAGCCACTTCAGCGCGTTCTTCACCTTCTGCTCGATCTGCACGCGCGGCATGCCCTCGATGCCGT
>DATBSZ010000265.1:0-9071 GCA_036559525.1 Burkholderiales bacterium
CACCAGCGCCGCGCTCGGAAAGCGCGCCTGGAACTTGAACGCGATCGGGATCATCGATTGCGCGGTGGCGCCGCAACCGTGCAGGAAGACGAACAGGTGGTTTGGCCGGCGCTCTGGCGTGGGGGCGAAGCGGAAAACCCGGCCCGAAGACATTGCCCCCGATTGTTAACCCGTGACGACAGTTCTGTAAACTGATTTGCATTCCCTCTTAGGTGCCGCATGCAAACCACAGGATTTCTAAAGGCTTTCTGGGCGCTCACCAAGCCGTACTGGGTGTCCAGGGAGCGCCGCGTCGGGCTGACGCTGCTCGCCACCGTGGTCGGCCTGGCGCTCTTCGGCGTGTGGCTCGAGGTGCAGTTCAACACCTGGAATCGCGAGTTCTACAACACGTTCGAGAGCCGCGACCAGGCGGAGTTTTTCCGGCAGCTCGGGATGTTCGCGCTGCTCGCGCTGATCTGGATCATCACCGGCGTCTACCGGCTGTACTTCCTGCAGATGCTGCAGATCGAGTGGCGCACCTGGCTCACCGATCGCTTCCTCGGCGCGTGGATGAAGGACCAGGCGCATTACCGCATGCAGCTCCTCGCGCGCGCCAAAGACACGCCGGTCGCCGGCATGGACAACCCCGACCAGCGCATCGCCGAGGACCTGAAGCTGTTCGTCGACTACACGCTGTCGCTGTCGCTCGGCCTGCTGTCCGCGGTGGTGACCCTGGTGTCCTTCATCTTGATCCTGTGGACGCTGTCGGGCTCCCTCGAGCTCTTCGGCGTGGACATCCCCGGCTACATGGTCTGGGCGGCGCTGGTCTATGCGATCGCGGGCAGCGTGCTCACGCACGTCATCGGCCGGCCGCTGATCCGGCTCGATTTCAACCAGCAGCGCTTCGAGGCCGACTTCCGGTTCTCGCTCGTGCGCCTGCGCGAGAACAGCGAAGGCGTGGCGCTCTATCGCGGCGAGCCGGAGGAGCTCGGCGGCCTGCGCGGCCGTTTCGCCGCCGTGATCGGCAACTGGTGGCAGCTGATGCTCAAGCAGAAGCAGCTCGGCTGGTTCACTTCGTTCTATGCCCAGCTCGCGATCATCTTTCCCTACATCGTGGTGTCGCCGCGCTTCTTCGCCGGCCAGATCCCGCTCGGGCAGATCTTCCAGACCGCCTCGGCATTCGGCCAGGTGCAGGGGGCGCTCTCGTGGTTCATCGGCGCCTACACGCAGTTCGCTTCCTGGAAGGCGACCAGCGACCGCCTGATCGGCTTTTCCGCGGTCCTCGAGCAGGTGCGCGCGGACGCGCTCAAGGTGCCGGGCGAGCGCGCCGCGGCAGCGGGCGACAGCCTGGGCGTGGCGGACCTCGCGCTCGAGCTGCCGCAAGGATCGACGCTGCTCGCGCCGACTACGCTCGAATTCAAGCCGAAGCGCGATGTGCTGATCAGCGGGCCTTCGGGTTCGGGCAAGTCGACTTTTTTCCGCGCCCTCGCCGGCATCTGGCCCTATTGGAAAGGCCGCATCTCTCTCCCGCGGGGCGCGCGCATGCTGTTCCTGCCGCAGAAGCCTTACCTGCCGATCGGCTCGCTCAAGCACGCGGTGGGCTATCCCGACCCGGCGAGCAAGTTCACGGATGCCGAAGCGAGCGATGCGCTGCGCGCGGTCGGGCTCGGCCAGCTCGCGGGCGAGCTCGAGCGCAGCGAAAACTGGGCGCAGGTGCTCTCGGGCGGCGAGCAGCAGCGCCTCGCGTTCGCGCGCGCGCTGCTTTACCGACCCGACTGGCTGTTCCTCGACGAAGCGACGGCGTCGCTTCCAGAGGAGGACCAGGACAAGCTCTATGCGCTGCTGAAGGAGCGACTGCCCGGGACGACGCTGGTCTCGATCGGGCATCGCGAGACGCTGGCGCGATACCACGATGAGCGCCTCGTCTGGCGCGGGTCGGCGCTGGTTCCCGCCTAGCCGAAGCCGCTACAAGGCGATGCAGGTCGTGGTGGCGTGCGCGTAGAGCTTGCCCGCGGCATCCTCCAGCCGGCCCTCTGCGGTCGCGATGCGCTTGCCGGCGTGCAGCACCTTGCCGATCGCGCGCAGCTTGCCGGTGTCAGCGGTCACCGCCCGTACCAGGTTGGTCTTCGTCTCGAGCGTGGTGTAGCCGCCGCCGGCCGGCATCTGTGTTTGCACCGCGCAAGCCATCGCGGAATCGAGCAGCGTCATCGCGATGCCGCCGTGCACCACGCCGATCGGGTTGTAGTGCTGCTCGCCGGCCGTGATCTCGAAGACGACGTGGCCGGGCTCCACGTCGACCAGCCGGTAGTTGAGGAGGCTGCAAATCGGCGGATGCGGCAGCTTGCCGTCGCGGATCGCGCGCAGGAACTCGATCCCGGACATCGAGCGCCCGGCTTGCGCGAGCCGCATCGGGTCGTCCCAGGTGACTTCGAGCGTTCGCTTCATCAGTAGAGCGGCGCGGGGCTGTCGACGAGCGAGGCGCGCCCGGCGACGAAATCCGCCGCGGCGCGGGTGACGCGCTCGTCGGCGAGGATGCGCCGGTGTCCGAGGCCTTCGGTCGTGAGCAGACGTGCGCGCGGCCAGTGGCGCGCGACCGTTGCGCCGTGGATCCATGGCATCAGGCGGTCGCCGCGGTCGTGGATCACCAGCGCCTGGGCGGCGAGACGCGGTGCGACGCGGGGAACCTCCAGGTCTTCCCAACGCACACCGTAGCGCTCCTCGATCGCTTTCTGCATCGCCCTGCGCACCGGCTCGGGCATCCAGTACCAGCGGGCGAAGCGGCGCGAGTAGCCGACGAGGTCGGAAGGCGGGCTGACCAGCACGACTTTCCCAAAAAAAGTTTTTCCGGAAGAAAGCGAAACCGCCGCCGCAGCGGCGCCAAGCGAATGACCAATCACCGCCTGCACGCCGCCGTGGTGTAGCGCGATCTCGGACAGCACGTCGGCGAAGTCGGGCAATCCGGTGAGCTTGCCTTCGGACACGCCGTGCGCCGGCTGGTCGTATGCGATCACGCGGTAGCCGGCCTGCAGCAGCGGAAATACGAACGGGCGCATTTGGGCGGCGTTGCCGCCCCAGCCGTGCGCGAGGAGTACCGCGGGCGCATCGCGCGAGCCCCAGCGCCACATCGCGATATGACGGCCTTTGTGCTCGAGCAGGGTGGAGCGCGCATCGATCAGGTCAAGCGCTGCGGCCGCGGCGTCGCGCGCGCGCGGCGGCGTCAGGAACATGCGCTCGGCCCAGGCGCCCGCCAATTCCGGGAACAGCAGCGCCGAAGCAGAGAATCGAACGTTCGTGCTTATTCTGGACAGGGAGAAGGCGGCGGACATGGCGGCTTCCTTTCGGGTTTAGCGGGTCGCTGCGCGGGCGCGAACGCGTGCCGGCGCGGCGTGGCGGGAGATGAGCTCGTCGAATGCCGTAAGCGCTCGCTTACGCGCTTCCCGGTCTCCGAGCAGACGTCGATGGTTATGGCTCGCGAGAACGATGCCGAGCATTTCGAAGCTGATCTGCTCGGGGTCGGTTCCTGGGCTGAGGTGCCCTTCCTCGATGGCAAGGCGGACCGCCTTCTGGCTGATCGCGTTGCCACGGTGCTGGTTGGCAATGACCGCGTCCCGGATCGGCCCTGGCCGGTCGTCATACTCGGCGGCCGCCGAGATCATGATGCAGCCGCCGGGGAGGCCGGACTCGATCGTCCAGTCGAGCCAGCGCTCGAAAAGGGCGCG
Source organism: Burkholderiales bacterium (assembly GCA_036559525.1). GTDB lineage: Bacteria > Pseudomonadota > Gammaproteobacteria > Burkholderiales > SG8-39 > SCGC-AG-212-J23. The sequence goes on from DATBSZ010000265.1 coordinate 3,699, forward strand.
CAGCCGCGGCAGGCCGCGCTCGATCTTCAGCACCGGCACGAACACCTGCTCACCGTAACGCTGGGCCGCGTGCTCGAGCACCGCGAGCTGCAGGTCTTCGCGCGAGCCGAAATGCGCGAACAGCCCCGACTTCGACATGCCGGTGGCGTCGGCCAGGCTGCCGATCGTCAGCCCCTCGAGGCCGAGCTTGCTCGCGATCCTGAGTGCTTCGTCGAGGATCGCGGCGCGGGTCTGCTCGCCTTTGGTCGGGGCCGTCATACAGGCGCCAAAATAGAACGAACGTTCGTAAATGTCAAGACCTGCTTCAGATAGCGGCCGGTATGGCTTTCCGGGATTTCAGAAACCTGTTCGGGGGTCCCGGCAGCCACGATGCGGCCGCCGCGCTCGCCGCCTTCGGGCCCGAGATCGATCACCCAGTCGGCGGTCTTGATCACTTCCATGTTGTGCTCGATCACGACCACGGTGTTGCCGGCATCGCGCAGGCGGTGCAGCACCTCGAGCAGGAGCTTGATGTCGTGGAAATGCAGCCCCGTGGTCGGCTCGTCGAGGATGTAGAGCGTGCGGCCGGTATCGCGCTTGGAAAGCTCGAGCGAGAGCTTTACGCGCTGCGCCTCGCCGCCCGAGAGGGTGGTCGCCGACTGTCCGAGGCGCACGTAGCCCAGGCCGACGTCGGTCAGCGTCTGGAGCTTGCGCGCGATCGGCGGCACCGCGGAGAAGAAGGAATGCGCCTCGGCGACCGTCATCTCGAGCACTTCGTGGACGTTTCGCCCCTTGTAGCGGATTTCCAGCGTCTCGCGGTTGTAGCGCTTGCCGTGGCAGACATCGCAGGCGACGTAGAGATCGGGCAGGAAGTGCATCTCGACCCGCGTGACGCCGTCGCCCTGGCAGGCTTCGCAGCGCCCGCCCTTCACGTTGAACGAGAAGCGGCCCGTGTCGTAGCCGCGTTGCCGCGCCTCGGGCACGCCAGCGAAAAGGTCGCGGATCGGCGTGAACAGGCCGGTGTAGGTCGCCGGGTTGGAGCGCGGGGTGCGCCCGATCGGGCTCTGGTCGACGCTGATCACCTTGTCGACCTGCTCGACGCCGGTGAGCGCGCGATGCGGCGCCGGCTCCGCCGCCGCGCCATACAGCGTGCGCGCGACCGCGGCGTAGAGCGTGTCGTTGATGAGCGTGGACTTGCCCGACCCCGACACGCCGGTGACGCAGACGAGCAGCCCGAGCGGCAGCTCGAGATCCACCTCTTTCAGATTGTTGCCGTGCGCGCCTTCGAGAACGATCTTCTGCTTCGAGCGGCGGCGCCGCTCGGGCACCGCGATCGTGAGCTCGCGCGCGAGATAGCGGCCGGTCAGCGATTCCGGATTGGCAATGACCTGGGAAGGCGACCCCTGCGCGACGATGCGTCCGCCGGCTTCGCCCGCGCCCGGGCCCATGTCGACCACGTAGTCGGCGGCGCGGATCGCCTCCTCGTCGTGCTCCACCACGATCACCGAGTTGCCGAGGTCGCGCAGCTGCTGGAGCGTGCCGATCAGTCTTGCGTTGTCGCGCTGGTGCAGGCCGATCGAGGGCTCGTCGAGCACGTACATCACGCCCGTCAGCCCGGAGCCGATCTGGCTCGCCAGCCGGATGCGCTGCCCTTCGCCCCCCGAAAGCGATTCGGCCGAGCGCTCGAGCGAGAGATACTCGAGGCCCACGTTCACCAGGAACTGCAGCCGGCTCGCGATCTCGCGCACCACGCGCTCCGCAACCTGGCCCTTTGCGCCCTGGAGCCTGAGGTGTCCAAAGAACTCCAGCGTCTGCCGCAGCGGCCAGCGCGACACTTCGAAGATGGTTTTTTCAGCGACCCGGACGTGACGCGCCTCGCGGCGCAGGCGCGTGCCGCCGCATTCCGGACAGGAGCGCACGTTGCGCAGCTTGGCGAGCTCTTCGCGCACTGCCATCGAATCGGTCTCGCGGTAGCGGCGCTCGTGGTTCGGGATCACGCCCTCGAAGGCGTGCTCCTTCACCGCGCTGCGGCCGCGCTCGGAGGGGTAGTGGAAGGCGATCTTGTCCTTGCCCGAGCCGTACAGGATGAGGCTCTGGATCCGGTCGTCGAGCGACTCCCACGGGCTCTCGATATCGAAGCGGTAGTGCCGGGCGAGCGACTGCAGCATCGCATAGTAAAAATGATTTCGGCGATCCCAGCCGCGGATCGCGCCGCTCGCGAGCGACAGGTTGGGATGCGCGACGATGCGCGCGGGGTCGAAGAACTCCACCGCGCCCAGGCCGTCGCAGCGCGGACACGCGCCGGCCGGGTTGTTGAAGGAGAACAGGCGCGGCTCGAGCTCGGGCAGCGAGTAGTCGCACGCCGGACACGAATACCGGGCTGAAAAGAGGTGCTCCTTGCCGTTGTCCGCTTCGACTACGACGACCTTACCGTCGGCGTGCCGTAGCGCGGTCTCGAGGGATTCGGCCAGCCGCTGCCTCGCATCGGGCCGCACCCGCAGCCGGTCGACGACGACGTCGACCGAATGCTTGGCGTTCTTTGCGAGTCGTGGTGCCGAATCGAGGTCGCGAACCGTGCCGTCGATGCGTACCCGGGTGAATCCCTGCGCGCGCAGCTCTTCCAGCAGGTCCGCCTGCTCGCCTTTGCGGCCGGCGACGACCGGCGCGAGGATCATCACCCGGCTCTCTGGCGGCAGCGCCGCGACCTGATCAACCATCTCTGCCACGCTCTGCGCTTCGAGCGCGAGCGCATGCTCCGGGCAGTAGGGCGTGCCGGCGCGCGCGTAGAGCAGGCGCAGATAGTCGTGGATCTCGGTCACCGTGCCGACGGTGGAGCGCGGGTTGTGGCTCGCCGCCTTCTGCTCGATCGCGATCGCGGGCGACAGCCCCTCGATCAGATCCACTTCCGGCTTCGCCATCAGCTCGAGGAACTGGCGCGCGTAGGCCGACAGCGACTCGACGTAGCGCCGCTGGCCTTCGGCGTACAGCGTGTCGAACGCAAACGAGCTTTTGCCCGAGCCCGAGAGTCCCGTGATCACGACGAGCCGGTTGCGCGGCAGCTCGAGGCTGAGGTTCTTCAGGTTGTGCGTTCGCGCGCCGCGAACGCGGATGCTGTCCATCTGCAATTTCGAAAGTGAAACCGGCTACTATAGCGCGTCTCGCATTCCCGCCTCCACAGCTATCAATGACCGAAAGAATGACCAGCGTCGAGGTGCGCGCGGGCGCGAGCCTCGCCGGCGTTTTCGGCCTGCGCATGCTGGGCCTGTTCTTCATCCTTCCGGTGCTCGCGGTGCACGCGGCGAACATCCGGGGCGGCGACGACCTCACGCTGGTCGGCGTTGCGCTCGGCGCCTACGGCCTTTCGCAGGGAATCCTGCAGATCCCGTTCGGCATGGCCTCGGACCGCTGGGGGCGCAAGCCCGTGCTCTATGCGGGCCTCGCAGTGTTCGCCGCGGGCAGCTTTCTCGGCATGATCGCGCACGACATCTGGACGATGATTGGCGCGCGCACCCTGCAGGGCGCCGGGGCGATCTCGTCGGTCGCGATGGCGCTCGCCGCGGACCTCACGCGCGACCAGCACCGCACGAAAGTGATGGCGATGATCGGCTCGATGATCGGGCTCATGTTCGCGCTGTCGCTGGTGGGGGCGCCGCTTCTCTACCGCGCGATCGGCATGGACGGCCTGTTCGCCCTCACCGGCGCGCTTTGCCTCGCTGCGATGGCGGTGGTGAAGTTCCAGGTGCCCGATCCGCCGGCGCACGGCCGCGCCGCGCCCGCCGCGGGCTCGGTGCGAGCTGCGCTGCTCGACGCCGAGCTCGTGCGCCTGAACGCCGGCATCTTCATCCTGCATGTCGTGCTTTACGCGATGTTCGTCGTCGTGCCGCCGCTCCTGGTCCAGGCGGGGCTCGCGCTGCCCGAGCACTGGAAGCTGTATCTGCCGGTCGTGCTGGGGTCGTTCGTTCTGATGGTGCCGGCGGTCCTGTACGCGGACCGGCGCAACGCTTCGAAGCCGGTCCTGGTCGGGGCAGTCGCGCTTTTGGTCGGCGCCGAGGCGGCGTTCGCCGTCCTCGGCGGCGGCATCGCGGTCCTCGCCGCCGTGATGCTCGGATTCTTCGTGGCCTTCAACGTGCTGGAGGCACTGCTGCCGTCGCTCGTTTCACGCCGCGCGCCGGCAGCGGGCCGCGGCGCTGCCATCGGGGTCTACAACACCACGCAGACTCTGGGAGTGTTCTTCGGTGGACTGCTCGGCGGCTGGGTTGCTTCGCGCTACGGGACTACCGGGGTATTCGCCGCCTGCGCTGTTCTGTCCGCAGTATGGCTCGTGCTCGCAGCCGGCATGCGGCACCCGCCTGCGGTCAACGAGCTTTCGAGTCTTACGTTTCCCATTGCATCGGGAGTGAACCTCGATGGGCTGCGCGAGGCGCTGGCGCGAGTGAAGGGCGTGCGCGAGGCGGAGGTCGTGGCTGCGGAGCGCATCGCCCGGCTTAAAGTCGTGCCGGGGCAGTGGGATGAGCATAGAGTTCGTAAACTGATTACTGGGGAGGTCTGACTATGGCATCGGTAAACAAGGTCATTCTGGTCGGCAATCTCGGGCGCGATCCGGAAACGCGCTACATGCCTGACGGCGCGGCCATTACCAACGTTTCGGTGGCGACGTCCTTCCAATGGAACGACAAGACGAGCGGCGAAAAGAAAGAGGAAACCGAGTGGCATCGCGTGGTTTTCCGCGCAAAGCTTGCCGAGATCGCCGGCGAGTACCTGAAGAAGGGCTCGCAGGTGTACATCGAGGGGCGCCTACGCACGCGCAAGTGGCAGGACAAGGAAGGCCAGGACCGCTACACGACCGAAGTGGTCGCGGAGCGCATGCAAATGCTCGGCTCGCGCGCGGGCTCAGGGGAACCCCGCGGCGAGCCCCGCGGTGAGCCCGCCATGGAATCCAGGACCGCCGAGCCGAAACCGGCTGCGGCGAAGAAGCCCGCCGGCAAGTTCGATGACATGGAAGACGATATTCCTTTCTGAAATCAGCGATATAATCGCGGCATGCCGATCTACGAATATCGCTGCAGCGCGTGCGGCCAGGAGCTCGAGGTCCTGCAGAAGGTGACCGAGCCGCCGCTCACCGACTGCCCCTCCTGCGGAAAGCCGGGCATGCAGAAGATGCTGACCGCGGCCGGCTTCCAGCTGAAAGGGGGCGGCTGGTACGCCACCGACTTCAAGGGCGGGTCGAAAAAGAAGCCTGAGGAAAAAGGCAAGCCGGAAACGAAAACCGATACCAAGACCGACGCGAAACCCGATCAGAAACCCGACACCAAGACCGAAACCAAATCCACAGCCTGTACGGACTGAGGCTCGGCAAGTAACCTAGCTGGCCCGGCGCGCGCCGGGCCTTTTTGT